>CABSAW010000067.1:0-7596 GCA_902475745.1 uncultured Oscillospiraceae bacterium
CCTCCGCGTCCTCCAGCAGGGTGGAGGCGAAGTCGCACAGCTGCGCATAGTAGCGATTGGTGCGGTTCAGTTCCTTGCGGATCACGCTCATCCGGTGGAGAAAGCGCCCGGTATCGTTATCCAGCACCGCCTGCTCCAAATCGGTCAGCCGCGTCTCCAGCTGCTGGATATAGGGCAGATCATCCCGGATCAGGTGCAGCAGCAGCGCCACCAGAAAGCTGTCCGGGCCGTCCGGCAGCGGTGCGCCCTGCTCCGTCAGGCGAACGGCGCAGTCCGCCGCCACCTTGTCATGGTCCACCACCAGCAGTCCTCCGCCCGCCCATGTGAAGCCCAGCCGGTGGGCGGACTGATTGGGGCGCGGCGGCGTGCGCAGGTGGCCGGTGACGCCGGTGCGGTCAATGTGCAGCCAGCAGAACTGAGATTCGTGGGGGGCGGCGGGGACAGCGGGCGCGGACAGTCCGGCGGGCAGCGCCGCGCCGTGTACCTCCTGCGGCGTAAGGATGGCCAGCACGCCCTGTCCGTCCGCCGGTGGGGCAGACTGGGGCTGCAAGCCGTTGGCAAAGAGATAGTACATGGAATATCTCAGCTCCTTTTCAGGTCCAGACTTGCGGGACGGCGGGACTTCTTTCTCCGTCAGAATTCCGGTGCGTCCGGCGCTTTGCGGTACAGCAGGGGCTTGCCCTCGGCATCCACCAGCACCGTCAGCCCGCCGGAATTGCCCGCGGCGTGGTAGAAGTACTGCACGCCGGTCTCGGTGTCCACCCAGATCTCGTTTCCGGTGAAAACGCCCTGTACGTACACCTTCTCAAAGCGTTCCTGCTTCGCCATAGCTTACTCTGCCTTGTCGCTCTCCAGCAGCGTCTTGGCGCTGGCGGCCAGACCGGCCAACCCCTGAATTTCGCTGGGGATAATGATCTTGGTGGCCTTGCCGTCGGCCATCTTCTGCATGGCCTCCAGCGCCTTGAGCTTGATAACCTGATCGTTGGGGGCGTTCTCGTTCAGCAGGCGCATGGAGTCGGCCATGGCCTGCTGCACCTTCAGAATGGACTGAGCCTCCGCCTCGGCGGCCATGATCCGGGCCTGCTTGGCGGCGTCGGCCCGCAGGATGGCGGACTGCTGCTCGCCCTCGGCCACCAGGATCTGGCTGGCCTTCTGGCCCTCGGCCTGCAGAATGGACTCGCGGCGCTCACGCTCGGCCTTCATCTGCTTTTCCATGGCGTTCTGGATCTCGCGGGGCGGCAGGATGTTCTTCAGCTCCACGCGGTTGACCTTGATGCCCCACGGGTCGGTGGCCTCGTCCAGAATGGAGCGCATCTTGGCGTTGATGGTGTCGCGGCTGGTCAGGGACTGATCCAGCTCCAGCTCGCCGATGATGTTGCGCAGGGTGGTGGCCGTCAGGTTCTCGATGGCGCTCATGGGGTACTCCACGCCGTAGGTGTACAGCTTGGGGTCGGTGATCTGGAAATAGATGACGGTATCGATCTGCATGGTGACGTTATCCTTGGTGATCACCGGCTGAGGATCGAAGTCCGCCACCTGCTCCTTCAGGCTGACCTTCTTGACCACCCGCTCGATAAAGGGCCACTTCCAGTGGAGACCGTTGCCCCATACCGCGCTGAAGGAGCCAAGACGCTCCACCACAAAGGCCTTGGACTGCTGCACCACATGGATGCAGCTGACCACCAGCACCAGAATCAGAACCACCAGTACACCGATTGCAATATAGCCTCCCATTGTTATTCCTCCTTGTTTTTTCTTAGATTTATCATGATGTATTTGTTTACTGCTTTTGCTCGTGAGGAACGTCCACAAAAAGCTTGACGCCCTCCAGCCGGATGACCTTTACCAGCGTTTCCGGGGCGATGACCGCGCCGGACTGACTGCGGGCCGACCATGTTTTTCCGTCGATATACACCTCGCCGGTGGGAATGGTGTTGTCGATGGTTTCGGTGACCCGGGCCGTGCCGCCCAGCACCCGGTCGGCATTGGTGGCCACCTCGCCCTTATGCGCCAGCTTTCTCACCAGCGGCCGCGTGGCGATCAGCGCTGCGATGGACACGATGAAAAACAGCACCACCTGTAGCCAGATCGGCGCGTTCAGCGCCGCGGCAACCAGCCCTGCCACGCTGCCGATCACGAACCAGATGGATACAAGACCCACCGTGGCCGCCTCCACCACGCCGAAGATCACAATGGCCGCGATCCATATAATGGTTGACATGTCTCCGCTTCCTCCTTTCAGGCATAGGCCGATCAGCAGCGCCAGCACCGCCGCGCCTGCCAGAATCCCTATGCCGATCCACTTGCTCTTGGGGGACAGATTGGTAATGAAAGAATCCAGCGAGGTCAGCAGACTGTCCTGCGGCGGCTGGGCCGCCGCTTGAAGCGGCTGCGGCCGGTCACCATCGGGCACAGGCGCCTCCTCGGCAAACAGGGTACTGATGGACACACCGTAACGGTTGCAGATATAGAGGATTTTATCCACCTCCGGGTAGCTGCGGCCGGATTCCCACCGGCTTACTGCCTGACGGGACACCTGCAGCGCCTCGGCAAACTGCTCCTGCGTCAGCCCATTGCTGCGGCGCACCTCCTGTAGACGTTCTCCAAAGGCCATATCCGTCTTCCTCCGTTTCTTTCTGCCCACAGCATAGCACATGCGCGCGAAATATGTCTATCAACTTCAGGTTGCGTTTGCTGTTTTTTTCCGGCTGCGGCCCGCAATTTCAAGTTTACACCGTTTATTATGCCCCATAGAAGGGTGTTTTTTATTATACACGACATGCGGCAATTCTTCCACTGTTATTTTTTCGCCGTTTCCCTTGCGCTTTTCCCCGCCATTCGGTATACTGTATTTAACTACGACCATTTTCGAGGTATTACGATGTACACATATGTGGTTCCCTGCCTGCTGGGACTGGAAAAGCTGGTAAGTGATGAATGCAAGCGTCTGGGGCTGCAGGACGTCAAGGCGGAAAACGGCCGCGTGCTGTGCCGCGGCTCTCTGGACGACTGTGCCCGACTGAACATCAACCTGCGCTGCGGCGCACGGGTGATGCTGGTGCTGGCGGATTTCCCCGCCCGCAGCTTTGAGGAGCTGTTTCAGGGCACCCGCGCCGTGGCGTGGGAGGACTTTTTGCCCCGTGACGCCGCCTTCCCGGTAAAGGGCTACTCCATCTCCTCCCAACTCCACGCGGTGCCTGCCTGCCAGAGCATCATCAAAAAAGCCATGGTGGAGCGGATGAAGAGCGCCTATCATCTGGAGCAGTTTCCGGAGAGCGGCACCAAATATCAGGTGCGCTTTGCCATCTTCAAGGACCAGGTGCTGCTGACGCTGGATACCAGCGGCGAGGGGCTCTATAAGCGGGGCTACCGGGCCGTGGGCGTGGAAGCGCCGCTGCGGGAAACGCTGGCCGCCGCGCTGGTGCAGCTTTCCCGCTACCGGGGCCGCGACCCCTTCTGCGACCCCTTCTGCGGCAGCGGTACCATTCCCATTGAGGCGGCGCTGATCGCCCGCAACCGGGCGCCGGGGCTAAGCCGCGCCTTTGACGCCCAGCGGTGGGGTTTTATACCCGCAGACAGCTGGCAGAGGGCCGGGGATGAGGCCCGCGACAAGGAGTTCCACGGCCAATACGATATCTGGGGCGGCGATGTGGACCCGCAGGCGGTGGCCATCGCCCGCTCTAATGCCCACAAGGCCGGCGTGGCGGAGGATATCCGCTTTGAGGTGGCCGACATGCGGACGTTCCATCGGGACAGCCCCTACGGCCAGCTGGTCACCAACCCGCCTTACGGCCAGCGGCTGATGGAAAAGGAGGAGGCCGAGGATCTGTATCGTGAATTCGGCAAGGTGTGGCGGCTGCTGCCGGAGGGCTGGCGCACGCTGGTGCTCAGCAGCCACACAGAATTCGAGCGTACCTTCGGCCAGCAGGCCGCCAAAAAGAGGAAGCTGTACAACGGCATGATCAAGTGCGACGTGTTCATGTACGGCAACAAGGTATAAGCCTGCGGCGGATCGGTCTTTTGCAGGGGCCGATGATCGCCGTATATGGGAAGCGCCCTCGCAAGCCGTGCGGGCCGATGTGGCCCTGCGGCAGCACAATAACCGCCGCGGCGGAATGCAAGATTTGTTCATGTAATTTCCTGCGGCACTGATACAATAGTTAAAAATACGCTGCGAAAGGGTTATTGCCGTGAAGCATGTTTTTATTATCAATCCCAATGCCGGTAAGCGCGACAGCCGGCAGCGCATCTACGATATGGCGGACGCTCTGCGGGCACAGCACGGACTAGAGGTGCAGTGCATCCTGACCAAGAAGCAGGGTCATGCCACAGAGCTGGCCCGCCGCCTGTGTGAAAGCGGCGAGGATCTGCGCTTTTACGCCTGCGGCGGCGACGGTACCGCCAACGAGGTGGCCAATGGCATCATCGGCTACGATAACGCCGCCATGACTGTGATCCCCGTTGGCACGGGCAACGATTTTCTGAGAAATTTCGGTTCCGGCGCGGCACTGTTTGAAGATGCGGAAAACCTGTGGGACGGCCCCCAGTTTCCCATGGATACCATCGATGTCAACGGCCGCGTGGTGCTGACCATCGCCTGCTCCGGTATTGACGCACGGGTGGCCGCCGATGTACATAAATACAGCGAAAGCCCGCTGCTCAGCGGCCGGGGCAGCTATGTCTATTCTCTGGCGGTGAACTTCCTGTTCAAGGGAATCGCCTCCCACTGGACCGTGGAGCTGGACGGTCAGGCCGTGGAGGGGGACTATTCACTGATCGCCGTATGCAACGGGCGATACTACGGCGGCGGCTTCATGCCGGTGCCGGAGGCCCGGATGGACGACGGCGTGCTCAATACGCTGGTGGTAAAAAAAGTGAGCCGAATGACCTTTGCCAAGTTTGTGGGGCCATACGCCAAAGGCGATTACCACAGATTCCCCCATCTGGCACGCTGCTTTCAGGCCGGCACGATCCGTATCCGGTCGAAAAAGGCGGATATCGTCACCTGTCTGGACGGCGAGTGTATGACCGGCAGCGATGTGACCATCCGCATGGGCGACAAAAAGCTGAACTTCTTCGGCCCGGAGGGCTGCTCGTGCAACGCCACGGCACGGTGAGCGGCCAGGCGTTTTATCCCGTTTGTGAATTTTTTGTGTTTTTTGCATTTACCCCTTGAAATTCAGAAAAAGTGTGGTATGATAATCAGCGTTAGCACTCGAAGGAATTGAGTGCTAACGCTGAACTCGTATTCGTAGTGAATAAAAAATATAAGGAGGCAACCAACTATGAAGCTGACACCGCTTGCTGATCGTGTGGTGCTGAAGATGACTGAGGCCGAGGAGACCACCAAGGGCGGCATTATCCTGACCGGCAGTGCAAAGGAGAAGCCCTCTGTGGCAGAGGTGATCGCCGTTGGCCCCGGCGGTATCGTGGACGGCAAGACCGTGACCATGTCCGTCAAGCCCGGCGACAAGGTTATTACCGATAAATACGCCGGCACCAAGGTGACGCTGGACGAGGTGGAGTATATCATCGTCAAGCAGAGCGACATTCTGGCCATCGTGGAGTAAAAGTAGGAGGTAAGTTATATGTCTAAGATGATTAAGCGCGGCGACGAGGCTCGCAAGGCGCTGGAAGCCGGCGTCAATCAGCTGGCCGATACCGTAAAGGTCACGCTGGGTCCCAAGGGCCGCAACGTGGTACTGGATAAGAAGTTTGGTTCTCCCCTGATCACCAACGACGGCGTGACCATCGCCAAGGAGATCGAGCTGGACGATCCGTTTGAGAACATGGGCGCACAGCTGGTGCGCGAGGTGTCCACCAAGACCAACGACGTGGCCGGCGACGGCACCACCACCGCTACCCTGCTGGCTCAGGCCATGATCCGCGAGGGTCTGAAGAATCTGGCTGCCGGCGCCAACCCCATCGTGATGAAGAAGGGCATGGCCAAGGCTGTTGACGCCGCTGTGGGCGCCATCAAGGCCCAGAGCCAGAAAGTCAACGGCACCGACGATATCGCCCGCGTGGGCGCTGTCTCCTCCGGCGACGAGGCCATCGGCAAGCTGATCGCCGAGGCCATGGAGAAGGTCTCTGCCGACGGCGTGATCACCATTGAGGAGTCCAAGACCGCTGAGACCTACAGTGAGGTCGTGGAAGGCATGATGTTTGACCGCGGCTACATCACTCCCTACATGGCAACCGATATGGAGAAGATGGAAGCCGTTGTGGATGATCCCTATATCCTGATCACCGACAAGAAGATCTCCGTCATTGCCGACATCCTGCCCTTGCTGGAGCAGATGCTGCAGAGCGGCAAGAAGCTGTTCATCATCGCCGAGGACGTGGAGGGCGAGGCTCTCAGCACCCTGCTGGTGAACCGCCTGAAGGGCGTGCTGAACGTGGTGTGCGTTAAGGCCCCCGGCTTTGGCGACCGCCGTAAGGAGATGCTGCAGGATATCGCCATTCTGACCGGCGGCCAGGTCATCAGCGAGGAGCTGGGTCTGACGCTGAAGGAGGCCACCATCGATCAGCTGGGCCGTGCCCGCCAGATCAAGGTCACCAAGGAGAACACCATCATCGTGGACGGCATGGGCGACCAGCAGGCCATCAAGGAGCGTGTGGCGCAGATCCGTTCCCAGATCGGCGTGACCACCAGCGAGTACGACAAAGAGAAGCTGCAGGAGCGTCTGGCCAAGCTGTCCGGCGGTGTGGCCGTTATCAAGGTCGGCGCCGCTACCGAGACCGAGATGAAGGAAAAGAAGCTGCGCATCGAGGATGCCCTGAACGCCACCAAGGCCGCCGTTGAGGAAGGTATCGTGGCCGGCGGCGGCACCATCTTCGTCAACGTGATTCCCGCTGTCACCGAGTTGCTGAAGAGCACCGAGGGCGATGAAAAGGTGGGCGTGCAGATGGTGGCCAAGGCTCTGGAGGAGCCCATCCGCCAGATCGCGGCCAACGCCGGCATCGACGGCAGCGTGGTGCTGGAAAAGGTTCGCACCTCCGGCAAGAACGGCTACGGCTTCGATGCCTATAAGGAAGTGTACTGCGACATGATCGCCAGCGGTATCGTGGATCCCGCCAAGGTGACCCGCAGCGCACTGGAGAACGCCGCCAGTGTGTCCGGTATGGTGCTGACCACCGAGTCTCTGGTGGCCGACAAGCCTGAGCCTCCCGCACCGGCTCCCGCTCCCGGCATGGGCGACATGGGCGGCATGTACTAAGAGACGCCGCAAAGCCTTGAAATTGCTTGATTTTTTGGATGCGGAAAAGCGGATTTACGCCTGCCTTACGCCAAAAATTCAAGCACATGATCGGGTAACAAAACCCGGCGCCTGCCAAAAGCAGACGCCGGGTTTTCCGGTTCTTGAAAGCGCAGTCTTTCCGGCGCGCCCCCAGAGTACTGCGGCGCGAAAAGCCGCAAGATATGCACTTGTGCCGGTGTGCAGGATATGTTTTGCAGCCCTGCGCTGCATCAGCAGTGGGGCCGCGGCAATTTTCACCTTGCATTGGACGAAAAAGTGTGGTATGATACGTTTATATTTGCAGGATTCGTACATCGGTAGTACATCGGCTTCCCAAGCCGAGGAGGCGGGTTCG
>CABSAW010000068.1:0-7329 GCA_902475745.1 uncultured Oscillospiraceae bacterium
GAACTTGCCGTGCATGGTATCATACTTCACCATATATGCCAGATAGTCGGCGGGGCACAGATCGTTGATGCCCACGATCTCGATCTCGGGGTGAGACATGGCGCAGCGCAGGACCATACGGCCGATACGGCCAAAACCATTGATGCCAACTTTGATGCTCATAAAATAACTTCCTCTCTGATGGAATATATCAAACATATGGTACGTTTAGAATTATATGCAATTTCTCTGAAAAATGCAAGCCCCTTTTTAAAAAAAATTTTACGCGATCTGTCAAAATACGACGGCAAGCTTGCTTTTCTTTTGTGCATTTGGTATGATGTGTATGCTCAGCCGCTATTTTCCGCCCGCCGCGGCGGATAGCGGCGCAATGGGTGAGAGAGGATGAACGTAAAGCGAGGTGTTGACATGGCGGAGCTTACCGCGGAAGAAAAACGACTTCTCAGCTGTGTGCTGCCCAATCTGGCCACGGCGCTGCGCACGCCCCTGAACAACCTGCATCTGGCCACCGAACGTATGGCAAGCCGCAGCGCGCCCGCCGGCGAGGAGGACGCCATCGCCCGGCAGAGCTACTATCGGCTGCTGCGGCTGGTGAACAATCTGTCCATGGCGCCGGAGCTGGCGTCGGATACACCGTTCCAGACCAGAAATCTGGAGCTTGTGGTGTGGCTGGATGAGCTGTGCCGCCAGATGGCGTCCATCGCCTGCGAAACCGGTGTTACGCTGTCTTTCGTTTGCCGCGAGCGCTACCTCATCTGTGCCGTACACCCGGAGTATCTGGAGCGTCTGGTGTGGAATCTGGTCAGCAATGCGCTGAAATATACGCCCTCGGGCGGCGCAATAACCGTCACGCTGGAGCGCAAGGGCGGCTTGGTGCTGCTGAGCGTGCGGGACACCGGCCGCGGTATCCCGCCCCAGCAGATGGATAGCCTGTTCTCCCGCTGGAAAGAAAGCTTGCGGCTGGATCCCTCCACGCATGGGCTGGGATTGGGGCTGCCCATCTGCCGCCGCATTGCCGAGGGGCACGGCGGCCGGCTGCTGCTGGAGAGCCGGATCGGACAGGGGACGCTGGTCACCGTGGCGCTGCCCCATGTGCGCGCCGACGGCGACGCCGTGCGCCAGCCGCAGACCGACTATGCCGGCGGCTTTTCCCATGTGATGATGGAGCTGAGCGACGCGCTGCCCTACCGTGCCTTTACCGAGCGCAATCTGGATTGAGAAAATTTTACTTGACCCCGGCTCACGCCGGGGTTACACTTTTCTCACACATATTCTGCCCCCGAATGTAGAGAGGTAAACCTATGGAAGCAAATCAGGGAAAGCGGGTGCTGGTGGCCATGTCCGGCGGCGTGGACAGCTCCGCGGCGGCGCTGCTGCTGCGTCAGCAGGGCTACGACTGCGACGGCGCCATGCTCAAGCTGCTCCCCGGCGACGAGAGCCGCTGCTGCAGCGCCGACGACGCCGAGGATGCCCGGGCCGTGGCCTACCGGCTGGGCATGAGGTTCTATGTATTTAATGAGACGGAGGCCTTTCGCCGCGATGTGATGAATCATTTCGTGGCGGAATACTGCGCCGGACGCACGCCCAACCCCTGTATCGAGTGCAATCGCTGCCTGAAATTCGGCGCGCTGCTGGATCGGGCGGTGACGCTGGGCTACGATTTCATTGCCACCGGGCATTACGCCCGCATCGTATATGACGGCGCGGCCCGGCGCTATTGTCTGCTGCGGGGTCGTGACCGGCGGAAGGATCAGAGCTATGTGCTCTATCAGCTGACGCAGTATCAGCTCTCCCACCTGCTGCTGCCGGTGGGCGATTTTGACAAGCCCGCCATACGGGAAAGTGCCCGGGAGGCAGGACTGGTCAACGCAGACAAATCCGACAGTCAGGATATCTGCTTTGTGCCGGAGGGCGACTATGTATCCTTCTTGCAGGCACAGGGCGTCACGCTGACGCCGGGCAACTTCGTGGACGAGGAAGGCCGTGTGCTGGGCCGTCACCGGGGGCTGCCCTGCTACACCATCGGTCAGGGCAAGGGGCTGGGCATCGCGGTGGGGAAGCATGTCTACGTGCTGGCCAAGCGCGAGGCGGACAACAGTGTGGTGCTGGGAGACAATGAGCGGCTATTCCGCAGGACGCTGACGGCAAACCGTGTCAACTGGATCGCCGGTGAGACGCCTGATGCGCCCTTCCGCTGCACCGCCAAGACCCGGTACCGCCAGACGGACGCGCCCGCGCTGGCAGAACCGCTGCCGGAAGGCCGTCTGCGCCTGACGTTCGACGAGCCGCAGCGGGCCATCACCGCCGGGCAGGCCGCTGTGCTTTACAATGGCGACCGGGTGCTGGGCGGCGGCACCATTGAATAGCGGGGCCGCTATATAAAGCGGACAAAACGGCGTCTGCCCACCGGGGTCAGACGCCGTTTCCTTCTGCACCGCTGCGGCGCATCCGCGCCTCGGCCCAATCGCTGAACTGCTCGAGGATCGGCAGCAGGGCGCGGCAGTCCTCTGTGGGGCTGTATTCCACCCGAACAGGCGATTCGGGATACACCGTGCGCACCACCAGACCGTCCGCCTCCAGTTCCCGCAGCGCCGTCGCCAGCACTGTATTGCTGATGCCATCCAGCTTGGCGCGCAGCGCGTTATAGCGCAGCGACTGCGCGTTGGTCAGCGCGCAGACGATCTGCGACTTCCATTTTCCGCCAATCACGCTCATGGCGTAGTGCAGCGGGCATTTTTCCATGCAGGGACAATCATAATGACCCATGGTAAGCTCATCCTGACCTTGTTATGGGATTCTGTGTTCTTGCTTTTTTCACATATCGTGCTATGATAATACATATTATATCCGGTAAGAAAAAAGGAGTAAATAGCAAATATGAACATTTACCTTCAGGGTCTGACCATGGGCCTTGCCTATGTGGCCCCCATCGGCCTGCAAAACCTGTTTGTGATCAACAGCGCCCTGACCCAGAAGCGCAGCCGCGTTCTTCTGACGGCGCTGATCGTGATCTTCTGGGATATTTCGCTGGGGCTTTCCTGCTTTTTGGGTGCAGGCGCATTGCTGCAGGCGCTGCCCTGGCTGCAAAAGGTGATTCTTGGCGCAGGCTGTCTCATCGTGGTCTGGATCGGCATCGGGCTGCTGCGCTCCAAGGCCAGTCTGGAGGGCGGCCGGGATGTGAACGTGCCCATCTGGCAGCTGATTACCAGCGCCTTCGTGGTCACGTGGCTCAATCCGCAGGCCATTATCGACGGCACCATGATGCTGGGCGCCTTCCGGGCCAGCCTGCCCGCCGGGACAGACGGCTTTTTCATCGCCGGCTTCGCCAGCGCGTCCGCTCTGTGGTTTTTGACGGTGTCCATGCTGGTGTCCCTGCTGGGCAGCAAATTCAACGAAAAGATACTCAATGTGATCAACAAGGTCTGCGGCGTGGTGATCATCTTCTACGGCTGCAAGCTGGCATGGAGCTTTGTCAAGCTGATGGGATGGGCAGGCTGAAAGAATTTCGAATTTCCGATGGGTGAATTCCCCGAAAGTTCTTGCATATTTCCGGAATCGTGGTATGATATGCCATACAATGCCCCTGCGGCTGTTTGAAAGTGAGGAAAGAGATTATGACTTATCAGGAGATTCTCAACCGTTCCCGTGATCTGATGGGGCCCTTCTGCAAGTCCTGCAAGATCTGCAACGGACAGGCCTGCAAAAACACCGTCCCCGGCCCCGGCGCCAAAGGTCTGGGCACCGGCTTTATCCGCAACTACCAGAAATGGCAGGAGCTGTGCGTCAACATGGACACCATCTGCGAGAACAAGCCGGTGGACACGTCCTATAACTTCTTCGGCAAGCAGGTGGTGCTGCCTGTGTTCGCCGCTCCCGTGGGCGCTATGCAGCTGCACTACGGCGATAAGTACGACGACCTGACCTACAACGACATTCTGGTGTCCGCCTGCGCCGACGCCGGGATCGCCGCCTTCACCGGCGACGGCACCAATCCCGCCGTCATCGAGGCGGCTGCGGAGGCGCTGAAGAAGAACCACGGCTGCGGCGTACCCACGGTGAAGCCCTGGAACATGGCGCTGGTGGAGGAGAAGATGGCGCTGGTCAAGGCCGCCGATCCCATCGCCATCGCCATGGATATCGACGCGGCGGGTCTGCCCTTCCTGAAGAACCTGACGCCGCCCGCCGGCAGCAAAACGGTGGCGCAGCTCAAGGAGATCGCCGACTACGCAGGCGTACCCTTTATCCTGAAGGGCATCATGACCGTCAAGGGCGCGGAGAAGGCTGTCGAGGCCGGTGCCAAGGCCATTGTCGTGTCCAACCACGGCGGCCGCGTGCTGGATCAGTGCCCCGCCACGGCAGAGGTGCTGCCGGAGATTGTGGCAGCTGTCGGCAAGGACGTGATGGTGCTGGTGGACGGCGGCATCCGTACCGGTATGGACGTGTTCAAGGCGCTGGCGCTGGGCGCCAAGGGTGTGCTGATTGCCCGCCCCTTCGTCAACATGGTCTACGGCGGCGGTGTGGAAGGTCCTGCCGCGCTGGTGGCCAAGCTGAAGGCGGAGCTGGAGGATACCATGCTTATGTGCGGTGCTCATTCTCTGGCCGAGATCGAGCGCGATATGGTTCGGTAACATTTGAAAAACGCAAAGAAGCGCAAAGGACGGGTTTCCCCGTCCTTTGTTTTTTCAGAAATTGCCCACAGGGCCTGAATACGGCCGGATGCTCAGGGCTGCTGTTCGTCCTCCGGCTTCGCCGCGTTGGACGGCTCGTCTCCGCCGCCCGTTCTTGTCCGGCGCAGCGCCTCGCGCCGCTCCACATAGGCGCCGGCCTCGGTGGGCATACCGCGCCCGGCCAGACTGCGGTCCATCAGCCACTTGGCCAGCATCCGCAGGCAGGCGCACACCGGCACGCCGAAGAACATCCCCGGCACACCGAAAAAGCCGCCGCCCACCAGAATCGCCACAATGACCCAGAAGCTGGAAATCCCCGTGCTGTCGCCCAGGATTTTGGGGCCGATCACATTGCCGTCCAGCTGCTGAAGCAGGATGATGAAGAGGATGAAATACAAGCACCGCAGCGGACTGACCAGCAGAATCAGGAAGGCGCTGGGAATCGCACCCAGAAACGGCCCGAAGAAGGGGATGATATTGGTTACCCCCACCACCACGCTGACCAGCGGCGTATAGGGCATTTGCAGGATCGAGCACCCGATAAAGCACAGTATGCCGATGATCAGCGAATCCAGCAGCTTTCCCCGCACAAAGCCGGAGAACACCTGATTGGTGTTGTGCATACCGGTCAGCACCAGCTCCGCCGTTTCCCGCGGGAAGATGGCGTAGATCAGCTTGCAGCCGCGGGCCAGACTTTTCTCCTTCATCGCCAGCAGATAGATCGAAATGATAATGCCCACAATGAAATTCATGGCAAAGCTCAGTACGCTGCGGATCCCCGTCCAGATACCGCCCGTCAGCGCGGCGGCCATCTCCTGCGCCTTGGGCAGAATGGTGTCGGTCAGCGTTTGCAGGGCATTGTTGTAATACTCGCTCAGCACATCGTTGGCCCAACTGCCGATCTCCGGGTTGGCCGCCAGCCAGCTGTCAGCCCAGCGGTATACCTTATAGTAGTAATAGCGGGCGTTTTTGATCAGCATGGTCACGCTCTCAACCAGCTGCGGGATCAGCACGCTCATCAACCAGTACAGCAGTGCCAGCACCACTGCCCACGTCAGCAGGATCGCGGCCGCCCGCAGCCACGCCTTCCCGTGCTTCCAGCGGTGGTTTTCCAGCCGCTTGCTCTTGTGGATACACCACAGGATGCCCCGCTCGAACCACTTCACCAGCGGCGTCAGCAGATAGGCCATGGCGCCCCCGTAAAACACCGGGGCCAGCACCTCGGCCAGCTTGCCCAATATGCGCTGCAGCGTGCCGCCCTGATAGAAAGCGTCATAAAACACCAGAATGGCACATACGGTCAGAAATACGGTCAAACCCCATTTCCAGTAGACACTTTTTTTCACACTGCCGCCTCCCGATTGTAGAATTTACCATTATCATACTCAATTCCCGCCGGATTTGCAAGGATTTTCAACCGGGATTTGCAATTTCTGAAGCCCTGTGGCATAATAGGAAAAACGATGCTGTACAGGAGGCTTCCATGAAAAAGCTGCTGTTTATTGTCAATCCCAGAGCGGGCCGCACCCGCTCCATGGCGCCCATGTTTGATGTGGTGGCCAGATTCTCGCAGGCAGGGTATCTGATCAAGCTCTTCACCACCGAAGGCCCCGGCGACGCTAAGCGAGCCGCCGCAGAGCTGGGCGGCGGGTTTGATCTGGTGGTCTGCGCCGGAGGAGACGGCACGCTGAACGAGACGCTGTGCGGACTGATGACGCTGGAGCACCGCCCGCCGGTGGGGTATATCCCCCACGGCAGCACCAACGATTTTGCCGCCAGCCTGCATATTCCCTCCCAGCCCATGGCGGCGGCCAACGCCATTGCCGCCTGCACCCAGCCCCGTTTGCTGGATCTGGGGCAGCACAACGGGCGCTATTTCGCCTACGTAGCCTCCTTCGGCGCGTTTACCCGCGCCTCCTATTCTGCCACGCAGGCTGCGAAAAACGCGCTGGGCCATCTGGCCTACATTTTCGAGGGGATGGGGGATCTGGATTCCCTGCGGCCCTACCGCTGCCGTATCGAGGCGGACGGCGAGGTATTTGACGAGGAATACATCTTCGGCGCGGTGTGCAACTCCACCTCGCTGGGCGGGCTGATGAAGCTGGATCCCAGCCATGTCAAAATGGACGACGGCCGCTTTGAGCTGCTGCTGCTGCGTATGCCGAAAAACGCCGTGGAGCTCAGCACCCTTATCAGCTCACTGACCCGTATGGAATACAACGCGCCCGGCATTATCTTCCGCCATGTGGAGCGCGTGGTGCTGACAACCGATGACATTATCCCGTGGTCGTTGGACGGCGAATATGCCGCCAGCCAGCCGCAGGTCGAGATCCGCAATCTGCACCACGCCATCCGCCTGATGCAGTGATATCGCCCCCATGATTGACAAAGAGGAGCCATGCCCTTGCGGCATGGCTCCTTTTCGTTCACTTTATAGGCGGTTCGGTCAGATAACGCCGTATGCTTTCAGCAGCTTTTCCACATCGGTGCCGCCGATCTTGTGGAGCGCCTTCTTCAGAACCATCTTTTCGCCGAAGCTCAGCTCCATGTCAGTGGCCTTCTTGCCATCCCGCAGCTTCACGGTGGCGTTGAGGAGGTCGCGGACATCGTAGACGCTGCCCCAGACCTCCGGCACGCCGCGGTCCACGTTCAGCAGGGTGTA
>CABSAW010000069.1:0-7076 GCA_902475745.1 uncultured Oscillospiraceae bacterium
TGTATATGACCTCCACCGTCCCCAAGGGCAGCGGCCTCAGCTCCTCCGCCGCCTTTGAGGTGCTGATGGGGACGATGCTCAACGAACTGTTCTGGGCGGGGCACTGTACGCCGGTGGAGCTGGCGCAGATCGGCCAGTATGCGGAAAACGTGTTCTTTGGGAAGCCCTGCGGCCTGATGGACCAGACGGCCTCCTCCGTGGGCGGCGTGGTGACCATCGACTTCGCGGATACAGCCCACCCGGCGGTGGAGCGGCTGGATGTGGATCTCCACGCCTGCGGATATGCCCTGTGTATTCTGGACTCCGGCGCGGGACACGAGGATCTGACCGGTGAGTACAGTGCCATCACCGAGGAGCTGCGGGCGGTCTGCCGCGTGTTCGGCAAGGAGGTGCTGCGGGAGATCCCGGAGGAGGACTTCCTTGCGGGGCTGCCCCAGGTCAGAAAGGCGGCGGGGGATCGGGCGGTAAACCGCGCCTTCCACATCTACGGCGAGAACCGCCGGGTGCGGGAGGAGGTACAGGCGCTCCGCAGCGGCCATTTCCAACGGTTTCTCGCGCTGGTGCGGGAGTCGGGGCGCTCCTCCGCCATGTATTTGCAGAATATCATTCCCACCGGCAGCACGGCGGCGCAGGAGCTGATGGTGACCATCGCCCTGTGCGAACGCATGCTGGAGGGGCGGGGCGCCGTCCGTGTCCACGGCGGCGGCTTCGGCGGCACGGCACAGGCGTTCGTGCCGCTGGATATGCTGGACGGCTTCCGCGACAGGGTGGATGCCTCGCTGGGACGGGGCTGCTGCCACGTGGTGCGCATCCGGCCGGCCGGCGGCATCCGGCTGGGATAGGAGGTGCGGCATGTGCTATCAGGCCATTGAAGATCTGCTGGGCTACGCCCTGCGCACAGGGCTTATAGAGGAATGTGACCGCACATGGGCCTCCAACGCCCTGCTACAAGCTATGAAGCTGGAATCCTGGGAAGATCCGCAGACAGTCCGGGAGCAGCCCTTGGAGGATATCCTGAAGGAGCTGCTGGACGACGCGGCGGCGCGGGGCGTCATACAGAACGACATCACCAGCCGCGACCTGTTCGACACCGAGCTGATGGGCATACTGACGCCCCGCCCCGCTCAGGTCATCAGTGAATTCCGGCGACGGTATCAGGCCGACCCGAAGGAGGCCACAGACTGGTTTTACCGCTTCTGTCAGGACACGGACTACATCCGCCGTTACCGCGTTGCGCGGGACAGAAAGTGGAAGGCCGCCACCCCCTACGGGGAACTGGACATCACCATCAATCTCTCCAAGCCGGAGAAGGACCCCAAGGCCATCGCCGCGGCAAAGACCGCCCCCCAGCGCGGCTATCCGAAGTGCATGCTTTGCAGAGAGAACGAGGGCTACGCCGGACGGCTCAACCACCCCGCCCGGCAGAACCACCGGATCGTCCCCATCACCATCAATCAGGAGGACTGGTTCCTCCAGTACAGCCCCTATGTCTACTACAACGAGCACTGCATCGTTTTGAACGGCCGGCACACCCCCATGAAGATCGACAAAGCCACCTTCCGCAAGCTGCTGGACTTCATCAGGCAGTTCCCCCACTACTTTGTGGGCAGCAACGCCGATCTCCCCATCGTGGGCGGTTCTATTCTCAGCCACGACCATTTCCAGGGCGGCTGCTACACCTTCGCCATGGAGAAGGCCCCGGTGGAGCGGACCATCACCTTCCGGGGCTCCGAGGACGTGGAGGCCGGCATTGTCAAGTGGCCCATGTCTGTGATCCGGCTCCGCTGCAAAGATGATCAGCGTCTGGTGGAGCTGGCGGAGCGCATCCTCACCGCGTGGCGGGGCTACACGGACGAGGCGGCCTTTGTGTTCGCGGAGACCGACGGCGAGTCCCACAATACCATCACCCCCATCGCCCGGATGCGGGCGGGACAGTTCGAGCTGGATCTGGTGCTGCGCAACAACATCACCACCGAGGAATATCCTCTGGGGGTGTACCACCCCCATCAGGAGCTGCACCACATCAAGAAGGAGAACATCGGCCTCATCGAGGTCATGGGTCTGGCGGTGCTTCCGGCGCGGCTGAAGGACGAGCTGGACGGCGTGGCGCGGGCGCTGGTGCGGGGCGACGATCTGCGCCGGGACAAGGCGCTGGCCAAGCACGCGGACTGGGCGGAGGAGCTGAAAACCCGCCATGTGTTCACGGCGGAAAACGCCGGAGATCTGCTGCGGCAGGAGGTGGGCGCGGTGTTCGCCACGGTTCTGGAGCACGCCGGCGTCTTTAAGCGCACCCCGGAGGGGCAGGAAGCCTTTCTGCGGTTTATTCAAAGTGTATGAAAGAAGGAGGACGCGAGTATGAAAACCATTTTGGTGGCTGGCGGTGCCGGATATATCGGCAGCCACATGACGGTACTGCTGGTCAAACAGGGCTATGAGGTGGTCGTGGTGGACAATTTGCGTACCGGACACTGGCAGTCTGTCAAGGGCGCGCGGAAGCTCTATGTGGGTGATCTGCGGGACGGGTCTTTCCTGCATCAGGTCTTTACGGAAAACAAGATCGACGGCGTGATCAATTTCGCCGCCTTCTCCCTGGTGGGTGAGAGCGTGACCAACCCCCTGAAATACTACGGCAACAACGTGGAGGGCGCGGTGTCGCTGCTCTCGGCGATGAAGGCGCATGGCGTGGATAAGATCGTGTTCTCCTCCACGGCGGCCACCTACGGCGAGCCGGAGAAGCAGCCCATCGAGGAGTGCGACCGCACCGAGCCCACCAACCCCTACGGCGCCACCAAGCTGGCCATTGAGAATATGCTCAAGTGGTGCGACGGCGCCTACGGCATCCGGTATGCGGCGCTGCGCTACTTCAACGCCGCCGGCTCCGACACCGAGGCGGGCATCGGCGAGGATCACAATCCCGAGTCCCACCTGATCCCGCTGGTGATGAAGACGGCGCTGGGACAGCGCGGCCATATCGGCATCTTCGGCGAGGACTATCCCACGCCGGACGGCACCTGCGTGCGGGACTACATCCATGTGAAGGATCTGGCGGAGGCGCACCTGCTGGCGCTGGAGTATCTGGATCGGGGCGGTAAGAGCGATGTGTTCAATCTGGGCAGCGGAACGGGCTATTCCGTGCGGGAGATCATAGACACGGCGCGCCGCATCACAGGCAGGCCGATACCGGTGAAGGCGGAGCCGCGCCGCAGCGGTGATCCCTCCGTCCTGATCGCCTCCAACAAAAAGGCCGCTGAGGTGCTGGGCTGGAAACCCAGCCGCAGTCTGGAGCAGATCGTTGCCGACGCGTGGGCGTGGCACAGCGGCCATCCCAACGGCTATGAGGGATAAACCTTGTATCGACTGAGACCCTTTGGGACACTGGGTGGAAAAGAGGTCCCTGTCATAGAGCTTTCCACCAGCCGTTGTGCCGTGGGGCTGCTGCCCTACGGCGCAGCCGTCCGTAGCATCTATGTGCCGGACAGAAACGGCAAGATGACGGACATCTGCCTGGGCTACGACGAGTTGGAAAGCTATCGGCACATGGATGCCTGCTTCGGCGGAACCATCGGGCGCTGTGCCAACCGCATCGGCGGGGCGGCCTTCAGCATCGACGGCACGGCGTACCGTGTTACGGCAAACGAGGGAAGGAACTGCCTCCACGGAGGAAACGAGGGCTTCCACAAGAAGCTGTGGGACTTCACCTGCGCCGAGAATGCGGTCACGTTCACCTACACCTCCCCCGACGGGGAGGAGGGCTTCCCCGGCGCTGTCCGTGTGGAGGTCACCTACCGCTTGGCAGACAGTACGCTCACCATAGAGTACCGTGCAGCGGCGGAGAAGGACACCGTGGTTAACCTGACGAACCACGTCTATTTCAATCTGGGCGGCCACGACAGCGGCGAAGTGGATGACCATGTGCTGACGGTACGGGCCGATCACTATACGCCGACAGATGGAGAGAACATCCCAACGGGACAGATGGCGGAGGTGGAGGGGACACTGCTGGACCTCCGTGCTCCCACGGAGATGAAGAGCCGTCTCCGCAATGTATCTCTGAACGGCGGGCATGGATATGATCACAACTATGTTCTCAATGCGGGGCAAGCACCGGCGGCGGAGCTGTGGTGTCCCGCCACTGGCATCGGAATGGAAATGACCACCTCAATGGAGGGAATGCAGCTATATACGGCGGGATGGCTGACGGAACGCACCGGAAAGCAAGGGGCACTCTATGGGCCTTTCCACGGGATTTGCATGGAAACACAGCGGTTTCCGGACGCTGTGAATCATGCGGCATTTCCTTCTCCCATCCTGCGGGCCGGTGCGGAATACTGTGAGCAGACCGCATATCGGTTTTTTGCCCGATAAGACGCGGCGAAAAGCAGAGCCGGGGATACCTCCACGGCGTGGGATGTCATAATCAAAGAGCTACCGCATTATTTTTGCTACACTTTTTAGCCGTTTTTAGCAGTTTCTTCTCGATTCTAATTCCTTTCCTAACATCTTGCGGCTCATATCTCCCGTGTGTTCCACACCTGTCTGTGGTATTTTATGTGGTCAAAAGCAAAGCCTCACCGGAGCAATTCCGGCAGGGCTTTGCAGTATTCTCGGCGTCTCGCTTTTTCCTCTCGGTAAGCAACGCGAAAACTGCGCCGAAGCCACCTCACGCCGTGGGATGCAATCAAAGATAAAATGCAGCGGAGAGCGGAGCGTTGCAGGCCTCGTTCAAATCGGGTACTGACGATACGCTCCCCCCTGCCGTTCAGCATCCCGTTTCGCTCTTGCCGCCCGGCTTTTCAACACGCATCGTTTGAATTTCCGCCTGCTTAAAGAGGATGCAGCCGCAATGTCCCTTGAAGGTGGGGAAGCAGATGATCTTCAGATCCGTGTCGATCTCCGGGCTGTGATCTATGATCTCCAGCGTTTCGCCGAACAGCGCTGTGCGCTCGTAGACCCGCAGCCACTTGTCGTCCATATTGGGAAAAATGCTGCTGAAGGAGCGGTCGATGAGCTGCTCCAGCGGCTTTTTTTCCAGCCTCGCCAGCGCCTCGTTGGCGTAGCGGAATATCCAGTCCACGGCGGCGCGCTTTTCGTTGAAGACCATCTCGATGTCGGTAAATGCAAAGGGTGCGCTGTCATAGCTGGCATAATGCCGCTGATAGTCTTCCCGCGTGGCAGGCGCGTCGCTGTTGGACAGGCTCTGCGCGATCTGCCGCCAATCGGCGCGCAGCTGTTCCTTGAGCTGCTGCTTTCTCCGGTGAGCGTAGTCCAGCGTTTCACCGTTGATGAGCTCGATCTGCCTGCCAATGGCATGGATGCCCTTGGCGGCCACCAGCGTGGCGCGGTCGGTGCGGATAAAGCCGCTGCCCAGCATCTGCTCCAGTTCTTCTATGGTGGTGTAGGTTTCGCAGGTCCTGCCGCCGGAGGCATGGATGACCGCCCGACGCCCCGCCAGCTGAATATAGAGAATGTCCTCCACCGGCAGGCTGATGTACCTGCGGTTAGAAATGACGGAAATACCGTTGGATCTCATAGTGCTCCCTCACGATCTGTTTTTTTTCACAGAATACCACGGTCTTTGATGCAAAGCAAGCAAAATGCGCTATTCGCGCAAGGTTTTGCGCTGTTCACGCAAGGTCTATTGCAATTCGCGCGATGTTACGCTAAACTGCGCAGTATAGAAGCGGGAAGGGCTGCGATCGTGCGGCACTCATCCCCAGCGAGGAAGTCCTGCTGGAGAGCCTTTCTGAGCGAGGGAGGAACGCCTATGAAGAAAAAACAAATGTGTATGCTCCTTGTGACGGGCATACTGGCTGCCGCGCTGACTGCCTGCGGCAGTCCGGAGAAAAGCAGCGCTCCTGCGGTGAGCGCAGGCACGGACACAGGGCTGAATGCCGAGAGCAAGCCGGCGACCCAGTACACGATCGACGCCAACCAGCAGGTATACGCGCTTTTGGACTTTGCGGATACCACAGAGCTTGAAAATGCGAACCGGGGCTTTCTCGCCGCGCCGGACACGCTGGATCTCCGCGACGAGGAAGGGAGAGCCGTGTGGACGCAGGACGCCTACGCCTTTCTCGACAAGGACGCACCGGACACCGCAAACCCCAGCCTTTGGCGGAACGCGCAGCTAAACCACATTTACGGCCTTTTTGAGGTCACCGACGGCATCTATCAGGTGCGTGGCTACGATATTGCCAATATCACCTTCGTCCGCAGCGAACACGGCTGGATCGTCATGGACTGCGGCAGCAGCAGATATACCGCGGAGGAGGCGCTGAAGCTCTTCCGCTCCGAGATGGGCGATGGGCGGATCGTCGCCGTTGTGGTCAGCCATGCGCATGTGGACCACTATGGCGGTATCGAGGGACTGATCGCGCCCGAGGAGGTCGCGGACCGCAGCCTGCCGCTCGACGAGCAGCTTGCCTCCGGAAAGACCGCAATCATCGTGCCGAAGGGCTATGCGGACGCGGTGATGAAGGAAAATGTCTTTGTCGGCACGGCAATGAAGCGGCGGGCGTTTTTTCAGTATGGCTCCATGCTGCCCTACGGCGAGCAGGGCCGTCTTTCGGTTGGCATCGGACTGACCGCGGTGCAGAACGGCGTCGGCTATATTGCGCCGAGCTACGAGGTCGCAGAGCCGGTTTTTGAAACGACCATTGACGGCGTGCGGGTGATCTTCCAGCAGACGCCGGGGACGGAATCCCCTGCCGAGATGAACACCTATTTCCCCGACAGCAAGGCGCTGTGGATGGCGGAGAATTGCAGCGGGACGATGCACAATCTTTATACGCTGCGCGGCGCGGAGGTGCGGGACGCGAACGGCTGGGCGCGTTACATCACCGAGGCGCAGTCGCTCTTCCCCGACGCCGAGGTCGTCTTTCAGGCGCACAACTGGCCGCATTGGGGTAAAGAGAGCGTCAGCGAATATCTGACCAACACAGCGGCGGTCTACAAGTTTATCCACGACCAGACCCTTTTGTACATCAACGAGGGGTACACCTCCACAGAGATCGCCTCCATGATCCAGCTGCCGGAGGACTTGGAAAAGGTATGGTATACCCGGCAGTATTACGGCA
>CABSAW010000070.1:0-7039 GCA_902475745.1 uncultured Oscillospiraceae bacterium
TCTACACCTTCATCTGCGTCACCTACATCGCCAACGCCCACATCGGCTTCAACATCCCCTGGACGCCGTCCTACATCATCGGTGTGGTGTGCGCCGCCGCCTATGTGGTGGGCTGCTGCGTGTACGGCAAGAAGCGTGCTGCTAAGCTGTCCGCCAAGGTATAAGCTGTCTGCATGCTGTGTACATAGTATTGTATAAAAGGTCGCTGCCCGTATAAAGCGGACAGCGACCTTTTCATCTTAGTCGATTTAGTCGATTGAGTTACTTTTTGATGAACCTCTTACTTTTCCTTGTAATACAGGCGGCAATGGCAATAGCCTTCAAAATCAGGATCTGCAATCTGGTCACGAAACTCCTGACACATGCAGATATTCTCCGGCGTCTTTTGCAAGCGGCAGGGACAGTAGCCATCCTTGCGTTTCAGCCCCTCCCGAATGGCGGCCACTACCTTCGGATCGTCATTGAAGCGGATCTTCATTGCGTTCTCCTTTGTATCGTTACTCGGCAAACCAGTCTTTGCAGAACTGTGCCAGTGCGGGGACCAATTTTTTAATCTCATGGTACGTGGTATTGATACACAGGTGATAGGCTTCCTTACTGCCCCACTTGGTATCGGCATACATCAGATGGTTCTGTGTACGCTCTTTGTCGATACGGCGGATGGCTTTTTCCATCTCGTTCCGGGTCAGGTGCTCACCCTCCGGCGCACGCTTCATGCAGCGCTCAACCTTGGCCTCCATATCCGCATAAACGAACAAATTCAGCGGATGATAGTCCTTCAAAATCACATCGGCACAGCGCCCAACGATCACACAGTCTCCCTGCTGGGCAAATTTTTCCAGCAGCTGGCGCTGCGCCACCGCTACACGAATCGGCTGATCCATTACGGTAACAGGCATCATGGCCAGACGGTGGCCGATCGTCATGGGATAGGCTGCCTCGATGCACTTCTCCCCTACGTTTGCCACATAATCAGCGTTCAGCCCATTTTCCTTGGCAATCATCTCGATGATCTGGTGGTCATAGCACGGAATATGCAGGGCATCAGCCAGACGCTTGCCAAGCTCACGGCCGCCGCTTCCGAACTCACGACTGATGGTAATAATCATTTCACTATCACTCCTTCATCTGCAATCGAAATCAATATTCATAGCAGCTTCCGCCCACAAACTCACGCAC
This sequence comes from uncultured Oscillospiraceae bacterium, assembly GCA_902475745.1. Lineage (GTDB taxonomy): Bacteria > Bacillota > Clostridia > Oscillospirales > Oscillospiraceae > Vescimonas. The sequence goes on from CABSAW010000070.1 coordinate 1,180, forward strand.
CAGCGAGTTCTGAGGCACATAAGGGCAATGCAGGGGCGGTACACCGCCAACAACCTTCATCAGATCCGTCAAGCCGTGGGACTCTAAGAATTCCGGCGTCATTTCCTGACGGAATCCGGGGATTTCACTGAGATACTTTGCCACGATACACGGCTCATAATCATGGAACGTGTCAATATGAATCGCGGCATTTCCCTTATAGGGCTGGATATAGTTGATCTCGCCGCGATCCACACTTTCGGCGCGCTCCACCGTCTGGGCGATACTGTGGCCACGGGTATTATAGTCACGAATCATACGGCGGGCCACTCGCAGCTGCTCAGGACGGACAATCTTATCGTCATTGGTAATAATTCGGGTACGAGGCGCCACATAAACGCCGTTGGCCACACCGCGGATTTTATCAAAAATCAACGGGTTGAGCATATGAATACCCTCAGCGATAATAACGGCATCGCTGTAGCCCTGTATTTTTGTATAACCGCCGGTGACACCGTTCTTGAAATCATACCAGGGGATATCCACCTCTTTTCCATCCATCAGCTGGCTGATACAGGAAATCAGGCTGTCCACATCCACACAATAGGGAGATTCCCAGTCCGTCAGTTCCGGCGGACGGCGATCCAGCGGCAGGAAGAAGTTATCCATATGGATGACGCAAACCTTAACGCCCAGATTCTTCAAATAATCCTCCAGACGCAGGGCGGTGGTCGTTTTTCCGGAGCCAGAAGGACCTGTCAGCGCCACAACGGGACGTTCCTGCCGGTTGGACAGAATGGATGCGGCCGCCGCGCTGATTTTATCGTGAAAGACTTCCTCGCAGCGCAGCACAAATTGTGTCTCATTGCTCATGGCGCTGTTGATATTTTCCAGATCGATAACTCGCATTACGCGTGCTCCCTTCAATAATTGATCGTAATACAGTATACCATATTTTTCACACCGGCGCAAGAAAAAGCCGCAGAATCGGGTTCAATGCGGAAGGATTATCGAAAATCCTGCCCATTCCCATCCAGAATCGCCCGACGGCGTACACGGACAAAATCCGGCGTCAGCTCCGGCAGATAGGCGGCAATCGCCTTTTCAATCAGCTGGGGATTCAGTCCGGGGTTTTGCGCCTGCACGGTGATATCGATGAACACATTGTGCCCATCCGCCGTAACCACGGCATTGCGGATCATGGGCGCAATATCCACATCTGCCATTTCCTTGCGCTTGGTGCGCTTTTGAATGATCAGTTCCTTGCGTGCCAACAATGCTGTCAGCCGGGCGGCGGCGTTTTCCGGCACGCCGCAGTCATATTCCAGCGTCACATCGGCGCGAAGGCTATCCAGCTCACGGATCGGACGCTTGGCCTCGTAGCAGGCAAGAACGCGGATGCCAGTCGGCATACCGGTGTTCAGCTTTTCCGCGATACCGCTGCCATCGCTATCCTGCGTGACCTCGAAATCCAGCAGCTCACAGTCGCTGCTCTGCCCCACCGGCAGGGGCAGCACAATGGAGATGATGGGATGAGGATGATAGCCCTGGGTATGCTTGATATCCAACTCCGTGCGGGGAAAACACCGCTGGAAGGTTCGCATCAGATCAAGGTGGGAGATATAGGAGGCCTGCGCCTCCTTGACAAACAGCAATCTCAGTTTAGACATCGCACTTCCCTCCTACCAGCTTGTTGGCGCCGCAGCCGTTGCAGTGCGTGCGGCAGTCCGGCGTAGTAACGCCGGCCACGGCGTTTTCATGCTCGCGCCACAGATACGCTCTGCTCACACCGCTGGAGATCATATCCCAAGGCATGACTTCATCCTTTTCCCGGCGGCGATAGGCGTAAAATGCCGGATCCACGCCGCACTCGTCAAAGGCCTCCAGCCAGCGATCCAGAGAGAAATACTCCTCCCATGCGTCAAGGTGTCCACCTTTACGCCATACAGCTTCCAATACATTGCCAAGCTTACGGTCGCCGCGGGCCAGTACCGCCTCGATAAAGGAGGTCTGGCCGTCGTGCCAGTTATAGGTGACGGTTTTTGTGGTCATATTCTCACGCAGCAGCTGTACCCGGCGCTCATATTCCTCCCGGGTGATCTGGGGTTCCCACTGGAAGGCCGTGTGGGGCTTGGGGACAAAATAGGAGGTAGATACCGTGATCCGAACGCCTCGCTGCTTGTTGGGAGCGCTTTCCCGCCATGCGTGCATAACGCGGGCTGCCACATCGGCAATACCCAGCACGTCATCATCTGTCTCGGTAGGCAGACCCAGCATGAAGTAAAGCTTCACTGCATTATACCCACCGGCAAAGGCAGTATGGCAGGAGTTCAGCAGATCCTCCAGCGTCACATTCTTGTTAATCACATCACGCAGCCGCTGCGTTCCGGCTTCCGGCGCAAAGGTAAGACCGGTTTTTCTGCCCTTTGCCAGACGCTGCATCAATTCCATAGAGAAGTTGTCCGCCCGGAGAGACGGCAGTGACAGGTTGACATGACGGCTCTCGCAGAAGGGCTCCAGCTGGTCGCACAGCTGTGTCAGCGGCGGATAGTCACTGGTGCTGAGGCTGGAGAGCGTTACCTCCTGATAGCCGGAATCGTTACAGGCATCCAAACAGTACTGGGCACACAAGTCGCGGCTGCGGTTGCGCACAGGGCGGTACACATAGCCTGCCTGACAAAAGCGGCAGCCGCGGATGCAGCCGCGGAACAGCTCCAGCATCACACGATCCTGCACGATCTCGGTGCTGGGCACGATGGTATTGACCGGGAAATACGCCTTGTCCATATCGTGTACGATACGCTTGGTCACCACAGCAGGCGCGCCGTCGCGTGGCGTAATAGCCTTCACTGTGCTGTCGGCATGATAGGAAATATCGTACAGGCTGGGCACATAGATACCGTCCAGCTGGGCGGCGGCACGGAGAAAGGCCGCTTTGCTCCATCCTTCCCGGCGTGCTTTGCGGTGCAGCTCCACCAGCTCTACGGTAATGTCCTCGCCCTCACCCAGACTGACAAGGTCAATGAAATCGGCGACAGGCTCAGCGTTGTACATGGCGGTGCCGCCGGCGATCACCAGCGGTGTCAGGCTATCACGCTGCGCGCTGCGCAAAGGAACCCCGGCCAGATCCAGCATATTGAGAATCGCGGTAAAGGCCATCTCATAGCCTACGGAAAAGGCGATCATATCAAAATCTGCAATGGGGTCGCCAGACTCCAGGGCAAAGAGCGGCATACCCGCTCTGCGCATCTCCTCCTCCATGTCGCCCCATGGGGCAAAGACACGTTCGCACCACACGCCCTCCATACGGTTCATGACGCCGTAGAGAATCCGCATGCCCAGATTGGACATGCCGATTTCATAGGTATCAGGAAAACAGAAGGCAATTCGAGTATCTACCTGCGCTTTGTCCTTGATGACCGCATTATATTCGCCGCCCACATAGCGGGCAGGCTTCTGCACGCGGGGCAGGATTCGTTCCAGCTTTTTATTCACAGTCGTTCTCCTGTTGTTTATCAGAATATCTTTTTATTTTACCTTCTTTGCAGCAGTTTGGCAACCCCTATTTGCCGCCATGGCGCGCCACAGCAGTCCGGCTGCTGCCAGCAGCAGAAAGGGGCTTCCTCCTACCCACAGCGCCGCAGCGGCTGTCAGCGTCAATATCGCGGCCATCCCAAGACTCACAAGACCTGTGACGCGGTCGGCGGTGTACGGCTGCGTCAGCCATGCCGTCAGATTCCACAGGATGCTGCCGCCGTCCAGCGGAAGGATCGGCAGAAGATTGAATATGCCCAGCACCAACTGTGCTCCGGCAAAAAGGTACAGTATCTCCCACTGACGCCCGCCGTAGGCCAGCGGCAGCGATAGCAGCAGATTGGCTGTCGGCCCAGCGGCGGCAGCCAGTAGTTCCCCGCCATAAGACAGCCGTCCCATAACCTGCATCTCCGCGCCCGAAGCCGTGATGCGCAGCGCTGTGACGCGGCCGTGCAGCAAGTGCAGCGCCGCACAATGTCCCAATTCATGACAGAGTGCCGCAAATAGAAGTGCGCCCAGCAGCAGCGGCGAGAAAAACAGCAAGAATACCGCCAGCAGCACCAGCGCCGACGGCGTAATATGAACGGAAAATCCGTCTTTATGACACATAGTAGATGGGATTGAGGTAGACACTGTTGTGGTGCAGTTCAAAATGGAGATGCGGGCCGGTAGCATCGCCTGTATCTCCCACCTCGGCAATCGGATCCCCCACTTTGACGGTCTGCCCGGTCGAGGCGTTGATGCGGCTGCAATGGGCATACAGCGTGGTAAAACCACTCGCGTGGGTCAATTCTACGTATTTTCCCAGTTCACTGCTCTCGGCCACAGCGGTAACCGTTCCGGCGGCAAAGGCACAGATCACCGTTCCCTTTTCGCACGCAAGGTCAATGCCGTAATGAAATCGCTCTGTCCCCTGTACCGGATGATCCCGGTAGCCAAAAGCAGAGCTAACGCGTCCCTCTACCGGAGCGGTGTAGGCAAACCCCAGCACCTGCTGGAGCATATCCACTCTCGGGGGTGTCACGCCGCTGCCATATACTACGGCGTTTCTATCGGTTTCGCGCTCGGCAGGCACTTTTTGCGGGCCGAATACCGCAGTATATACATCCGTGATGGTATCAGCCAGATCTTCGCCGCCAACAGCACGGCCCACAGAGGAAAAAGCAGCGACAAAATCCGTATTTTCCCCGATTAGACCCAGCAGCTTGCCGCCATAATGCTGAGCTGTCTCCGGCAGGGTCAGCTTTACCGCTACCACAGTGACAAGCACAACTGCACTGGCCACCATCTGTAAAAGCTTGCTGTGCCTCGCTGCCGGCTGCTGCCGCTTCACTTTTGGCGCTGTGCGCCTCCCTGTCGGGCGTGGCGTTACTCTTCTGGACTGGATTCTCTTCCCCTTTGCCATAAAACTTCCCCCCTTTTGTGTCACTGTATGCTTTCCAAAAGCAAAAAAGACGGAAAATTTTATTATCAAGGTCTGCGAGCATTACCGCAAAGACCTCATCCGCCAGCGTAACCGGGATGAACGTTTCGCCCCTGCCTATCGTGTTATCCTAAGCTTGCGCATCCACACGCCGCTTGGCGGCCCATGCGATCACAAAGGTCATGACCTGCGCAATCGGCGTAGCAAGCCAGACGCCGGTCAGCTTCAGCATCGGCGGCAGGATCAGAAGCAGCAGCAGCGTACAGACCGGCTCGGCATATACGAGAAGATAGGATAGAGCATTCTTCTCCGTTGCGTAGAAGTAGGACGTCGTAATACGGACAAACGCCAGCAACAGCAGCGGCGCAAGGAAAAGCGGCAGATACCGGACGACCCCGGCATTTGCCTCCGCCGAAGCGCCGAACAGCATGCCGATTTTTGCTCTTGCAAGATAGACACCAATCGTGCAGACTACCGTAATCGCAGCGGCGGTCAGGTATGCCAGCTTTCTGGTAGCCTGAACGGAATCTTGGTTATTCTCTCCGTAATATTGGCTGATCAGCGGCTGACTGCCATCGCCTACCCCTTGCAGCAGCAGATAGAGAATCGCGGTAATATATCCAATGCAGCCGTAAACCGCAACCGCCTGTTCGTTCCCGTACAGAAGCAGAAAACGATTGATAAGAAGCATCGTGATGATGGAAGAAAAGGTCAATCCAAAGGGCGAGATTGCGACGATGAGGACATTTTTCCAAAGACTGCATAGCTCCCGCAGCCCCGGCAGGCGGAAGCCGCTCCTCTTCGCGGCAAAGAAGATGACTGCCACGGTCATGGTCACGGCCTGTCCGATAATGGTCGCCCATGCAGCGCCGGCCATTCCCCAGTTCAAGGCCCACACGAAGCCATAGTCCAGGACAATGTTCG
>CABSAW010000071.1:0-6911 GCA_902475745.1 uncultured Oscillospiraceae bacterium
GACGCTGGTCATCATGAACCTGCCCACCATCATGCGCACCACGCAGGAGAGCCTCAAGACCGTGCCCCAGAGCTACCGGGAGGGGGCGTTCGGCCTGGGTGCGGGGAAGTGGCGCACCATCCGCACGGTGGTGCTGCCCGGCTGTGTGGACGGCGTCATCACCGGCTGCATTCTGGCGGTGGGACGCATACTGGGCGAGACGGCGGCGCTTCTGTACACGGCGGGCTTTGCCCACACGCTGTACAGTACGCTGGGCGAGACGCTGAAAAGCTCCGGCGCTACGCTGTCGGTGGCGCTGTATGTCTACGCCAAGGAGCAGGGCGAGTTTGACGTGGCCTTTGCCATTGCCGCTATTCTGATGGTGCTGGCGCTGCTTATCAACTTGGCTGCCGGTCTGACGGGGCGCTATTTCAAGAAACGGAGGAACCTATGAGCGATATTATTACCGTAAACGACCTGAATTTGTGGTACGGCCCCACGCAGGCGCTGCACCATGTCAGTATGGACATTCCGGAAAAGAGCATCACCGCCCTTATCGGCCCCTCCGGCTGCGGCAAGTCCACCTTTCTCAAGACACTGGATCGGATGAACGATTTGATCCCCGGCGTGCGCATTACCGGCGAGGTCTGCTATCAGGGACAGGATATCTTTTCCCCCTCGGTGGATGTGAGCCACCTGCGCAAGGAGATCGGCATGGTGTTTCAGAAACCCAACCCCTTTCCTATGAGCATCTATGACAACATCGCCTATGGCCCCCGTACCCACGGGATACGGAATAAGGTGAAGCTGGATGACATTGTGGAGCAGTCGCTGCGCGGCGCTGCCATCTGGGATGAGGTGAAGGATCGGCTGAAAAAATCGGCGCTGGGCCTGTCCGGCGGTCAGCAGCAGCGCCTGTGCATTGCCCGTGCGCTGGCGGTGGAGCCTCGGGTGCTGTTGATGGACGAGCCTACCAGCGCGCTGGACCCCATTTCCACGTCCAAGATAGAAGAGCTTGCCACGGAGTTGAAAGAGCGGTATACTATTATTATTGTAACGCACAACATGCAGCAGGCTGCCCGCATCTCTGACCGAACCGCCTTTTTCCTGCTGGGTGAGCTGGTGGAATATGGCGATACCGAGCAGATCTTTGCCCAGCCCCGGGATAAGCGGACGGAGGATTATATCACAGGGAGGTTCGGATAAATGAGAAGCCGTTTTGATGAGCAGCTGGGGCTGCTGAACCGGGAACTGATCGAGATGGGCGCGTTGTGTGAAGAGGTGATTGCCTCCGCCGCAAAGGCACTGCTGGAGGGCGACACAGCGCTGGCCGCAGAGGTAAAGCTGCGGGCGGGCGAGATCGACCGCAAGGAGCGGGATATCGAATCGCTGTGCCTGAAGCTGCTGCTTCAGCAGCAGCCGGTGGCCCGCGATTTGCGCCAGATTTCTGCCGCGCTGAAAATGATTACCGACATGGAGCGTATTGGAGATCAGGCCGAGGATATTGCAGAGATCGTGGGCTTTTTGAAGGGACGCTCCGGCGAGGAGTGTGCCTTTGTAGGGCATATGGCCCGCGCCGTCATCTCCATGGTCACGCTCAGCGTAGATGCCTATGTGCACCGCGATACGGCGCTGGCCCGAGAAGTCATTGCGCAGGACGATGTGGTGGATGCGGATTTCAGCCATGTAAAAGCGGCGCTGATCGACTGGATCGCCCGGCGGCCTGAGGACGGCGCGTATGCGCTGGATCTTCTGATGATTGCAAAATATCTGGAACGCATCGGCGACCACGCCACCAATGTTGCCGAGTGGGTGGTGTTTGCCGTTACCGGCGTTCATAATGGGGAGGAAATGACATGATCTGGTGTGTGGAGGACGACAGCGGCATCCGTGAGATCGAGGTATATACCCTCAATTCCACCGGCTTTGAGGCGCGTGGCTTTGCTGACGGAGACAGCTTCCGCGCCGCGCTGGAGACAGAACTGCCGGAGCTTGTGCTGCTGGATGTAATGCTGCCCGGCGAGGACGGTGTGTCGCTGCTGCGCTTTTTACGCCAGACACCGCGTACCCGCGCCATTCCCGTGATCATGGCTACGGCCAAGGGGATGGAATATGACAAGATCCAGAGCCTTGATCTGGGGGCGGACGACTATCTTGTTAAGCCCTTTGGCATGATGGAAATGGTTTCCCGCGTCAAGGCTGTGCTGCGCCGCTGTACGCCTGCACAGCAGGACCGATGCCTTTCCGGCGGCGGTGTGACGCTGGACCCGGATCGCCATATCGTTACGGCGGCGGGGGAGCGGGTGAGCCTGACATACAAGGAATTTGAGCTGCTGCGCCTGTTTTTGTCCCATCCCGGCATGGCATTCACCCGGGATCAGCTGTTTAATGACGTCTGGGGCGCGGACTATGTGGGCGAGAGCCGCACCGTGGATATGCACATCCGCACCCTGCGCCAGAAGCTTGGCGCGTGCGGCGGCTGCATCGCTACAGTGCGGGGCGTTGGCTACCGCTGGGAGGCGAAGGCATGACAAAAAAGATTTTTCGTTCCATGATCATCACGGCCGGCGCAGTGCTGCTGGCCAGCATGGTGATTATTATGGGATGTCTTTACGAATATTTCTGCGGCGTGCAGGAAAAGCAGCTCCGCGATGAGCTGGGCCTTGCTGCCGCCGCTGTGGAGCAGGGGGGAGAGGACTATCTCCGCGCCCTGCATTCTGATCGTTACCGTCTGACATGGGTGGCGGCGGACGGCACCGTGCTGTACGACACGCAGGCGGATCCCACCGCTATGGAGAACCATGCCCAGCGGCAGGAGATTCAGCAGGCGCTGCTGGCAGGGCAGGGTGAGTCCAGCCGTTACTCCGCCACGCTGCTGGAAAAGACACTTTACAGTGCCCAGCGCCTGACGGATGGTACCGTGCTGCGGATTTCCATCAGCCGCGCTACGGCAGGCGTACTGGTGCTGGGGATGCTTCAGCCCTTCCTGATTGTTCTGGCGGCGGCGCTGGCGCTGTCGGCGGTGCTGGCCAAGCGCCTAGCCCGTCATATTGTGGAGCCGCTCAACAGCCTTGATCTGGAGCATCCGCTGGACAATGATACCTATGAAGAGCTGTCGCCGCTTCTGGGCCGCATCAACCAGCAGCGCCGCCAGATCGATGCCCACATGCGGGAGTTGCAGCGCAAGCGTGAGGAGTTTGATCAGATCACCGGCAATATGAAGGAAGGGCTTGTGCTCCTGAACCGGCAGGGGAATATCCTCAGCATCAACCCGGCGGCCCGCACGCTGTTCCACGCCGATTCTGCCTGCCTTGGGCAGGATTTTCTGACCCTTGAGCGCAGCAGCGATGTAAGCCACGCGCTGCAAAATGCCATAACACAGGGCCACAGCGAGATCCATACCATGCGGGACAGCCGTGAGTATCAGATGGATATCAGCCGCATTGAATCCGATGGTGTGGCCACCGGCGCGGTTGTGCTTGCCTTTGATGTGACGGAGCAGGCACTGGCGCAGCGCAGTCGCCGCGAATTCACCGCCAATGTATCCCACGAACTGAAAACGCCGCTGCAATCCATTATGGGCAGCGCTGAGCTGATGGAGAACGGTCTGGTCAAGGCAGAGGATATGCCGCGGTTTGTCGGACGCATCCGCAGCGAGGCCGCCCGTCTGGTCACGCTGATTGAGGATATTATCCGCCTGTCCCAGCTGGATGAGGGGATGGAAATGCCTGTTGAGCCGGTGGAGCTTCACGCGCTGGCAGCGGAAACGGCTGCCTCTCTGGGCGAGGCGGCCAACGCCAAAAATGTGACGCTGTCCGTTACCGGCGGTACGGTCACGGTGCACAGTGTACGCCGTCTTCTGTCTGAAATCGCCTATAACCTGTGCGATAATGCCATCAAATATAATGTTCCCAGCGGCAGCGTCACGCTGGATGTGTCGCCCTGTCAGGGCGGCGCGGTGCTGACGGTGTCCGACACCGGTATCGGCATTCCACCGGAGCATCAAAACCGTGTGTTCGAGCGGTTCTATCGTGTGGATAAAAGCCATTCCCGCCAGAGCGGCGGGACGGGACTGGGGTTGTCCATTGTCAAGCATGCGGTGCAGGATCTGAATGGGGCCATCCATCTGGACAGCCAGCCCGGAAAGGGCACATCCATTCAGGTGACCGTTCCCGACAGGGATGTATAAAAAACCGGAGGCTATCAAGCCTCCGGTTTTTTATACATTACGGCGTCCAGCGAAAGCGCTTCATATCCACATGGGTACTGTCCCGCAGCGTAACGCCTTCCGCCTCCAGCAGCACTCTCTGCTCAGACCAGTGCGGCGCCAGCCGCCCATCGTGGGTTACCACCCGGTGGCAGGGATAGTCGCCGTAAGAGTGAGAGCGGCTCAGTACGCGGCCTACCACACGGGCGTTTCGCTCCCGCCCGATCAACGCGGCGATTTGCCCGTAGGAAGCCACCCGCCCTTCTGGAATCTCTGCCACGGCGGAGAGAATCTCATAGATAAGACGCTCATCCACTGCTGAATGCTTCATGGCGTATCCTCCCACACGGCGGAAAACCGTGGATTTTCCGCTGCGCAGTCTGCCAGCACCTGCCGAAAGGCCGCCGCATAGCCGCCCAACGCCGCCTCAAGCGCCGCGCCGCCGCGGATGATCAGCTCAGTCTCCGTTCCCGGCTCGCTCAGGCAATCGTACAGGGCGTCCAGATTGCCGCCGTACCAATCGGGAAGCTGAAGCCCCGCCGCCAGCGTCTGATGCAGAGCCTCTCGGCTGCCGATGCTTTTTCCGTCCAGAATAAAGCGCATGGTTACTCCTCCCCGTACAGCAGCTCAAAGCTCTCATAGTGGTTGGCGGTATAATAGATAAGCCCGTCATTGGAAAACACGATTCGTTCCGCGCCGCGCCTGTCCGCGCCCAATGTATTGATGTCGCACTCGGTGTAGGTGCGGCCCGGCTTTTCCGGAAGCAGTCCCTCATAGTTGCCGAACCGGCTCCCTCCGATGCATTTGCCGGGCGCATACGGCGCCAGAGAGCCGCCGTTCCAGCCCAGTGCCTGCGCCTCTTTTTTGGTGATAAAATTGTCCGGCAGATGGCCATAGGTGTGGATATACAGTGCAACCTCGCCCTTTGTGGTGTAGCTGCCCGCCTCATCCGGCGCGTCACTGTCCGTCTCCTGCTGCTGTATGCTGTCGGGGCTCTCGTCCTCCGGCAGTGTATCCTGCTGCGGCGGCTGAACGCCGGTGACAAACGCAGTGCTGAAGTCGCTGCCGCAGCCGACCAGTGCCAGCAGCATGGTCAGCGCCAGAAGCCATGCTGCCCATCTCTTTTTCATCTGCGTATCCTCCCAGATTTTATTTGCCGATATCATACCACGGCTTCCGGGAAAAATCCACCCCCGCTTCGGTTCGCTTCCGGACGGAGAAGAAAGGAGCGCCGCGGACTGCGGCGCTCCTTTTCGGCCTTCTAAAAAACAATTGCTTTTTTGAAAACGGATATGTGACTCAGATATACCGCTGGGTGGTAACGTCGAACACACCGCGGGTGGTGATACGCAGCGTGGGGATCACCGGCAGCGCCATGAAGCTCAGCGTCATAAAGGGGTCGATATCCCGGTTGACGCCGGCGGCAAAGGCTTTCTCCTTGGCCTCCTCCAGCTTGCGGTTTACCTCTACCAGCGGCTCATCGCTCATGATGCCGGCTACTGCCAGCGGTACCTCGGCGGAAACACTGCCGCCTTCGGCCACCACGATGCCGCCGTTGAGGGCCACAACCCGGTTGGCGGCAAAGGCCATGTCCGCCTCATCGGTGCCCACCACAATGATATTGTGGCTGTCGTGGCTGATGGAGGTGGCTACCGCACCCTTCTTCAGGCCGTAGCCGCGGATGAAGCCCAGACCGATGTGGTGGGTATCCTTGTGCCGCTCGATCACGGCGATCTTCAGAATGTCATACTCCGCGTCGATGCGGTCGGTGTAGCCGCAGTCGGTGGTGGTGATTTCACCATTTACCATGTCGATTACCGCGTGGGGCCGGTTGTCAATGAAATCGGCGGCGCTCAGCGAGGTCACATGGAAGGTGTCGTGGGCACGTCTGACCAGATAGGGATCCACCTCCGGCACCGGGAAGTCGGCAAGCTGCCCGTTTTCGCACATCAGCACGCCGCGCTTATAGACCTTTTCAATGTTGAAGTGCTCAAAGTCGTCGATGATCACAAAGTCGCCCAGATAGCCGGGGGCGATAGCGCCCCGGTTATTCAGCAGGAAGTAGCGCGCTGCGTTGTGGCAGGCGGCCTTGATGGCGGTAATGGGCGCCACGCCAAGAGAGATGGCTTTCTTTACGATGTAGTCGATATGCCCCTTTTCCAGCAGGTCGTTGGGGTGCTTATCATCGGTGCAGAACATGCAGCGCTCCACATACTTATCGCACAGCAGAGGCGCCAGCGCCTCCAGATTGCGGGCGGCGGTGCCCTCTCGGATCATGATGAACTGGCCGCGCTGCAATTTGGCGATGGCGTCGTTCAGGTCATGGCACTCGTGGTCGGAATAGACGCCTGCCGCCACATAGGCGTTCAGATCATTGCCTGTCAGATCGGGGGCGTGTCCGTCGATTTTCTTGTGGTGGGCCTGACTGGCAACGATTTTGGATACCACATCGCCGTCACCGTGGATGACGCCGTATGCGTTCATCATCTCTGCCAGACCCTGCACGCGGGGATGGTCGTAAAAAGAGTCGATGGCCCGGTAATCCAGATTGGCACCGGACTCATCCATGGGCGTGGCCGGCACGCAGGAGGGCAGCATAAACCGCACGTCCACCGGCAGATCCTCCGTGGCCTGCAGCATGTACTCAATACCGTCGGTGCCCATGACATTGGCGATCTCATGGGGGTCGGTGATGACGGTGGTGGTGCCGTGGGGCAGCACCGCC
>CABSAW010000072.1:0-6899 GCA_902475745.1 uncultured Oscillospiraceae bacterium
TGCTGATTACAAATCAGCTGCTCTACCAGCTGAGCTACACCAGCATCTCACCAGCGAACCGTATTATAACAGAGGTTTTCTGAATTGTCAACTACAAACTTCGCACGAAAGTAGAAAATTTATCGCTTTAAAGCTATGCAACATCCACAAACGTACATAAGAGGGGGAATCACACCAATGACACTGATGGAAATGTCCGCGCTGTACGACGACAGCGCCCTGCTGATCTCCGGGCGGATGGCGGAGCTGCGCAGCGCTCTGCGCGTCTGCGGCAGCGAGGACGAATCCCGCCGCCTGCGCCGCCGCATGGCGGAGCTGAAGCCCATGCTCACCCAGTGCCGCAAGCTGTCCTGCCTGACGGCGCGGTACTACGACCGGGACTTTTACGGCTATGACGAATACCGGTTATGATTTTGCGGACAGGGCGGGGCTTCAGGCGTGGCTCCGCGCCCAGTCCGGCGACAACAGCCAGCGCCGCCAGCGGCTGCTGCGGAACCTGCCACGGGCGGTGGCGGCGGAGCTGACGCCCCGCCAGCGGGAGATACTGGAGCTGTACATAGACCGGGGCATGACCATGTCCCAGATCGCCCAGCAGCTGCGCATCAACAAATCCACCGTCTCCCGCTCCCTGCGCCGCACGTTCCAGCGGCTGCGTCGCTGCCTGGAATACAGCCTTTGACGGAAAGAAAAGGCCGGGGAGCTCCCACGCGTCCCGATTTTGCGCAAAGCACTTGTGCCGCCGGGCGTTTTCCGTTATACTGTCGGTGCGGGTACACCGCGCCGCAGTATTACGCTGTGTCGGGAGGGATGAAGGCTGAAAAAACGAACCGTCACGCTTCTTGCGCTGGTTCTGGCGCTGGCGGCCGTCCTTGGTCTGTGGCTTGATTTCAACGCCTACGAAAACGGCTCCCGGACGCTCCCCTGCGAGGAAAGCGGCCTGATCCTCTCCATCACGACCTTTGACGGCGAGAGTGAATCCACGCCCCTTGTCAAATGCTTCGGCCATACATGGATATCCCTTGACAACCGCTCCGGTCACCCGGTATATCTGAAGGACTGCGAGATCAGGGACGGCGAGCAGATCACGCTCTCCGTCTGGGCGGTTCGCGGGCTTTCGGGGCTGCTTTTCAACATGGAGCCGGGCTATATCCGGGACTATGGCCGGTATGTGGGCAGACGCTCCCTGAGCGCGAACATCGGGGAGGAGCAGCTGCGGACGATCGAAGCGTACATCGACCGGGAGGACGGCTGGACGCTGGGCGGGAATTGCAGCCGCTGGTCGCTCCGCCTGTGGAACGCGGTGGTGGAGGAGGACTTCGCCCTGAAAACGCAGACCCTTGTCTACACGCCGGAACGGGTGGAAAAAGCCCTTTGCGAATTCGACTGCGTGGAAACGGACAGAGATTTTTCCCGGGCGGGGAATATCTTCTGCTTCCGTGACGGGGTCAGAACGGAGCTGGCATTATGTTCCTGAAAATGAAAAGCCGTGTCCTGCGGATGCTTGTATGCGCGGCGGCGGGCGCGCTCTGCCTGTACAGCGGCGCGGCCTGCGCTGCTACCTTATATAAAGCCCACGGGCAGCCCTACCTGCTGGCGGGCACGGAGCGGTTTGACTTTACGGGCTATTACATGGTGGCCGCCATGTGGGGCACGGTCTGCGTCCTGCTGGCCGTGTGCCTTGCCCTTTTTATCAGACGGTGCCGAAGGGCGGGGACTTGACTTTTCCGCCTCCGTCGCATACTATATCAGAACCCGACCACACCAAAGAAAAGGAGTGACTGCTCCATGTACCAAAAGCTGCTTCACACAAAAGGGCTGCGTCTGCTGGGCGGACTGCTGGGCTCCCTGCTGCTGGCCGCCGCCATCAACGTGTTCATCGTTCCCCAGGGGCTGTACGGCGGCGGCGCCTACGGTCTTTGCCAGGTGATCCGTACCCTGGTGCTGCGGGCGCTGGATCTGGAGCTGCCCTTCGATCTGGCGGGCGTGCTGTATTTCTGCGTGAATATCCCGCTGTTTATGCTGGCCTTCCGCGCGCTGGGACGGGAATTCTTCCTGAAGGCCGCCATCTGTACCGCCGCCAACTCCCTGTTTCTGGCCATCATCCCCTCCCCTGCCGTGCCGGTGATCCCGGACATGCTCACCAGCTGCATGGTGGGCGGCATTCTGGTGGGCTTTTCCGGCGGACTGGTGCTCAGCTGCGGCTGCTCCACCGGCGGGCTGGACATTCTGGGACTGTATCTCAGCAAAAAGGGCAGCCGCTTCACCGTGGGGCGGTTCTCCATCACCTTCAACGCCGGACTGTACACCCTGTGCTTCTTCCTGTTCGACGCCACCACCGCCATCTACTCCGCTATATATAATGTGCTCAGCAACCTGTTTCTGGATCGGCTCCACCGCCAGAACGTCACCGTGCAGCTGTTGATCTTCACCAAGAAGAACGACCCGCAGCTGCCCCGGTACATCATGGAGCAGCTGGATCGCGGCGTTACCAGCTGGGCGGCCAAGGGCGGCTGGACGGGGGACGATGTGCAGGTGCTGTGCGTCTGCCTGTCCAAGTACGAGATCGACACCCTGCGCCAGGTGATGCAGCAGGTGGATCCCGACGCCTTCTACATCGTGCAGGAGGGCGTCCACGCCGGCGGCAACTTCAAGCGCCATCTGGGGTAAAGACCCTTCAAAATGCCGAAGCACCACTCGTCAGAGTGGTGCTTTTTGCTGTCTTTATAGGAAACCGGACGCGGCAAACGGGTACATTTTGTGCACTGTTTACGTCCTGCGAACGTCAACCGGGCGCCGCGTCCGCCTGTGCTGCACAAATGAGAAGTAAACGAAATCCCGCGCAGAGCGGTAACGTTATCATAGTATCATATTCCTTTACGCAAATCAACTAATAATTTACATAAACTTAATGGTCAAAAATTGTTCATTTTTACGTCTTGAAAGTTGAAAAATGGCGGCGTATATTTATGTTTGTCATCCGGAACGTCATTTCATGGCGTAAATATATGGAAATGCAACTATTTCCATGCGCTTCTTTCACGATTTTAATTGCGAAAGACGCGCGCTTCTGCGCGCCGGGTGTTAAGAAACCGTTAGGGAACAGGAGGCGCTTGTTATGACCAGACAGGAGGCTGTCGATCGTCTGTGCGACGTGTACGCCGGCAGCTACGATGTGACCCGCTGCGACGAGAACGAACATTCTCTCGCCGCCACCATGGACTTCTACGCCACCGCAGAAAAGTACGTGCTCTCCAAAAAGGCCAAGCTCTGGGAGGCCAACAGCTTCGAGTATGTGTACCTGTTCAACGTTCCCCATCTGACGAAGGAGATCTACGAGAAGTGCGAGAAGCTGGCCTACGAGCAGGGCATGGCGCGCATCTCCCCCAACCCCAAGCACATGTACACCTATATTACGGCGCTGTTCGTCTGCGACAGCTGCGACGAGGATGCCCGTAAGGCGCTAAAAAAGTGCCGGCTGTACAAGAGCTTCAAGATGTCCTATTGGGGCTGGATGGATTTCCACACCGGGCTGGTGGTGCTGCCGGAGGAAAAGATCAGCACCAACGCCAGCGGCCATTGTGCAGCACAGGTTTTCGAAAGAGGCCTGTTTCATAAGCAAAAGAGATCGTTATTCAGAAAGGAGAGAGCTATATGAATGCTGCGTTGTTCCTTATTATCGGCTGCGCTGTCCTGATCGTAGGTTATATCTTCTACGGCGGCTGGCTGGCCAAGAAGTGGGGCGTGGATAACTCCCGTCCGACTCCCGCTCACACCATGGAAGACGGCAAGGACTACTGCCCTGCCAAGGCTCCTGTGCTGATGGGCCACCATTTCTCCTCCATCGCCGGTGCCGGCCCCATCAACGGCCCCATTCAGGCCGCTGTGTTCGGCTGGGTGCCCGTGATGCTGTGGGTGCTCATCGGCGGCATCTTCTTCGGCGGCGTCCACGATTTCGGCGCCCTGTTCGCCTCCATTCGTCATAAGGGCGAGTCCATCGGCGAGGTCATCGGCGACGCTATCGGCGCCAAGGCCAAGAAGCTGTTCATCACCTTCGCTTACCTGACCCTGATCCTGGTGGTGGCGGCCTTTGCCTCCATCGTGGCCAACACCTTCAAGGCCACCTACACCGCTGACGGAGCTATCGACTATGCCGCTTCCTCCGCCAACGCTTCCACCGCCATCATCTCCATCATGTTCATCCTGATGGCCATTCTGTTCGGCTTCTTTGTCTATCGCCGCAACGCGCCTCTGGGCATTTCCACGATCATCGGCGTCATCGGCATCGTGGTCTGCATGGTCATCGGCCTGAACTGGCACCCCATCTACCTGAACTACACCGTGTGGATGATCATTGTCGGTCTGTACATCGGCGTTGCTTCCGTCACCCCCGTGTGGATCCTGCTGCAGCCCCGTGACTACCTGAGCTCCTTCCTGCTGTACGGCATGATGGTTCTGGCTGTCGTGGGTATCGTCGGCGCTCATCCCGACGTGGATATGCCCGCATTCCTGGGCTTCAAGGATACCCTGGCTCCCACCGGCACCTCCCTGGGCTATATGTTCCCCGCTCTGTTCGTGACCATCGCCTGCGGTGCTGTGTCCGGCTTCCACTCTCTGGTTGGCTCCGGCACCACCTCCAAGCAGCTGGATCAGGAGAAGGACGCCAAGCCCATCGCTTACGGCGGCATGCTGATCGAGTGCGCTCTGGCTCTGATCTCCGTCTGCGCTGTTGGTTACATCTGGGCGCAGTATGCTGACGGCACCACCACGACTCCTACCGTCGTGTTCGCCACCGGTCTGGCCTCCATGTTCTCCAAGGTGTTCGGCTCCGGCTGCTACAACGTGGTGTACTCCATGCTGATCCTGGCCGTGTCCGCCTTCTGCCTGACCTCCGTGGATACCGCTACCCGTCTGGCTCGCTACATGTTCGCTGAGTTCTTCGTGGAGCCCGGCAAGACCCGCGAGGATCTGACCGGCTGGAAGCGCGTCATCACCAATCCCTATGTGGCCACCGGCATCACCGTGGTGGCTGGCGTGGCTCTGGGTCTGACCGGCTATGCCAAGATCTGGGCTCTGTTCGGCGCTGCCAACCAGCTGCTGGCTGCTCTGGGTCTGCTGGCTGTGTGCTGCTGGCTGGGCAAGATCGGCCGCAACAACAAGATGTTCTACTTCCCCATGTTCTTCATGCTGATCGTCACCCTGACCTCCCTCGCCTTCACCATCAAGGCGCAGATCACCGGTATCATCGCCGGCGGCGAGGGTGTGGCGTGGTGCTACATCCGCGGCATCATCGGCGTCCTGCTGGTGATCCTGGCCATCGACCTGGTGGTAGAGGGCATCCGCGCTCTGGGCCGCAACAAGAAGGCTGCCCAGGCCGCGAAGTAAATCGCTTATCAGGAGCGTCCGCCCCTGCGCAAGCAGACGGCACCGTTTCTTCCCTGATATCATTTTCTCCTCACAAAAAAGCACAGGCTCCGGCGAAAGCCGGAGCCTGTGTCTGTCTAAGCGGGGATTGCTGTCGTTCTGTAGGGGACGGCGTCCTCGCAGCGGAACAAGTGCCCTTGGGGTGCGACGTCCCGCCCCGCAGAAAAAAAGACCGGCTTACGCCGGTCTTTTTGCGCTCTTATTCAATGGCGATGATGTAGTAGTACACGGGCTGCCCGCCGGGGAGCGCCGATACCTCCGCATCGGGGCAGGCGGCAGCGAACAGCTGCGCGGTGCGGTCGGAGTCCTCCTCCGTCACGCCCTCGCCGGCGTAGACGGTGATGAACTCGGCGTCCTTATCCACAGCCACCTGCGCCAGCTTCTCCAGCAGGACGTTCAGGTCGCGGTCGGTGCCCAGCAGCTTGCCGTCGCACAGCGCCAGATAGTCGCCCTCATTGATGGCGAAGCCGTCAAAGTCGGAGTTGCGGGCGGCGTAGGTGATCTGGGCGGTGGTGACGTTGGCGGCGGCCTCGGTCATGGCGGCCAGGATGGCCTGGGGATCGTCGTTGTCCGGGTCCACGGCCATCATGGCGGAGATGCCCTGGGGCACGGTGGCGGTGGGCACCACGATGACCTGCTTTTCGGTCAGACCCACGCACTGCTGGGCGGCCATGATAATGTTCTTGTTGTTGGGCAGGATGAACACCACCTCGCTGGGGGTGCGGTTCACCTCCTGCAAAATGGCCTCGGTGGAGGGGTTCATGGTCTGCCCGCCGGAGACGATGCGATCCACGGTCAGGTCGCGGAACACCGCGGCCAGACCCTCGCCGGCGCAGACAGCCAGAAAGCCGTAGCGCTTTTCCGGCGCGGCCACCGCCGCCTCGCCCTTCTCCAGCTCCTCCTCGATGGCGTCCAGATCGTCGGTGCTCTGCGCCTTGCGCCCCGCCGCCAGATCAGCGGCCTGGGTGCGCATGTTCTCGATCTTGGCCAGCTCCAGCGTGCCGTATTTCTGCGCCTCGTTCAGGGCGTCGCCGGGGGTGTCGGTGTGGACGTGGACCTTGAAGGACTCGTCATCCTCGCCGATCACCAGACTGTCGCCGATGCTGCCCAAGTAGGCGCGCAGGCCGTCCAGCGGCTTGTCGGAGGTCTTGCGGACGATGAACACGGTGTCGAAGGCGAAGGTGATGTCCTCGTCGCCGATGGCGGCGAAGTCCGCCTTGTCCTCGGCGGTGTCCTCCACCTCGGGCACAGGCTCGCCCCGCAGGGAGCGGAGCATGCCCTCCAGAATGATAAGGTAGCCCTTGCCGCCGGCATCCACCACGCCGGCCTTCTTCAGGACGGGGTTCATCTCGATGGTCTCCGCCAGCGTGGAATAGCCGGTCTTGATGGCCTCGTCCAGCACGTACTCGGCGGAATTCTGCTCGCCCGCCGCCTCCAGCGCGCGCTGGGCGGCCAGACGGGAGACGGTGAGCACCGTG
>CABSAW010000073.1:0-6722 GCA_902475745.1 uncultured Oscillospiraceae bacterium
CGTGGACGATGCCGACACCTTCCAGAAGTGGCTGCTGGAGGAGTTTGACGACAATGGCGACACCGTGATGTTCGCCCCCGGCGAGCCCTTCTATGCCACCCCCGGCAAGGGCCGGAACGAGATCCGCATCGCTTACGTTCTCAAGCAGGAGGATCTGGAGCGCGCCATGGATCTGCTGCGTCTGGGCATCGAAGCCTATAATAAGCGCTGAACCACTGATTACTCCGTATAAAATATATAAGAGGGAGCCTGCTGATGCAGGCTCCCTCTTATATATTATCATTCGCTCAGCTCCAACACCACGGGGCAATGATCGCTGCCCATGACCTCCGGCCAGATATCGGCATTTTTCACGCGGGGCAGCAGGCGCCGGGACACAATAAAGTAATCGATGCGCCACCCTGCGTTGTTTTGGCGGGCGTGAAAACGGTAGCTCCACCACGAATAAGCGCCTGTGCGCTGGGGATACAGTGTGCGGAAGGTGTCGGCAAAGCCGCTGGCAAGCAGCTGCGTCATTTTGGCCCGCTCCTCATCGGAAAAGCCGGGGTTCATCCGGTTGGACTTAGGGTTTTTCAGGTCGATCTCCTGATGGGCCACGTTCAGGTCGCCGCAGTAGACCACCGGCTTTTTCTCGTCCAGCTCCAGCAGGTATTCCCGGATATCATCCTCCCACTCCATACGGTAGTCCAGCCGCGACAGCTGATCCTTGGCGTTGGGCGTATAGCAGCACACCAGATAGAAATCCTCATACTCCGCTGTGATGACCCGTCCCTCATGGCGGTGAATATCCGCCCCAAAGTCGCAGCTCACAAAAAGCGGCTGGCGGCGGGTAAAAATAGCGGTACCGGAATAGCCGGCCTTGTCGGCGCTGTTCCAGAAGCGGTGATAGCCGGGCAGCTCAAATTCCGCCTGCTCCGGCCGCATTTTCGTCTCCTGCAAGCAGATGATGTCCGCGTCGGCAAAGGCGCAGAAATCCAGAAAGCCCTTACCCAGACAGGCACGCAGGCCGTTGACATTCCATGAAATCAGTCGCATAGGGGACGCTCCCTTTCTCTTTTTTGTCAGCATATCACATTTTTGTCCTCTTGACAACTGGTCGTGCTGCCGTTATACTGATGAAAACTGTTCCATTTGGAACAAAAAAGGAGCGCATGATGGAGGATCATAGAGCACTTCTGGCGCAGCACTTCCTGTTTCAGGATGCCGCAGAGGCGTTGAACGAGGCGCTGGCGCTGCCGGTATGCACCTTCGCGCGGGGCCAGATTGTCTGCCAACCGGAAACAGCGGCGTTGGCGCTGGGCATTGTGCTGCAAGGCAGGGCCGAGGCGGTGGCCGATCACCGGAATCAGGCGGTGCTGGCCGGCTTTGACCCGGGCGGCACCTTCGGCGCGGCGGCACTGTTCGGCGGCGGAGGCTATGTGTCCCGGATCCGGGCTACGACGGCATGTGCCGTGCTGTTTCTGCCGGAACCGCTGCTGCGGCAGTGGTTCAGTCGCTGGCCCCGGATGGCGGTAAACTACATCGCCTTCCTCTCCGACCGGGTGCGGTTTCTCAACGAGAAGATCGCACTCTTCACGGAGGACAGCGCCCAGCAGCGGGTCTATCGCTGGCTGTGCGCCAACTGCTGCGGCGGCTGCCTGCCGGCGGGGCTGAGCATGACCAAGCTGGCGGCAGGTCTGTCCATGGGGCGCACCAGCCTGTATCGGGCGCTGGAGGAACTGGAAAACGCCGGGCTGATCGTCCGGAACGGAAAAAGAATCGAGGTAATTGTATGAAAAAAGCAACCAAAATCGTCAGTCTGCTGCTGGCGCTGGCCCTGGCGCTGAGTCTGGCCGCCTGCGGCGGGCAGGAAAATGCGTCCCAGAATCAGCAAGAACCGCTCTCCGGCACGGAGGTAAACCTGTTTGTGCTGTCCGGCCCCACCGGAATCGGCGCCATGAACCTGTGGGCCGCTTCCGACGCAGGCGAGACAAAGAACACCTATCACATCACCATGCCCGGCGCCAATGACGAGGTGGTGGCCGCCCTGTCCAACGGCAGCGCGGATATTGCCGCCGTTGCCACCAATCTGGCAGCAACGCTGTACAACAAGACCGACGGCGGCGTAACGGTGCTGGCAGTAAATACGCTGGGTGTGCTGTCCATGCTCTCCAACGGGCAGGAGCTCACCTCGGCATCGGAGCTGAAGGGCAAGACCATCTACGCCCCCGGTCAGGGCGCCAATCCGGAGTATATCCTGCGCTATGTGCTCACCGGCAACGGCCTTGACCCTGACAAGGACGTGACCATACAGTTTGTAGGCGAGGGCAGCGAGCTGCTGAGCGTCTGGCAAAATGACCCGGAGGCGATCATCATGGCGCCCCAGCCGGTGGCCACCAGTCTCCTGATGCAGAACGAAAATGCCCGGACCGTGCTGGATATGACCGAGGCGTGGAACAAGGTCTCAGGCGGCGACAGCACCCTGATGATGGGCTGCGTGATCGTGCGCAATCAGTTTTTGCAGGAGAACCCCGATGCGGTGAAGCTGTTTCTTGAGGAGTACGCCGCCTCTGTTGAAAAAGCCCAGTCCGATGTAAGCGGTACCGCCGCACTATGCGAGCAATACGGCCTGATCCCCAAGGCGGCGCTGGCCGAAAAGGCCATCCCCTCCTGCGGCCTGACCTTTGTCACCGGCGAGGAGATGAAAACGCAGCTGAGCGGCTATCTGCAAGTCATGTTAGACGCCAATCCCAAGAGCGTGGGCGGCGCGCTGCCGGGCGACGATTTCTATTACGGTGCGTAAGCTGCTGGAAAACGGCGGCGCGGCGGTTTTCTGGCTTGCCGTCTGGCATCTGGCGGTAACGGCCGCCAACCGGACGCTGCTGCTGCCCATCCCCACGCCGCTGGACACGCTGTACGCACTGGGGCGCATGGCGGCACAGTCCGGCTTCTGGCTGACGGTGGGCATGTCGCTGCTGCGGATCTGCGCCGGCTTTGCGCTGGCCTTCGCCGCCGGCATAGCCGGTGCCGCCGCCTCCGCCCGGTGGCGCCTGTTCCGCCGCTTGGCCGCGCCGCCGATACAGCTGATCCGCTCTATCCCCGTGGCGGTGTTCACCATTGTGGTGTTTTTATGGGTGAGCCGGCCCTATATCCCCTCCGTCATCGTATTTCTGACGGTGCTGCCCATTGTGTGGGACGGTGTGGAGAACGGACTGGAAAATGCCGACCGGCAGCTGTCGGAAATGGCGCGCACCTTCGGCATGGGACGCTGGGAGATCCTGCGGCGGATCACACTGCCGGGAATCCGTCCCCATGTGGCCGCCGCCGTAACAACGGCGCTGGGCTTTGCGTGGAAATCCGGCATCGCCGCCGAGGTGATCTGCCGCACAGAGGGCTCGCTGGGTGACCTCCTGTGGAGCGGAAAAGCCAGCGTCAGTTATGACGAGGTATTTGCCCTGACAGTGGTAATCGTGGTGTGCAGCACCCTTTTGCAGCGCCTGTCTGCCATTGGCAGAGAAAGGGGCGGCCATGATACGTTTTGACCGTGTAACCTTTGGCTATGGGCTGTCAGCCCCGCTGCTGCGGGATTTTTCGCTGGAGCTTCCATCAGGCAGACGGATCTGCCTGATGGCCCCCTCCGGCAGAGGAAAAACCACCGTGCTGCGGCTGCTGTTGGGGCTGGAACGCCCCCGCCGGGGTTCGGTAACGCGCCCGGACGGCATACGGTTTTCCACCGTGTTTCAGGAGGATCGTCTGCTGCCCTGGAAAACCGTGGTGGAAAATGCCGCCCTATTCAGCGACAAGGAAACGGCCTGCCGCATTTTGACGCAGTTGGGCCTGGGCGACAGTCTGGACGCGCTGCCCGAGACGCTGAGCGGCGGCATGAAGCGCCGCTCAGCGCTGGGCCGTGCGCTGGCGCACCCATTCGATGCGCTGGTGCTGGATGAGGCGCTGACGGGCCTTGACCCCGCCGCCCGGGCCCAGTGCCTGCGCGCCATCAATGACGCGGTGGGGCCGCGGACACTGGTGATGTCCTCTCATAGCGCGGACGATGCCGCGGCGCTGGACGCACAGATCATCACACTCTGATACATAAAAATCGCGGGACTTTCGTCCCGCGATTTTTTATCTGCTCATATCCTTTTCATATTGGGCTTTATATGCCGCCGCTTCCTCCCTGTACATGACGGCGCTGGCGCGGTTGGCGGCAATCTCCTCGTCTGTCACGGCGCGGCGCACCTTGGCCGGCATACCGATAACCAGCGAGCCATCAGGAATCACGGCATTCTGCGGCACCAGCGCTCCCGCGCCAATGATGCAGTTGCTGCCCACCACCGCGCCGTTGAGCACGATAGCGCCCATGCCCACCAGCGTATTGTCCCCCACCGTGCAGCTGTGAAGGATCGCGCTGTGGCCCACGGTGCAGCCGCTGCCCACATGTACAGGCAGTCCCCGATCGATGTGCACCACACAGTTATCCTGAATATTTGTGTCCTCGCCGATGGTGATCTCATCTTCTTCAGAGCGAAGCACCGCCCCAAAAAAGACGCTGCTGTGGGCGCCGATACAGACATTGCCCACCACCGTGGCGGTAGGCGCTACAAATACAGAGGGATGGATCTTCGGTTTTTCCATAGCATACTGCTCCTTTCCCGATGCGCTCAAAAGCGCCCCGCATCCTCCCAATCGAGTCAGCCCAGCCGCTTTACCGGATAAGCGCAGCGGCACAATGGCTTGAAATACACTGGAGAATGCCTGCGGGCAAACGCCTTCTTTCTATCGGTTGCTTGTCCTGGCTATCATAGCACGGCGCTGCAAAAAGTGCAACGCCAATCTTCCCTCCTCCATTATAAAAGCAGGCGGAATGCATGGCATTCTGCCTGCTTTTACGAGGAAAAGAACCCTATGGTCTTGAAAAGCCCAACCTTTACCGTCTGATAGCGCCGTGGTAATCCACCGGCAGATCCCGCACCGTCCAGCGATGCTCCAGCGGCGCAACGGCGCCCTCCATCCGCGCTGCAAAGCTCTTGTTCCGGGTGATGCACAAAATGGTCGGCCCTGCACCGCTGATACATACCGCATGGCACCCGTTCTGGTTGGCCAGCGCCTCCACCCGGTCGTATTCCGGAATCAGGCGGCGGCGGTAAGGCTGGTGGAGCCGATCCTGCAATGAGGCGGCAATCAGCTCCTCATCCCCCTGCTCCAGCGCCCGCAGCAGCACCGCCAGATAACCGCCGTTGCGGACGGCATCACTGTACGACACCATGGCAGGCAGTACCCGGCGCGCTTCGTGGGTGCTGAGGGGGAAGTCCGGCGAAAGCGCCACAAAATGCAGCTCCGGATGGGGCAGATACTCCACCGTGTAGACCTGACGGCCAGCCATCATGGACGCGGTCATACCGCCCAGCAGCGCCGGAGCCAGATTGTCAGGGTGTCCCTCGATCTCCGTTGTCAGCGCCAGCAGCTGCCGGCGGTCAAAGGGTTTTCCGGCCATATAGTTGGCAGCGGAAGCGCCGGCGGCGATCAGCGCCGCCGAGGAGCCAAGCCCCCGGCACACGGGAATCTCAGCGTGAATGTGGATATGCACCGGCGGCACGTCGCCGCGGCGCAGCTCCTGCCAGACCCGGGAATAGGCCACATAGGCCAGATTCTCTTCATTCTGATACTGCTCCTCACAGCCGGAAAAGCCCAGCTTGTCCGACGGTGTAAAGGAGAGTGTATTGTACAGTCCCAGCGCGCAGCCCAGCACATCAAAACCGGCGGCCAGATTGGCCGTTGTGGCCGGAACACGAATCGTCACCTGTTCCATTCTCTCTCGCCCGCCTTTCTCAGTACATAGGCCAGCATATCCTGCCGGTCGATCACATCGCGGTGGCGTACCGGGCGCTGCCGCAGATCTGCCAGATTGGCCGGTATCTTCACACCGCTCAGGTCGCAAAGCCGCTGCATCATCTCAAATTCATCCTCACCCGGCGTCTCCCCCAGTCCTTCCAGCACGGCGGCAGGGAACTTATAGGGCGAGGCCGTGGACAGCACCACCACCGGATGATGATCGCCGCAGGCGGCCTTATAGTCCTGCGCCACCTGCCATGCCACCGCCGTATGGGTGTCGGCCAGATAATGGTGCTCCCGCCACAGCCGGCCAATGGCCGCCTTGGTGGCGGCGTCATCACAGCAGCCGCTCCAGAACACGCGCTGGATCTTTTCCAGCAGTGCCTGCGGCACCTGATAGGCACCGGTTTCTTTCAGCTGCTCCATCAGCTCCGCCACCAGCGCGGCATCTCCGCTGAGCAGGAAGAGCAGCCGCTCCAGATTGCTGGATACCAGAATATCCATCGAGGGGGAAACCGTCTTGTAGAACGGGCGGTTCCGGTCATAGCGTCCTGTGCGCAGGAAGTCCGTCAGCACATGGTTGGCATTGGAGGCGCAAACCAGCCGTCCCACAGGCAGTCCCATCTCCCGGGCGAAAAAGCCGGCCAGAATATCGCCGAAATTGCCGGTAGGCACGGCAAAATCCACGGCCTCTCCTTCCTGAATGCGCCCCATGCGGCACAGCGCGGCATAGGCGCGGAAATAGTACACCACCTGCGGCGCCAGACGGCCAATATTGATGGAGTTGGCAGAGGACAGGCATACGCCCTGCCCCGCCAGCAGCTGCCGGCGCTCCACCTCGGAAAAAATCTCCTTTACGCCGGTCTGGGCATCGTCAAAGTTACCGCGCACGGCGCAGACGCAGACATTGC
>CABSAW010000074.1:0-6664 GCA_902475745.1 uncultured Oscillospiraceae bacterium
TGCAAGAAGTCAAAAAGAGCAACGTGGCGATCATTAGTAGCAATATATATTTTCTTTTCATATTTATTCGCCCTCAGTTTTTCATAATTTTTGCCGTAAAGCAGAAACATAAAAAGTATAGCAAGTTAATGTGAATAATTCTACCGTGCAATCGAAGCGGGATATCTCGCCGCTTGCAATCTTCTCTTTCAGTATAGCAATATTCTTCTCATTTTGCAAAGCTGCTTCTGCCGCTTCCGACTGTCGTTTTAGCGGCAGATCATTCGCCCTCAAAACAGACTTATCGTCAACATATGCAACGCGCATTCTTTCCGGCTGCTCTGGCAAGCTCGCTGCCTTGCTGAACCCCCGGTATTTTATGCTTAATCGCCGCAGACGGGTACTTGCAGTCTGCGCGTCTTCCGTCAACCCCGCAGAATCGTATGGTACGATGGCGCTTGCCATCAGCCTCTTTTCCGTGCAGTAAAAAGCCTTGTAACCCCGCGGATTACAAGGCCTTTCATGTTATGCTTGCCAGCGATGTGCCAGTGTCCCTACCTGTTGGGTGGCGCACATCCTGCACAAATTGCGCTCACGCCAGAATATCCGTCAGATCATCCAGACCTGTAGCGCGTGTGACCACCACCACATGATCCCCATCCTCAATGGTCGTCATACCGCTGGGGATAATGGTTTTGTCGTCACGCACGATGGCGGCCACCAGCAGCCCTTTGCGCAGGGACAGCTCCTTCAGAGGCTTTCCCAGAATGGAGCGGCTGGAGGCGGCAGCGGTAAAGGACAGCGCCTCCACATGTCCGCCCAGCATCTTATAAAGGCTTTCCACCTTACTGCCCTCGGCATTACCCAGCGCCCGCACATAGCGCAGGATCTGACTGGAGATAATGTCCTTGGGAGAAATAATCGAGTCGATCCCGGTGCTGTCGATCAGCTCCATGTAATTGGGACGGGTCATTTTCGCCAGAACCTTCGGCACGCCGCTGCGCTGGGCGTGCATGGCCATCAGCAGATTTTCCTCATCCCGGTTTGTCACCGCCACAAATGCATCGGCGTCCAGAATTCCCTCCTGCTGCAGCAGCGTATTGTCGGTTCCGTCACCCTGAATCACCAGCACATGGGGCAACTGCGCTGACAGGCGCAGGCACTTGTCAGCATCCATTTCCACAATGCGTACACTGGTGCTGGTTTTTTGCAGCTCCCACGCCAGATACATGGCGCTGCGGCTGCCGCCCAGCACAGAAACTTTTTTGACTTTTTGCCAGGTGCGTCCCATCTCTTTCAGCACCCGCTGCAGCTCCGGCTTGGCGCCCAGCATATAGACCCGGTCTCCTGCCGAAGGGGTATAACCGCCGTCGGGAATGATGTAGTCCCCCTGATGCTCCGCCGCGCAGACCAAGACCTCCGCCTGCCGCAGCCGGTGGGATTGACTGAGCGGGACACCGCAGATATTGTCGCTTTCTGTAACCTGAAAGCCGATCATATCGATACGGCCCCGCGCAAAAGGCTCCACGCTGAAGGCAGCGGGGAAGGCCAGAATCCGGGCAATTTCCTGCGCTGCGGCCAGATCCGGGTTGATCACCATATCCAGTCCGATCTCTTTTTTCAGAATCTCCTCATCCCGGCGGTAATCGGTGTTGCGCACACGGGCAATGGTATGGCCCGCGCCCAGCTTTTTGGCAATCAGGCAGCACACCAGATTGATCTCGTCCTGATTGGTCACGGAAATCACCAGATCAGCAGTGCGGACACCTGCCTCCAGCAGGACGCTGATACTGGCGCCGTTACCTTCTACACACAGCACGTCCATTGTGCTTTCTGCCTTGCGCAGCGCGTTGGTGTTGGCATCCACCATCACGATATCGTGATCCTCCTGCGCCAGTGAGTTGGCGATAGCATATCCGACCTTGCCGTTTCCGACAATGATAATTTTCATAAAGCTCCTCCTGCACAGGCATATAGCCTCCATATGATACAGTGTAACACAGGCGGCTTCAAATGAAAAGGACTTTTTCCTGCGGCCGCAAGCATACCGTAAAATTGTCTGAAAAAGAAGCGTGAATTGCAATCTTGTATCTTGCGAAAAAGCCGGACTGTGCTATAATAATTCTGCCTAAAATCAAAACTGCACAACCGAAAACACAGGAGAAGGACGGAAAAACATGGACAATCTGACAAAAATCATCCGCGAGGAGATTGACAAACAATATAAGAGCGTGCGCCAGTTTGCGTTTGCGGTAGGTGTGCCGCTCTCCACGGTGAACAGCGCGCTGCATAACGGCGTGGGCGGCTCCAGCTTTGACACGGTGCTGCGCCTGTGCAGAGTGCTGGGCATCAAGGCACTGGGTGATGACGCAGCATTCTATCTGACGGATGCGACCGAGAAGCTGCTGACACAGTATGCTCGGCTGGATGACTATGGCCGTCATACTGTGGATTCGGTTATGAAGGTGGAATACGACCGCTGCACCGAACTGAGCAGACCGGAGCTGGAGGAGCGCAGCAGCGTCAATATCTGACGGAAAACCCGATAGAAAAAGCCGCATGGAGGGCTCCATGCGGCTTTTTTCAGCGCAGACAGTTTTTTACATCCTCAAATGCGCTGTCCATGGCTTTTCCCATCCGCTCCACGGTGTTTTTGACGGCGCGGCGGGCCTTGCGGTCAGAGGACATGCGATCCACTGTAGCGCCTGCCACCACGCCGACGCACAGTCCGCAGATAAAGGAAGTCAGCTTCATGCATGTGTCACTCCTTTGAAAAACATTGGGTGCTCTCTTAATTGCATCCGCTGTCAGTTTGCCCGGGAAAGCGACAAAAAATACGGCGCATTTTGACATGCTTTAACGCCTGTTTAGGGGCAATATACTTGCCAAAAAGGGTACGAAATGGTACAATAAACTGATTGAGAAATTTTGCGAAAAAAGGAGCGCGCTATGTCCATCGAAAAATTGCAGTCGGCCATCCGGGAGAAGAGAACGCCGGTGGCTTTGGGTCTTGCGCCGGAGATCGAAAAGATTTCGCCCAAGATTTTGAAAAATTTTGAAGAAATGTTTGGCCCGGGAATGATGGCCAACGCCGAGACGCTGCGTTTTCACGCCTGCCAGGCGATGGACGCAGTGCAGGATAAATTGCCCGCTGTGGTTATTAGCGCGGAACACTATCTGCGCTGGGGAATGGGCAGCGATTTGCTGAGCAACCTCATTGGCGCCGCTGCGGCCAGAGGGCTGTACAGCATTGTGGATTGCCGTACTACCCGTCCGCAGCTGTGGCTGACGAGCCCCATGATGGGCGATGCGCTGACGGTGATGCCTTATGTGGGCGGTGACTGTGTGCCGCAGGACACGGATAAAGCGGTATTTGCCGTGGTGCGCACGGCAAACGAGACCTCCGGTGAGGTACAGAACCTGATCGCGGGAGATCGCCCGCTGTATGCGGCGCTGGCCCAGCAAATGGGACGCAGAGGCGCGGCGCTGATGGTGGAGACCGGATACAGCCTGGATATTAAAGAGGTACGCAAGCGGGCGGCAGATGCCTTTTTGCTGCTGCCGCACTGCGACGGGCAGAACGCACTGCCCGCTTTTGACGATCTGGGCCATGGCGCCATGGTGGTGGACTACGCGCTGCAATACGGCGGCGATGTGGATCAGGCGATAAAAGAGATGAAGGCGTGGGTGAATGTACTGTGACCACTGTATATTTGATCCGCCATGCCGAGGCGGAGGGCAATCTGTACCGCATTGCCCACGGGCAGTATGACGGCCTGATTACGGACCGGGGCTATCAACAGCTGCGGGTGCTGAAAAAACGGTTTGACGCAGTGACAATTGACGCGGTATACAGCAGCGACCTGTTTCGGGCCCGTACCACAGCCCGGGCGATCTATGAGCCGAAGGGACTGGAGCTGCATCTGGAGCCGGCCTTCCGGGAGATCCATATGGGCTGCTGGGAAGGGCACACATGGCAAGAGCTGACCACCGCCTATCCCGAGCAGATGCTCAATTTCAACCGCCAGTTGGACAAGTTCCATGTGGAGGACAGCGAGACGGCGCAGCAGGTGCTGGATCGCTATATTCCGGCGCTGAAGCGTGTGGCGGCGGAAAATGACGGCAAGACCGTTGCTGTATTCAGCCACGGTGCGGCCATGCGGATGGTGCTGGGCACCCTGAACGGTTTGCCGCTGTCGCAGGTGGGGGAGACGCCTCACGGCGACAACACGGCGGTCTCTCTGCTGGAGATCGACGGCGACGATATCCGCGTGGTGTATATGAACGACAACAGCCATCAGGTGGAGGCGGGGCTTTCCACCTTTGCCAAGCAGACATGGTGGCGGGATAAGCGGATGATGAGCGGCGGCCAGTATTATAAGGATATGGACGAGACCACAGCGGCACGCTTCGGCGTTCCGGCGGGGGGAAAGCGCATCGCCGTGTGGTTTGAAAATGAGCCGGTGGGCGCGGTGCAGCTGCTGCCGGATCAGGCGGCGGATGCCGGCTGGATCGGCTACTACTATCTGGAACCCACCATGCGGGGGAAAAACTACGGTATTCCGCCGCTGGGACAGGCGGTGCAGTTTTACCGCGCCCGTGGCCTCGACCGGCTGCGGCTGCGGTGCCCAGAGGAACAGACGAGGGGATTCTTCGCCCATTATGGCTTCTATCCGCTGGAGGGAGATGTGATGGAGAAATATATCGGCTATGAGCCGCGGGAGATCGTATGGTAAAGGGAACGGAATTTTTGCCGGTGAGCCGTGAGGAGATGATCCAGCGGGGCTGGTACTACTATGATTTTCTGGTGGTAACGGCGGACGGCTATATCGACCATCCCAGCTTTGGCAGCGCCATCATTGCGCGGCTGCTGGAGGGGGAGGGTTACCGCGTGGCGGTGCTGCCTCAGCCGGACTGGCATGATGCGGAAAGCTTTCGCGCCATGGGTAAACCCCGGTACGGCGTGCTGATCGGCGGCGGCAATCTGGACTCCATGGTGGCCCACTATACGGTGGCCAAGCGGCGGCGGACGCAGGATCTGTACAGCCCCGGCGGCAAGCTGGGCTTCCGGCCTGACCGGCCCACCATCGTATATGCCAACCGGGCGCGGGAGGCGTTTCCCGATACGCCCATCATCATCGGCGGATTGGAAGCGTCACTGCGGCGGTTTGCCCACTACGACTACTGGGACGACAAGGTGCGCCGCCCCATCCTGTTTGATGCGCCTGCCGACCTGTTGGTGTACGGCATGGGTGAGAGCGCCACGGTGGAGATTGCCCGCCGCCTGGCGGCGAAAACCCCGGTGGGGGAGATCACCGACGTGCGGGGCACCGCCTGTATCGTCACCGACCCGGCGGTGTGCCGGTATCATGAGACGATGTGCCCCTCCTTTGAGGAGGTACAGCAGGACAAAACCGCCTATGCCAAGGCCACAAAGGTGCAGTATGACGAGCATGACCCCATTCGGGGCAAGGCCATATTGCAGCAGTGTCAGGGCCGCTGGCTGCTGGTAAATCCCCCTCAGCGCCCGCTGAATCGGCAGGCGCTGGACAGGCTCTATGATCTGCCCTTTACCCGGGAGGTGCATCCCATGTATGCCGATGGGATCCCCGCCATCGAGGAGGTACGGTTTTCCATCTGCCACAATCGCGGCTGCTTCGGCGGGTGCAATTTCTGCGCGCTGGCCTTTCATCAGGGACGGATGGTCACCTCCCGCAGCATCGAGTCGGTGCTGGCGGAGGCGGAGCTGCTGACCCACGATCCCCGGTTCAAGGGATATATCCACGATGTAGGCGGCCCCAGTGCCAACTTCCGCCATACCTCCTGCCGCCAGCAGAAGGAACACGGCATGTGCAAGGGAAAGTCCTGTCTTGCACCGGAGCCTTGTAAGAATCTGGACGCTGACCACAGCGAATACACGGAGTTGCTGCAGCGGATGCGGCGGATTCCTGGGATCAAAAAGGTGTTTGTCCGCAGCGGCGTGCGGTACGACTACATGCTGCAGGACAAAAACAAGGACTTTTTCCGCGAACTGGTGGACTATCATATCAGCGGCCAGCTGAAGGTTGCGCCGGAGCATTGCGTCAGCACGGTGCTGGACTATATGGGAAAGCCCCACTTTGATGTGTTTTTAAAGTTCTGGCGGCAGTATCAGAAGCTGAACGAGTCCGACGGGCGGGAGCAGTATCTGGTGCCCTATCTTATGTCCTCTCATCCCGGCTGTACCCTTAACGACGCGGTGGATCTGGCGGTGTTTCTCAAGCGTACCGGCCACCAGCCGGAGCAGGTGCAGGATTTCTATCCCACCCCCGGCACCATGTCCACCTGCATGTACTATACCGGCATTGATCCGCGCTCTATGAAGCCGGTATATGTGGCCCGCGATCCCCATGAAAAGGCATTACAGCGGGCGCTGCTGCAATGGGGCCGCGGCGATAAGCGTGCCTTGGTGATTGAGGCGCTGGAGAAGGCGGAGCGTACCGATCTGATCGGCTTTACGCCGGAGTGCCTCATCCGCCCGGTCAAGGGTGAGAAGTATTTTGCCCTGAAGCCGGAGGAGCGTCAGCAGCCGCCGAAAAAGAAGAAAGAAAGCCGCCCCTCAAAGCCGGATGGCGCTGACTACCGTTCTCCCCGCTCCGACGGGCAAAAGGGGCGGATGTCTCCCAAGAAAAAAGCGGCATTTGCC
>CABSAW010000075.1:0-6302 GCA_902475745.1 uncultured Oscillospiraceae bacterium
GCGCGGCCTGCTGGCCCAAGCTGGACGTAAACTTTACCAACAAGACCCAGTTTGTATACCGGATCAACAAGGGCGTACTGGATGTGGCCAACGACAAGGCGCTGAACGACTCCATGCCCGATGACAGCAAGCGGGTGCCCTTTACCAACATGATCTATGTGGGAGACGGGCTCAGCGATGTGCCCTGCATGAAGATGATGCGCTCCTATGGCGGGCAGGCCATTGCCGTGTATCAGGAGAGCAATCGGGCCGGCGTGGAGGAGCTGCTGGCAAGGCATCGGGTGGACTTTATCTTCCCGGCGGATTACCGGGCGGGGACGGCGCTGGATCTGACGGTGCAGAATATCATCCGCAAGATGGCCATCTGCGATGCGCTGGCGGCGGAAAACGCCGTTCAGATGCGCTCCATCGGGCAGGTGGAGCTGGCCTATCAGGAGACATTATTTTAAATCGGAAACCGGAGCGGAAGCTTGGTACGATAAGAAAATTTTGCCGCTGGTGGCGCCGCGTTCAGGCGGCGAAACCGGAGCGGAAGCTATCATAAAAAACGCGCCTGTCAAACCATTGGTTTGACAGGCGCGTTTTTATGGGTGTTACCGCTTTTTCTTGTTCATCATGATCAGCACCACCACAATGGCGATGATGGCGGCGGCGGCCAGCGCGATCATCAGGGGGATGTTGCTGGTATCACCGGTCAGAGCGGGGGTAATGGCCCACGCGGGAACGGCCAGCAGCGCACAAAGGGCGGCGCACAGCAGCGCAGAGACAAAATACTTCATGAAAATCTCCTCTTTTTTAATGGATTTATATTGCTTGCTTACAGATAGTTCAGCGGGTTGACGAACGTGCCGTTTTTCTTGACGCCGAAGTGGCAATGGTTGCCGCTGGATATACCGGTGGAACCCATACGGGCCACCTGCTGACCCTTGTAGACATGCTCGCCCACGGATACAATCAGGGAGCTGTTGTGTCCGTAGTAGGTCTGGTAGCCGTTGCCGTGATCGACAATGACCAGATAACCGTAACCGCTCTGCCAGCCGGAGTAGGTGACAGTGCCGCCGTCAGCGGCGTAGATAGCCGTACCGTAGCTGTTGGCAATGTCGATTCCCAGATGGTAGGTGCTGGCGCCGCGGATACCCGTATTACGGTAGCCAAAATAGGAGGTGATGGAGCCGCTGCAGGGCCAGCGGAAGCTGCCGGTGGGGAACCATGTGGGGCGGGGAATGGTGCCGCGGGCCTGCGTCTCGGTCACGGGCTGGCTGATGGTGACGGAGGCCACCACCTGCCGGTCAGTCTCTTCGCCGTTGATATAGGTGACGTTGGCGGTGACGTCCGCCTTGCCGTATTCACCGGCGGAGAGCACCTTGTAGTCGCCCTGATACATGGTATCGTCATCTACATAGTCGATCTGGTAGGGCACATCCTGTACATAGCTTTGCCGCTCTACGTCCACCACCGTCAGATAGGGGACGGCGTTGGAGATGGTCAGCACATCGCCCACGCGCAGCAGCTTGGGATCGTAGCCGGGGTTGGCATCCAGCAGGTCATCCACAGACATGCCGTACAGCTCGGCGATATAGTAATAGCTGTCGCCTGCTTCCACGGTGTAGGTGACCTCGCCCTCCTTGGTGGCGTTGAGGATCTCAGCGATGTTGCCGAGATTCATCACGAGAGAGGCGTCCACATACTCCTGACGGATCTCTACGTTTTCCATAAAGTAGGAATCCACCGTGCTGGAGGTGACATAGCCCTTTTTCAGCTGATCCAGCATTTCATCCAGTGCGTTGGGGAAGGTGGTGGCGGCCACAGGCTCGCCGTCAATATACAGCACATAGGCGTATTCCACCATGCCCAGCTCGTCGGAGAGCGACTCGGCAAACTCCTCGCGGCTTTCCACCGACTGGCGGGAAACTACGTTGAGAGAGGTATCAAGCTTGTCCGTGTCCACGGTATAGCTTTCATCGCCCAGCGTCTGGCGGGTGATGTCCTCCAGATCGTTGACCACGGCGTTAACGGTGCGCAGACCGGAAACGGTGCCCAGCGGCTTTCCGTCATAGACGGCGGTGGTGCCGACGGTATAGAGAGACAGCAGGGCGCACAGCGCCACGATCACCAGCGCGCCGCTGAGGAACGCCACGGGATGCTGCTTGGCCCGATCCATCTGCTTCTGGAACGCATGGGCCGCATCAATCTGCTTGCGGCGATGGAGCGTAAAGCGCTCTTTCAGAGCGGAGGCAAGACGGGGGAGGCTGCCGGCGGCGTACAGACACAACTGGGCGAGGCCGTACTCCGACTCCGGGAATTTCCGGTGGTGGCTGGCATTGGCCTGGTGGTGCATGTCGCGGCGCAGCGAGGTCATGAAGGAGCGCAGCCGCTTGCGCATATTGTCGAGCCAGCCGGCAATATCGGCGCGAGGACGGCGGTTTTCCTCCAGATAGAAGCGCCACTCCTTCAGATTGTCCATCCACATGCGCCAGAGGGCGGCGGGAGATGGAATATGCGATTGTTTTTTCATGGGGGTGGGTGCAGTTTGCGATTGTTTCATGGGATACTCACCTAATAGTTCAAGATTTATCCGAAATTCATCATACCCCGGTTCCGGCAGAGCGTCAAGTAAACATTATGTGAACGAAGTATGAACAAAAGACGGGGGAGGGATCAGTAACGCCGATCCAGCTGACGGATCATCTCGGCGATGGCGCCGCAGCGCGCGTCCGGCAGGAGGTGGACGCCGGGTACGCGGCGCACCGCCTCAATAGCGTTGGCGGGGGCAAAGGGAATGGCGGAGGCCGCCAGCATCCCCAGATCGTTGGCGTGGTCACCCACGCAGTAAACATGTTCGGGGGCAATATGCAGCATCTGGGACAGACGGCGTACCATGCCGCCCTTGTTGGCGCCCTTGGCCGTCAGCTCAAGGAAGCAGATGCTGCTGGGAATCACCTCGTACAGAGGGGCCCACGGCTGGGCCAGCACGTAACGGTACATATCCTCCAGATGTTCGGGTGCAACCTCAAAGAGGGCCTTGCTGATGGGGGCGGGCACCTGATCGAGAGAATCCACCATGGTGGTGGCCTCGTGGGTGATGTGGAGGTGAGCCAGCGTCAGTTCATTGGGATGCAGGGCGAAGATGGCGTTATCGTCGTGATAAAGCTCCACGGCGGCCTGCGGCCATGCGTCCAGCACCTGAGAGATATGAGGGCGCACCGTATCCGGCAGGAAGGCGGTGCAGAGGTATTGCCGCTTTTCAAAATCATAGATGGCCGCACCGTTGAAAAGGATCGTGGGCCCGTTCATGGGGACGCCCTTTCGCACGGTGTCAAAGGAGGGCAGGGCGCGGCCGGTGGCCACGGAGAATACGCCGCCGTGCGCCATGAAATACTCGATGGCTTCACGGTTTTCCGGCAGAAGGCCGGGCATGGGCTCCAGCCCTTTCAGGGCGTCCTCGGTATAGACCAGAGTGTTGTCGTAATCGCTGGCGATCAGTACGCCGTTAAATTTTCCCATAGATATAAAGCCTCTTACGATTCTTTGGTGGTGCCGCCGCCTGAACCGCCGCGGCGGCGTCCGCCGCGGTGACGGGGCCGGCGCGGCGCGCTATCGCCTCCGGCTGCGGAGGGCGTTTGCGCGGGAGCGCTCTTGCGGGGCTGAGGATTCCGGGCAGGCTGCTGCGCGGCGGCCTGCGGCGCGGGTGGGTTGGAGCGGTGCTCGCCGCTGCGGCTGCGGGGCTTGCGGCGGCGCTGCGGCTGGGCCTCGCCCCGGTGTTCGCCCTCCGGCTTTGCGGCGCTGCGGGCAGGCTTGTCCCCCTTCTCAGCTTTGGCGGGCCGCTCGGGACGTTCCGTCCGCTCGGGCTTTTCCTTCTTGGGCGTGTTGTCTCCGGCGGCGCTCTCTTTTCCGCGGCGGCGTCCGCCGCGGCTGCGGCGGCGGGCAGGCCGCTCCACCTCCGGCTGGGGAGCGGAGGGCTCGCCATAATCGGCAAAGAGGTCAGGGATCAGCAGCTCCTCGGCGGCTACGGGCGCAACGTAGCGCTCGGGCCGCTCCTTGGGGACGGTGATGCCGTCCCGGCTGCCTTTGCCGCTGCGCAGAACGCAGACCTCGCAGTTATGATAGCAGCGGGGAGCGTCGGGCCGCTCGTCCAGACGGACATTGAGCGTTTCTTTCAGCACGTTGACATCGCAGACATTGCCGGGGCCGTCCGGCGTCAGCACGAAGGAATCGTTCTTGGGCATACGCTTGATGGCATCCTCATAGGCGTCCTGTTCGTATTTCAGGCAGCACATCAGACGGCCGCAGGTGCCGGAAATCTTGGTGGGGTTCAGGCTCAGGTTCTGGGTTTTGGCCATTTTGATGGATACGGGCACAAATTCATCCATGTAGGAGGCGCAGCAGAAGGGACGGCCGCAGATGCCCAGACCGCCCAGCATCTTGGCCTCGTCCCGGACGCCGATCTGGCGCAGCTCAATACGGGAGCGGAATACGCCGGCCAGATCCTTGACCAGCTCCCGGAAGTCCACACGACCGTCAGCGGTGAAGAAAAAGAGGATCTTGCTGCCGTCAAAGCTGCACTCGGCCCGAACCAGCTTCATATCCAGCCCGTGCTGAAGGATCTTCTTCTGACAGATGTCGAAAGCGTCCTTTTCCCGGCTGCGGTTGTAGGCAGCGGTATGCCGGTCGTTATCGGTAGCGATGCGCAATACGGCGCGCAGCGGCTTGACCACCGCCTCATCGCTGACCGAGTGGTTCCCCTCGGCACACTGGGCGAATTCCGCGCCCTGCGCGGTTTCCACCACCACATCGTCACCGGCTTGGATTTCCAGCTGGCCGGGGTCGAAATAATAGGTTTTGCTGCCGCTGCGGAAGCGGACAGAAATCACAGTTGTCATGACGTATACCTTCCTTTCTGAAAGGGGAGATCAAGGGGCCAGCAGGCTGTTCAGCTGGGCGTTCAGCGCGCCCAGCACATGACCTGCCCCCACGTTATACTGGCATTCGCCGCAGTAGCGGCGGAGAAGAGCATTGAGCGCCGAAAGCTGCCGGCAGTCCAGCGACCGGGCCAGCAACAGGGCCGATTCGCCGGCGGCGGGCTTTCCGTATCGGGCCAGCAGCGCCTCTGACGATATCTGCCACGCGCCCTCCAGCAGCGCCGCCAGCTGCTCGCGCTTGATGCGGCGGTTTTCCAGCGCGGTGAGGTGAGCCGTCAGCGGCAGGGGATCGCCCCGGGCAATAAGGGCGCACAGCTCTGCGGCGGCGGGATCCTCTTCCTCAGTATCCGTCCCATCCAAGCGGAGCGTGACGCAGCGGGAGCGGATGGTGGGCAGCAGGGAGTGCAGCGTATCGGTGCAGAACACGAAGGCGGCATAGGCAGGGCCTTCCTCCACGATTTTCAGCAGCACGTTCTGATCCCGCTCATTGAGCTGGGCGCAGTCACGGAACAGATACACCTTCCGCTCGCCCTCGTTGGGACGAATGTACACATCCTGACGCAGCGCCCGGATGGTTTCTACCGGAAGCTCCTTGCGCTCCGCCTCCCACACCTCTGTTACATCAGGGTGGATACCCGCCATCACCTTGCGGCAGGCGTTGCATTGCAGGCAGGGACGCTGCGCGTCACTGCGGCACAGGTGAGCTGCCGCGATGTAGCGGGCGGCGGCGGATCTGTCCCCCTCGCCGGTGAGGATCAGCGCATGGCTCAGACGGCCCTGACCCGCCGCGGCACGGACGGCTGCGGCCCATGTGGAGTTGTGGTTTACCGCCTGCGTCATTTTGCCCTCCGAAAGGCGGAAAACGTGCCGCCTTTTCACAAATTCATAACAGTATACCATAAAACCGGGCGCCGCCGCAAGTCCTGACGGCGGATTCTCGAAAAAAGTTTGCTCACTTTTGCATATTTGTAGGAAAAACAGGAAAATAAACGGAAAATATGCTTGCTTTTATGGGGAAAGCTGGTTATAATAAAGCGGTTGATGGGGCACATTTAACAAAAAAAGATGAAAAGTCCCAAAAACAACTGAAAAACCCGGAAAAATACGATATATATTTGTATATGGAGGATATGTAAATGAGCAAAAAGTATTGCTACCTTTTCACCGAGGGCAACGCCAAGATGCGTGAGCTGCTGGGCGGCAAGGGCGCCAATCTGGCCGAGATGACCAACATCGGCCTGCCGGTTCCCCAGGGCTTTACCATCACCACCGAGGCCTGCACCCAGTACTATGAGGACGGCCAGAAGATCAACGACGAGATCATGGCCGAGATCATGGAGTATATCGAGAAGATGGAGAAGATCACCGGCAAGAAGTTCGGCG
>CABSAW010000076.1:0-6134 GCA_902475745.1 uncultured Oscillospiraceae bacterium
ACGAGCTGATCCCCTCCGGCGAAACCTCCTCCTACCGCTCCAATCCCCTGCGCCTGGCGGAGTTTACGCTCAGCCGCCGTGTTCCGGAGTATGTACCTCGCGCAAAGGCCGTGGCGGCCCAGGAGGCGCAGCGGCGCGCAGGCGATGTGCCCGCCCATATTCTGGAGGTGCTGGGCAAGGTGGGCGACGCCAAGGTGCTGGCCGCCAACACCCAGTTCGGTTCCTGCGTATTTGCCAACAAGCCCGGCGACGGTTCCGCCCGGGAGCAGGCAGCCTCCTGCCAGAAGGTGCTGGGCGGCTTCGCCAACATCTGCTATGAGTTTGCCACCAAGCGCTATCGCAGCAACTGCATCAACTGGGGCATTCTGCCCTTCACGCTGGACAAGGACGCTGCCTTTGCCTATGAAGTCGGCGATTGCGTATTTGTTCCCGGTATCCGCAAGGCCATCGAAACCGGCACGGAGGATATCCCCGCCAAGGTGATCCGTCCGGACGGCAGCGTTCATGACCTGCTGCTCCATGTCCGCGGCCTGACCGCCGACGAAAAGGAAATTCTGCTGGACGGCTGTTTGATGAACTACTACGCCAAGCGGAGCTGAAAAAGGGAAACGAGGAAGCCTTCGCACCGGAAGAATTTCCGCGACAACACATATAGGAAAGGACACGCACTATGGACAAAATCAAAATGACAACGCCGCTGGTGGAAATGGACGGCGATGAAATGACACGCGTGCTGTGGCAGATGATCAAGGATGAGCTGATTCTGCCCTTCGTGGACTTGAAAGCCGAGTATTATGATCTGGGGCTGCTGCACCGCAACGACACCAAGGATCAAATCACCGTGGAGGCTGCCAATGCCACCAAGCGGTTGGGCGTGGCGGTCAAGTGCGCCACCATCACACCCAACAGACAGCGCATGGAGGAATACCCCCAGCTGACCGAAATGTGGAAAAGCCCCAACGGCACCATTCGTTCCATTCTGGACGGCACCGTGTTCCGTGCGCCCATCATCATTGACTGCATCCGTCCCGTGGTGAAGAACTGGCATAAGCCCATCACCATCGCCCGTCACGCCTATGGCGACGTCTACAAGAGTGTGG
The DNA here is from genome assembly GCA_902475745.1 of uncultured Oscillospiraceae bacterium. GTDB lineage: Bacteria > Bacillota > Clostridia > Oscillospirales > Oscillospiraceae > Vescimonas. The sequence goes on from CABSAW010000076.1 coordinate 1,101, forward strand.
ATATGTACACCACCGAGCCGGGTACATGCATCATGACCTTTAAGGGCGAGAGCGGCGAGGAAAAGACACTGACCGTTCAGAAGGTGGACGGCCCCGCCGTATGGCAGGGCGCCCACAACAAGGAAAAGAGCATCCGCTCCTTTGCCCGGGCCTGCTTCCAATACGCCGTTGACACCAAGCAGGATCTGTGGTTCTCCACCAAGGACACCATCGCCAAGATCTATGACGGCGAATTCCGCAAGGTGTTTGAGGAGGAATATGAGCAGAACTACAAGGCCAGGTTTGATGCCCTGGGCATCACCTATTTCTACACCCTGATCGATGATGCCGTGGCCCGTGTCATCCGCAGTGAGGGCGGCTTTATCTGGGCCTGCAAGAACTACGACGGCGATGTGATGAGCGACATGGTCTCCACCGCCTTCGGCTCTCTGGCTATGATGACCTCTGTGCTGGTGGCTCCCGACGGCACCACCGAATTCGAGGCGGCTCACGGCACCGTTACCCGCCACTACTACAAGCACCTGGCGGGCGATGAGACCTCCACCAACCCCATGGCCACCATCTTTGCATGGACCGGCGCACTGCGCAAGCGGGGGCAGCTGGACGGTCTGAGTGACCTTGCCGCCTTTGCCGACAAGCTGGAGGCCGCCTGCTTCACTACGCTGAATCAGGGCACCATGACCAAGGATCTGGTCGGTCTGGCAGACGATGGGTTTAAGGCACACGCCGTTACTTCCGCTGCATTCATTGCCGCCATCCGGCAGAATCTGGAAGCCTCTTTGTAAATGCCAGTAAGGCGTACCGTCAACAAATGACGGTACGCCTTACTTTTTTCCGTACAACGGCTCTTGACTCTGTTTTCAGGTATACGGAGACGCTGAAGCAGCGCGCAGTGATTCTTTTACGCCTCCAGCGCTTTATGAAGCCGCTCCAGCTTTTCCGCCAGTTCCGTAAAAGCGGTACAGCTGAGCGACTGGGCGCCGTCACTGAGCGCCGCGGCAGGACGGTCATGCACTTCCAGCATAATACCGTCTGCACCGGCAGCGGCGGCAGCCAGCGCCAGCGGCGCTACCAGTTCCGCACTGCCTGCTGCATGGCTGGGATCTACAATCACCGGCAGATGGGTCAATTTTTTCAGCCGGGCAATGGCGCTGATATCCAGCGTAGCACGGCTGGTCTGTGAAAAGGTGCGAATGCCACGCTCACACAGCACAACATTGGGGTTGCCGCCGGAGAGAATGTACTCCGCCGATTGCAGCAATTCCTCCACCGATGCCCCTGCGGCCCGCTTCAGCAGCACAGGCTTTGCCTGTGCGCCAAGCGCACGCAGCAGTGGATAGTTCTGCATGTTCCGTGCGCCAACTTGCAGCATATCCACATGTTCAAACGCAGGCAGCTGCGCAGGATCCATGATCTCTGAAACGGTTGGCAGGCCGGTCTCTTTTCCCGTCTGCACCAGCAGCTCCAGCGCCGGTGCGCCAAACCCCTGAAAGGTATAGGGAGAGGTGCGGGGCTTATATGCGCCGCCGCGGAGGATCTGACCGCCAACGGCTTTTACCGCACGGGCCACGCCCTGCATTTGAAGTGCCGATTCCACCGCGCACGGACCTGCAATCAGGCAAAAGTCCTGCCCGATCCGCGCCGCGCCCACAGATACCACCGTGTTCTCCGGATGCTGCTGGCGGGAGGCCAGATGCCACGGCGGCGTCAGACGCACGGTACGCTCGACATAGGGCAGGGCCATCAGCTGCTGCTCGTCCAACGTCCAGGTTTCCCCCACTAACGTCAGCACAATGCGTCCGCCGTTATCGCTGCGGGCCGCTCCAATCCCCTGACGGCTCAGTTGGATCGCCAGCGACCGCACGGCGGCCTCCGGGGAATCGTGTTTCATAAAGACCAGCATAGGCGCCTCCTGTGATATGATTACGTTACAGTATACAGGATATGACGCATTTTTGCAACCACAGGCCGGGTATTATTGGCACGGCGGCAAAAATAAGATGCTTTGTAATGTGCACCGCTGCCTTCGGTGCGACCAACGAGGCATACCCGCATACCAAGGATGACACCGTGTATCCACCCTGCGTCAAGTCCGATGAGGAGGCTTCTATGGCTAACTACACCAAATGTGCCGACAGGCAAAAAAGTCCCGGGGTAAAACCCCGGGACTTTTTATGTACTTTGGTACAAATGACGGCGTTCGGCTTAGAAGCAGCCCTGCTCCATCATAGCCTCGGCAACCTTCTTGAAGCCGGCGATGTTGGCGCCAGCCACCAGATCGTAACCCAGACCATACTCGGCAGCAGCCTCGGCGGACACGCGGTGGATGTTCTCCATCATGGTGTGCAGCTGATGATCGACTTCCTCGGCGCTCCAAACCAGACGCTCGGAGTTCTGAGCCATCTCCAGAGCGGAGACACCCACGCCGCCGGCGTTAACAGCCTTGGAGGGAGCCACGATGATGTGCTTCTGCTGACGCAGGAAGTTCAGAGCATCGTTGGTGGTGGGCATATTGGCGACCTCGATGTAGTACTTCACGCCGGAAGCAGCGATCTTCTCAGCGGACTCCATCTTGACGTCGTTCTGCATGGCGGCGGGCATGTACACGTCAACATCCTTGACGCCCCAGCACTTCTCGCCGGGAACGAACTCGCAGCCGAACTTGTCGGCATAGGGCTTGCAGTGCATAGGATCCTTAGCGCGCATCTCCAGAATGAAGCCCAGCTTCTCCTCGGTGATAACGCCGTCGGGATCGTGGATATAGCCATCGGGGCCGGCGAAGTAGGTGACCTTGGCGCCCAGCTGAGAGGCCTTCTTCATGATGCCCCAGCCCACGTTGCCGTAGCCGGAGATAGCGATGCGCTTGCCCTCGATGGTGTCGTTCTCGTGCTTCAGCACTTCCTGCAGGTAGTAGATAGCGCCGTAGCCGGTGGCCTCGGGACGGATGCGGGAGCCGCCGTAGGAGAAGCCCTTACCGGTGAGAACGCCGTTCTCCCAAACGCCCTTCAGGCGGCGATACTGGCCGTACAGGTAGCCGATCTCGCGGCCGCCCACGCCCATGTCACCGGCGGGAACGTCGATGTCCGGCCCGATGTAGCGGTACAGAGCGGTCATGAAGCTCTGGCAGAAACGCATGACCTCGGCGTCGGACTTGCCGGCGGGATCGAAGTCGGAGCCGCCCTTACCGCCGCCGATGGGCAGGCCGGTCAGGCTGTTCTTGAAGGTCTGCTCAAAGCCCAGGAACTTGATGATGCCTTCATAGACGTTCTTCTGGAAACGCAGACCGCCCTTGTAGGGGCCGATCGCGCCGTTGAACTGGCAGCGCCAGCCACGGTTGGTGTGCCACTGACCGTTATCGTCGCACCACACGACACGGAAGGTAAACATACGCTCAGGCTCGACCATACGGCCCAGCAGATCCACCTTTTCATACTCAGGGTGCTTTTCGATTACGGGCTCCAGAGAAGTCAAAACTTCCTCAACGGTCTGGACGAACTCGGGCTCATTGCCGTGCTTGGTGCGGACATTCTCCAACACGCTTGCCAGATAAGCATTCATAATAAATTGCCTCCTCAAATTTTATTCCTTGTTTTGGGAAACGTTTGACGGACCCTATTCCATCGCCTTTGATGATAACACTCTTTGGGGGATTTCTCAAGGGGATACCGGCGAATTCTCCAAAGGCTGACCGTAAAAAATCCATAGGTAAATTTGTGCAAAATGTCGTTTTTTGGTTTGTTGCACGGCTGCGCTATGTGCGTTTTAAGGGTGTATCGGGTTTTTGACAGGGGCTGCTTGACTTTTCCAGACGAACCTTTATAATAAGTAGTAACAGCCGGGAAACCGGCTTTGATCCCGAAACAAACGCCGCACCCATTACCGGGTCACAGGCGGCATAAAGGAGATTTTTATTATGGCGACTTATTCTCTGAATGTGGCGGGCCTGCACCGTGAGCTGCCGATCTGCAAGGTCACGGACAGCCTGTACATCGGCGCGTTTATCTGCTTTGGCGATGCGGAGCTGACCGAGGCCTGCGGCCGTGAGCTGCTGAAGCTGGTGCCGGCAGACAGCTATGATTATCTGTTTACCGCCGAGGCAAAAAGCATTCCCCTGATCCACGAAATGGCACGTCAGAGCGGCGCGAAGAAATACTTCATCGCACGCAAGGGACCCAAGGCCTATATGCCCGACCCCATTCATGTGGAAGATCACTCCATCACCACCGCCGGTGTGCAGAAGCTGTATCTGGGGCGGGACGATGCCGATCTGATCCGCGGCAAGCGTATTCTGCTGATGGACGATGTGATCTCTACCGGCGGTTCCCTGCACGCCATGGAAGAGCTGGTGAAGCTGGCTGGCGGTATCGTAACGGGACGTATCGCCGTACTGGCCGAGGGCGAGGCCGCCAAGCGCCACGATATTCGCTTCCTGGCACCTCTGCCGGTTTTCAATGCCGACGGAAGCATTCAAGCATAAATAAGTCCCACTGCCGCTCCGCTGAACGCTTTGGTTCAGCTGGGCGGCACGTTTTTTTACAGCGTTTCGGATGCAGCGTCCTATTATTATCTCTCCTTATCCTTTTTCGATTGTTGACGCATTTTTGAAATGGACATATGAAATAAATTGTGCTAATATGAGAAATCAATAATAATTATTATATTGGAGGGATCAAGATGGCAGTAAAAGAGAGCTATGCCGGCAAAATCAATCGAAAGCTGAACAAGAAGCTGCACGTGATCGAGGTGGCGGCAGGGCGCAGGGCGGCGGATCTCGTGCTGAAAAATGCCACGTATGTCAATGTTTTCTCCAATGAACTGTGTCACGGCGACATCGCCGTGGCAGAGGGGCTGATTGTAGGCATGGGAGAATACAGCGGCAATGTGGAGGTAGATGTAGGCGGAAAGATCGTGCTGCCGGGCTTTATTGACGCGCACATTCACCTTGAAAGCTCGCTGGTCAGTCCCAGTGAGTTTGCCCGGGCGGTGCTGCCCCACGGCACCACCACCGTCATCACCGACCCCCATGAGATCGCC
>CABSAW010000077.1:0-6112 GCA_902475745.1 uncultured Oscillospiraceae bacterium
ACGATGACGCCCGATACCGCGTCCTTGGCGAACTGCTTGCCGGAATAGGATTTCAAGCAGTCAAACAGCGCGGGGGCGAATACTTTCTTGTGCATAAGGAACCTCTCTCTTGTCCATTTTTTGCCGCGACGCGGCCTTACCCATCATAGCGCTTTGTTCACACTACTGCAACCCTAAAAACGGCGAAAAAACTGCCTTTTGCGGGATTTCTTTGTGGGAATGATACAAAGCGCGGCGCAAAAAAGAAACTTTGGCATTGACTTACTTTGGGGAAAATGGTAACTTCATCATAAGAATCATGAAAGAGGAGCGGATCATGAACGAAGTGGAACGGAACATTCTACCGTACATTGCACCGGAGGAAACAACTGCACCTTTTGGTCATACAAGACAGATCCCGGTGGTGTTTGCTGCCGATGACAATTAGCGCCCTATACAGGTACCGCCATTACCTCGATTTTGTACAGCGCCTCACCGGAGAACTATTACCGTAATTTATATCCTGCATACCGGCCTTGACAGCAGGTGGTTGGAGGGTATGGGAGGGCGCAACGCCGCTGTGCGCTGCTGCATGGCTGCCGCGCAAACTGCGGACACTGTTGCGAAAGAGACGAAACATACAAAGTGAGAAAAACCGAAGCCGTAAGGCTTCGGTTTTTTCGGTCAAAAAGAGGAGCGCGCTTCCCGCAAGGGAAAACGCGCTCTTTTCTTTTAAAGGTATTCGGTAGACGTGGCGTGATACAGATGCTGCATCAGGCCTGCGCGCCGCTATCGGTCTGCTGTACCTCCTCGGCAATGGTCTCAGCCTCCGCTTCGGCAGCGGGAACCTTCTCCACCACAACTTTGCCGTCACACAGGACGATTCGGGCAGTGTCGCCGGACTTCAAGGTGCCCTCCAGCATCTGCTCGGCCACGGCGTCCTCCACGGTGTTCTGGATGGAACGGCGCAGGGGACGGGCGCCATACGCGGCGTCAAAGCCATCCTTGGCCAGTGCGGCCACGGCGTCCTCGTCGGATTCCAGCGTGATGCCCTGCTGAGCCATCCGCTTGCCGGTAACGGCCAGCATACGGTGGGCGATCTTCACGATGTCCGCCTCAGTCAGCTGACGGAACACGATGGTCTCGTCGATACGGTTCAGGAACTCCGGCTTGAAGGTGCGCTTCAGCTCCGCCATAACGGCTTCACGGATGCGGGCGAAGCGGGCAGCCTCATCGGCCTCCTTTTCCTTTTCACTGCCGTCAAAGCCCAAGGGGGCATTTTCGGCGGCGGTGATGTTCTTGGCGCCCACATTAGACGTCATAACGATGACGGTGTTCTTGAAGTCCACCCGGCGGCCCTGAGAGTCGGTAACGATGCCGTCCTCCAGAATTTGCAGCAGGATGTTCCACACATCCTCGTGGGCCTTCTCGATCTCATCGAACAGCACCACCGAGTAGGGTTTACGGCGTACCTTTTCGGTCAGCTGACCGCCCTCCTCGTGACCCACATAACCGGGAGGCGAGCCAACCAGACGGGACACCGTATGGCGCTCCATGTACTCGGACATATCGATGCGGATCATGGCGTTTTCATCGCCGAACATAGCCTCGGCCAGCGTCTTGCACAGCTCCGTCTTGCCTACGCCGGTGGGACCCAGGAACAGGAACGAACCAATGGGCCGCTTGGGATCCTTCAGACCTACACGGCCGCGGCGGATGGCCTTGGCCACAGCGGCCACAGCCTCGTCCTGCCCAACGACCCGCTGGTGCAGCGTTTCCTCCAGCTTCAAAAGACGCATGCTCTCGTCCTCGGTCAGCCGGGTGACGGGGATACCGGTCCAGCCGGCCACCACGCCTGCGATGTCCTCGGCGGTAACGGTACCGCGGTTCTGACTCAGCTTCCTGCGCCAGTTGTCCCGCTCGATCTCCACCTGATCGGTGTAGTTCTTCTCAATATCCCGCAGCTGGGCGGCCTTCTCATAGTCCTGAGCGGCAATGGCCTCAGATTTCTCACGACGCAGGGCGGCGATTTTTTCCTCCAGCGACTTCAGGTCGGGAGAGGCACTCTCCGCCTTCATTCGTACCTGAGAGGCGGCCTCGTCCATCAGGTCGATGGCCTTATCCGGCAGAAAGCGATCGTTGATGTACCGGCGGGAGAGGGACACGGCGGCATCCAGCGCCTCGTCGGTGATGGTCAGCTTGTGGTGCGCCTCGTACTTATCCCGCAGGCCCTTCAGAATGGCCACCGTGTCCTCAACAGAGGGCTCGCCCACGGTGACGGGCTGGAACCGGCGCTCCAGCGCGGCGTCCTTTTCGATGTACTTGCGGTATTCGTTCAGGGTGGTTGCACCCACCACACGGATCTCACCACGGCCCAAAGCGGGCTTGATGATGTTGGCAGCGTCCACAGCGCCCTCGGCGGAGCCTGCTCCCACAATGGTATGCAGCTCATCGATGAAGAGGATCACATTGCCGTCCTTCTTCACCTCATCCAGCGTGTTTTTGATGCGCTCCTCAAACTCGCCCCGGTACTTGGTGCCGGCCACCATGCCGCTGAGGTCGAGGCTCAGCAGCTTCTTGTTCAGCAGCTCCTCCGGCACGTCGGCACTGGCGATGCGCTGGGCCAGCCCCTCGGCGATGGCGGTTTTGCCGACGCCGGGCTCGCCGATCAGCACGGGGTTGTTCTTGGTGCGGCGGGACAGAATCTGAATCACACGCTGGATCTCCTTGTCACGGCCGATGACGGGGTCAAGCTTGCCCTGACGGGCAGCCTCAGTCAGGTCGCGGGTGAACTCCTCCAGCGTTTTGCCGGTCTTTTTGTTCTCCCTGTTGGAAGTGCCTGCGCCGCTGGTAACGGTGTGAGGCGCACTTTCGCTGAGCTTCTGCTGCACAGAGGCATACATCTTCCGGGGCTCCACGCCCACGGTACGCAGGATGCGCACGGCCATATTGCTGCCCTCACGCAGCAGACCCATCAGCAGGTGCTCGGTGCCGATATAACCGGCGCCCATCCGCTGGGATTCGCCCACTGCCAGCTCGATGACGCTCTTGGCGCGAGGCGTCAGACCCTGACTGGGCGCGTCGCCGGCGGTACCCTGCCCCACGCTGCGCTGCAAAATACCGGTGATCATCTCGTCGGTAAGGCCGTATTCAGACAGCACACGGTGGGCGATGCCCTCCTCCTCGCGCAGCAGGCCCAGCAGCAGATGCTCGCAGCCCACATAGCCATGGCCCAGATCCTGAGCCGCTTCCTGCGCCAAACGCAGGGATTCTTCCGCACGGGGTGTAAATTTATTCTCATTCATAAATGGTCACATCCTTTTTCTTCATTCTTGCACCTCATCAGGAGAGCTTTTTCAGATCATCCCGCAGGCGTGCCGCCTCTTCGTAGTTCTCGCTGTCTACGGCGGCTTTCAGCTGATTTTCCAGCGCATTGCGCTGGCGCTCCTTCTGGAGCCGAACCTCTTCGTCCCGGCCCACCAGACCAACGGGGGTATCGGGGGTATCCACGATACCTGCGGCGGCGCGGGCGGCCTCCTCCAGCGGGGCGGGAAACTCGGTCATGCGGTTGGACAGCATGCCGAAATCCTCCAGCAGCGAGAAGGGATCGAAGAAGCTGCGGCGGAAGGAGTGAAATCCCTGATTCAGACGGCTGGTGTAACCCAGCTCCGATGCACATTCAGGACACAGATGCACCTGTGTCACCTTGCCGTTGATGTTGCTCTGGTAATAGAAGGTGGCTTCTCTCTGGCCACAGCGTTCACATTTCATAAATCATAACCTCCTTTTGGGGAATCAAACCAAATGGATCAAAACCTGTTTGAATATATCGGCGCGCAGCATACCCCGGTAGGCCCGATCCACGCGGCGCAACGCCCGGTCACTCACGGCAGCCAGCAAAGACTGTCCCGCCTGAGCGGAAATTGCCTCGCTGTCCACCAGATTCTGGACGATGGCCCGGGCACTGGCGGCATCCAACGTATCGCCGATGGAATTGATGACGTGCATCAAGAGCGTTTTGCGGTCTGTCCGCACACGGGTGATCCGGATGTAGCCGTTGCCGCCCCGGCGTGACTCTACGATATAGCCGTGCTCGGGGGAGAAGCGGGTGGACATCACATAGTTGATCTGGCTGGGCACGCAGTTAAACCGCTGCGCCAGATCGTTACGCTGTAGCTCCAGCACACCGTCCGTCTCATCCAATGCCGATTGGATAAAGCTGGCGATCACGTCTGAAATACCCATTGCCTTGTCCTCCTTTGCTTGACTTTGTCTTTCTTTGACCTTTGAATGTATCTTACACCGCTTTACCCACAATGTCAATAGGGAGATTTGACTTTTTTTGACCTTTTGTGTAAATAATCTATGAACAGGCGGCGTGCAACTTCAAATTGCGGAGAAAAAGGGCAAATTAGGAAAAAGCAAGTTGAAGTTGCTGTACAAGCGGGGGCAGTGTGGGGTATAATACACATAGAATATAAGAGAAAAAGCCGGCTGGGAGAAAGGAGTGCCTATGAAAACAAAAACGGCGCTATGCTTGACAATTCTTTTGATGCTGCTGTGCGCCGCGAATATGGCGATGATGTGGCAGCTCACTCACATCAAAGCGAAAAGGACTGTGGAAATGACCGCCACGGTGCGGATGATCGACCTTAAAGAGGGGCTTGTCTATGTTGATCCTGACGGTGTTCTGGTTCTGCCGTATCTGATAAAAGGAGACCTGACCCAATCGGCTCTGGAGCCCCTGGTGGGCCAGCAGGTATATTTCCGCATGAAGGAGAGCGCCGCCCAGTTCTACCGCCAGGAGCAGCAGGGCGAAATCCTGTCGCTTGGTACCAGCCAACAGGACATCTTTACCTTGGATGACTATAACCGTGTCATGCAGGAGGATAACGCACAGGGCTGGCCGGTATGGGGCATGATAGAGGGCGGACTGCTGGCGCTGGCACTCTATTTCATCTGGAAAATGAAGAAGGAAAGAGCGGAGACCGCCCAAGGCGCATAATGCCACAGGCCGTCGAGGACGCCGAACCCCACAAAGATTTATCGCGCCTGCGCGGGCATGACCGTATGCCGCCGCATATTGATACCATCCCACGACCACTCGAAAGGAGACCCCATGAATATCAACTGGAACGATTCCAATTTTCAAGGCTTTAAAAGCTCTTTCCACAGAACGGAAGGCACCCGCAAACCCCGCAAAGCCATCGGCACGCCCTTTGGCAGAACAGTGCTGAATCTGGCGCTAACGCTGGTTTTCGCGGCGGTATACTATTATATTATTTTGCCGCCCATCAATCTGAAAGCGCCGGAATTCTACGCCTTTGCCCTGCTGCTGTGTGCAGCTTACGCCGTGTGTGCGGTGCTGACCTCCGGATTTCAGGGGGATGGCGCCAAGGGCTACTTTGAATTCCTGAAAAAGCAGTGCCTGATCCCGCTGACGCTGACGGTGGCACTGCTGGTTACGGCATTGGTGGGCGCTGTGTTGGGCTGGCAGGTTTTCCGGGCGGGCGCCTATCGGGATCTGCTGACGGTGGAGGATGGCGACTTTGCCGCCGAGGTGGAGGAGATCTCCTTCGATCAGATCCCCATGCTGGACAAGGACTCCGCCTCTAAGCTGGGCGACCGTAAGCTGGGCGAGCTGGCGGATATGGTCTCTCAGTTCGAGGTGGCTGACAACTATACACAGATCAACTATAAGGGACGCCCTGTGCGGGTGACCACATTGCAGTACGGCGATATTATTAAATGGCTCAATAACCGCAGGACGGGTCTGCCCGCCTATCTTATCATCGACATGGTGTCCCAGAATGTGGAGGTGGTGCGGCTTCAGGAGGGCATTCGCTATACGCCGGCTGAACATTTTGGCCGTAACCTGTATCGCTATCTGCGTTTCCACTATCCCACCTATATGTTTGACGAGCCTGCCTTTGAAATCGACGAGAACGGCGATCCGTGGTGGGTTTGCCCCCGCGTCAGCCACACCATCGGCCTGTTTGGCGGCCGGGATATCATCGGCGCGGTGCTGGTCAACGCCGTCACCGGCGAGAGTGCCTATTACGAGACAGGCAGCGTACCTAACTGGGTGGACCACGTCTTTACCGCCGAGCTGATCATGCAGCAGTACGACTAC
>CABSAW010000078.1:0-5993 GCA_902475745.1 uncultured Oscillospiraceae bacterium
CGCACGGCGGTGGTCTTGCTGTTCACCATGCCCACCGCCGCCTCGTCGGCGATGATGGCCGCAATCGTCTCGGCGCTGGTGCTGCCGGGCACGGCGATCATGTCCAGTCCCACGGAGCACACGCAGGTCATGGCCTCCAGCTTGTCGATGGTCAGTGTACCGTCCAGCGCAGCGGCGATCATGCCCTCGTCCTCCGACACGGGGATAAACGCGCCGGACAAGCCGCCCACATGGCCGGACGCCATAACGCCGCCCTTTTTCACCGCGTCGTTCAGCAGCGCCAGCGCTGCCGTGGTGCCGTGGGTGCCGCAGACGGCAAGCCCCATCTCCTCCAGAATGCGGGCCACGCTGTCGCCCACCGCCGGGGTGGGAGCCAGCGACAGGTCTACGATGCCAAAGGGCGTATCCAGCCGCTTCGACGCCTCCGCCGCCACCATCTGTCCCATACGGGTGATCTGGAACGCCGTCTTTTTGATGGTCTCCGCCACCACGTCGAAGGGCTGTCCCTTGCAGGCTTGCAGGGCGTGGTACACCACGCCGGGGCCGGACACACCTACGTTGATGACGCTGTCCGCCTCGCCCACGCCGTGGAACGCCCCGGCCATAAAGGGGTTATCCTCCACGGCGTTGCAGAACACCACCAGCTTGGCGCAGCCAAGGCCGTCCTGCGCGCGGGTCAGATGCGCCGTCTCCTTGATGATGCGGCCCATGCGGGCCACGGCGTCCATGTTGATGCCGGCCCTCGTGCTGCCCACATTGACGCTGGAGCAGACCAGCTCCGTCTGGGCCAGCGCCTGCGGAATAGAGCGCAGCAGCAGCTCGTCGCCCTTGGTGAAGCCCTTCTGCACCAAGGCGGAATAGCCGCCGATGAAGTTGACGCCGCAGGTATGGGCCGCCCGGTCCAGCGTCAGGGCAAACGGCACATAGTCCTCGGTATCGCAGCTGCCCGCCACCAGCGCCACAGGCGTCACGGAGATACGCTTGTTGACAATGGGGATGCCGAACTCGCTCTCAATGTCCTCGCCGGTACGCACCAGCTTCTCCGCACGGCGGCAGATCTTATCATATATTTTTTGACAGCAGCGGCCCGTATCCTCGCTGACGCAGTCCAGCAGAGAGATGCCCATGGTGATGGTGCGGATATCCAGATGCTGCTTGTCGATCATGTCGATGGTATCGAAAATATTTTGCAGATTCAGCATGGCGTGTCCCTCTTACAGCTTGTGCATGGCGTCAAAGATATCCTCTCGCTGGATGCGGATGGACAGTCCCCGACCCTTGCCGTATTCTGTCAGAACTGTGCGCAGCTCGTCAAAGGGTGCCTTGCACACACTCAGATCCACCACCATCATCATGGTGAAATAGCCCTCCATGATGGTCTGGCTGATGTCCAGCACATTGATCTGGCAGTCTGCCAGCGTGCTGCACACACCGGCGATGATCCCCACCTGATCCTTGCCGACCACGGTTACAATTGCTTTCATAATATGATCACTCCTTTGGTGTAAGTTGCGAAAAGCCTCGCAGAGTTCGCGGCGCGGACGCCGCGAATCATTCAAATTATTTTTCCGGCGGCGTGTACGTCAGAAAAATTCTTCTCGGCCGCCAGTGTGTCCGAAGGACGCGCACAGCCGGCCGCAAGCCCCTTTGGCAATGAAATCGTCAGATTTCATGCCAGCTTTCACTCCAATTCATCCAGCGTCAGCTTGAATGACGGCAGGAAGTGCTCGAGAAAATAGCCTACCTCCGGCAGCTCCATATCGTCCAGCGCATAGCGGGTCTGCTCCGCCGCCTGCCGGAACTCGTTGTTTCCCGCCTTCAGCTCTTCCAGACATTTGATGTATGCGCTGAGCTTGTCGGCGGCCTTTACCAGCTGGCCGATCTCCGGCGCGGCGGGGGACAGGGCGGCGCTGTATGTAGGCCGCAGCGCATCGGGCAGCATACCCAGCAGTTTGTCCTCCGCCACCTGCTCCACCTGACGGTAGGCCTCCCGGATGGCGGGGTTATAATACTTGATGGGGGTGGGCATATCACCGGTGAGGATCTCCCCGGCATCATGGTACAGCGCCGCCACCGCCACCTGTCCTTCATCCACGCAACCGTCAAAAAACTGGTTGCGGATCACAGCCAGTGCGTGAGCCAGCACGGCCGTCATGTGGCTGTGCTCCTGGATGTTCTCCATATAGCTGTTGCGCATCAGCGCCCAGCGGTTGATGAACCGCATCCGGCTGATATAGGCAAAAAAGTGATGCCGCTCTTCCTTCATTGAATCTCTCCCCATAATGTTTCGCCGTTGCATGCGGTGATGGTCACCTCCCGAACCTGATTGTGCAGGTCGTGCCCGTCTGCGGCCACCTCCATGTAGTTGGGCGCGTGGCCGATATAGTGCCCGTCCTTTTCCTGCTCAAACAGCACTGGATACGTCCTGCCGATGCAGCCTTCCAGATAGGCCCGGTGCATTCGCTGCGCCGTCTGCGCTGCCTGTGCCGCACGCGCCTCCTTTACCGCTGCCGTCAGCTGGGGCATGGCTGCCGCCTTGGTGCCGGGACGGATGGAGTAGGGGAAGATGTGCATGGCGGCAAAGCCGCACTGCTCGATAAAGGTCAGCGTCTGCGCAAATTCCTCCTCTGTCTCGCCGGGGAAGCCGGTGATCAGGTCGGTAGTAATGGCCACATGTTCAAAATACTGCCGCAGCAGCGACACCGACTGGCGATACCGCTGGGTGTCATACTTGCGGTTCATGCGCCTGAGCGTGGCGTCGCATCCGGATTGCAGCGACAGGTGGAAATGGGGGCACAGGTTGGGAAGCTTCGCCGCCCGGCGGCAGAAGTCCTCTGTGATCGTGCGCGGCTCCAGACTGCCCAAGCGCAGGCGCATATCGCCTGCCGCGGCGCTGACCGCCTCCAGCAGGTCGATAAGCCCAACGCCGCTTTCCAGGTTTTGCCCCCAGCTGGAGATCTCAATGCCGGTCAGCACCAGCTCACGATAGCCCTCCTGCCGCAGCTGCCGGGTCTGCGCCACGGCGGTTTCCAGCGGCAGCGAGCGCACCGGCCCGCGGGCATAGGGGATGATGCAATAGGTGCAGAAGTTAACGCATCCGTCCTCCACCTTCAGCATGGCACGGGTACGTTCCGCCATGCCGCCGGCAGGCAGTACCTCGAACTCGCGGCGGCGCAGGGCATCGTCCAGCAGCGTGAGAGGCTCTTTTTCCCGGGCGGTCTGCTCCAAAAGGTCGAGAAACGCCATCCTGTCGCCGGTGCCGGCAATCAGATCCAGTGCCAGTCCCGCCGCCTCGTCGGGATGCGTCTGGACGTAGCATCCGCAGGCGGCCACCACCGCATGCTCGTTCAGCTTGCGGCAGCGGCGGATCATCTGCCGCGATTTTTTGTCGCTGACGGCGGTGACGGAACAGGTGTTGACGATATAGGCATCCGCCGCCGTCTCAAAGGGCACCAGCGTGTGGCCCCGGCGGACGAGCTCCTGCTCCATGGCCTGTGTTTCATATTGGTTTACCTTGCAGCCAAGGGTGTAAATTGCAACGCGCATCTTGCACTTTCCTCTTTGATACAGTATAATGAAGTACCGTTAACATATTATTTCATTATACTTGATTCTGCCGGGTATGACAATACCCGGCTGCCGAAAATTAGGGAGGAAACCGCTATGATTTATCTGGATCACGCCGCCACCACGCCGATTCCGGCGGCTGTTGCCGATGAGATGTACCGTGTGCTGACGCAGCAGTTTGGCAATCCCTCCTCCCAGTACCCTATGGGGCAGGAGGCCCGGAAGATGGTGGAGGGCTGCCGCGCCGTCATCGCGGCGGCGTTGGGCTGCCAGAGCGGCGAGCTGCACTTCACCTCCTGCGGAACAGAGAGCGACAACTGGGCCATTCTCTCCGCGCTGTGGCACAACCGCCATGTGGGAAAGCATATCATCACCACCACTGTAGAGCACAGCGCTGTGCTGGAGACATGCCGCGCACTGGAACAGCAGGGCTATGAGGTAACATATCTCAAGCCGGATAAAACCGGCCATATCACCGCCCGGCAGGTGGGTGACGCCCTGCGGGAGGATACGGCGGTGGTCAGCATCATGCTGGTGAATAATGAGACCGGCTGCGTATTCCCGCTGGCGGACATTGCAAAGCTTTTGAAGGAGCGCCGCAGCCGTGCCCTGCTGCATACCGACGCGGTGCAGGGCTTTATGAAGGTGCCCTGCGCTCCCAAAGCGCTGGGTGTGGATATGATGAGCATTTCCGCCCACAAGATCGGTGGCCCCAAGGGGATCGGCGCACTGTACGTAGGCGGCAGCATCCGGAATATCCGCCCGCTGCTCCACGGTGGCGGACAGGAGGCGGGTACCCGCTCCGGGACCGAGGCCACCGCACAGATTGCTGGCTTTGCCAAGGCGGTGGAGCTGCGTGCCGAAGGCCTGACGGACAAGCTGGCCCATATGGCTGAGATCAAGGCATACTGCCGTGAAAAGCTGCTGGCCATTGACGGCGTGGTGGCCGTGGGACAGGGCGAGGCTCCCCACATTCTGATGGTGTCTCTGGTGGGTTATCCCAGCGCCAACGTGGTGACGGAGCTGGGCGCGCAGGGCATCTGCCTGTCGGCAGGCAGCGCCTGCCACCGGGGCAAGCTGAGCCATGTGGTAACGGCGCTGGGCCTTGACAAGCGCACCGCGGGCGGCGTGCTCCGCATCAGCTTTGGCCCCGAGACGGATTTTTCCGACATTGACGGGCTGTGTGCAGCGCTTTTGCAGCACAAAAATACACGATTTCCTATGCTGTGAGGTAAGAAATGATCCGAGAACTGAAACAACCCCGCGCCTTTTATGAGCGGCTCTTCCGCCTGTCGGCGCCTATCGCTCTGCAAAACCTGATCACCTTTTCACTGGGACTGATCGACACCTTTATGGTCAGCCAGCTGAGCAACGAGGCCATGGCGGCTGTGACCACGGCCAACGTGCCGGTGTTTTTACTGATCTCCATCGTCTTTGGCGTTCAGTCCGGTGTGGGCATCCTGATCAGCCAGTATTGGGGCAAGAAGGATCTGGAGAACATCAGCCGCGCCATAGGCGTGGCCTCCTATCTGGGCGTGGGCATCGCAACCGTGGTGGCCGTCGCCCTCTTTCTGCGGCCGGTGGAGATCATGGACTTGCTCAGCAACAAGCATGAGCTGTCGCTGCTGGGCGCGCCGTATCTGCGTGTGATCGGCTTTTCCTATGTGTTCAATATGATGTCCTCCATCTACGTCAGCGCCCAGCGCAGTGTAGAGAATTCCTCCTTCGGCATGAAGCTGTTCGGCATGTCCACCGTAATCAACACCGGCATGAACTATCTGCTGATCTTCGGCAAGATGGGCTTCCCCATGCTGGGGGTAGAGGGTGCTGCCATTGCCACGCTGCTCAGCCGTGTGGCGGAGTTTGCCGTCTGCCTGTTCTGCGCCCTGCGCAGCAAGACCATGCCCCTGAACCTGAAAGCCTTTTTCCGTCCCGGTTGGGAGATGTTCCGCCGGTTCGTGAAGTATTCCTCCCCCGTGCTGTGCAATGAGCTGCTGTGGGGTCTGGGCAACAGTATGCTGACGGTGATTCTGGGATATACGGCCAACTCTGTGGAGTATCTGGCGGCCAATGCCGTTATGGGCAACCTAAACCGGCTGTTCCTGGTGGTGTGCTTCGGCCTGGGCGCCGCTACTGCCGTTATCGTGGGCAAGGCCATCGGCGAGGGACGGAGCCGCGAAGAAGTGCTGGAGCTGAGCCATACCCTGCTGTGGGTGACGATTCTGGTGGGCGTGGTGCTGGCGCTGTTTGCGCTGGCACTGGTGCCGCTGCTGTTCCAGCCGGTGATTTTCCCCCTCTTCGGCCTTTTTGACGAGACGGCGCGGATCGCTACGGCGCTGGCCGTCACAGGCTTTGCCTCCATTCCGCTCCACGCCTATTCCATCACCGCCGTTACCGGTGTGCTGCGCGCCGGCGGCGATGTATTT
>CABSAW010000079.1:0-5986 GCA_902475745.1 uncultured Oscillospiraceae bacterium
CGTTTTTGTCCAGCTTGAAGCGCCGGCGAATTTCGTTGAGTTCTTTCTGATTCATCAGGTGTTCCTTTCTTTGCTGTTTTTCCCTTTAAGGCTGTGCAGACAGGCCGTGCCGGTGCAATCGGTTCATAGATAGCGGCGCGCTCTTACAAAAGCGAATGTCGAGAAAAAGCTCCTTTGAAACCTTCAAAGGAGCTTTTTGCACGCAAGCAGGTCTGCGGCTTGCTGTAAGTGCGGGAATGGGGGCTGGCGGGCAGTGCTTATTGCGCCACAGGGGCGTCCAGCCAATAAATCACATAGCATTCCTGCATCTCGCCCATAAAGAAAAAGATATTTTCGCCCATTTCGATATGCTGGCCGAATGTCAGATCCGGTACGAACAAGCGTCCGCTGGTGCGTTTGGGCCCCTTGATGGTCAGCCCCTCCGCCGTTGGGTGCCGCCGCAGCTCATTGGCCGCCTCGGCCAGGCCGGGAAAGCGCAGTGTATTCTCCAGCTCGGCAAGCTGTGTCTCGCCGTTGATGTAGATCAGGTTGTTCTGATCCTTGAACCAGTTGATGTGCATACCGTGTGCCTCCTTTTTGCTGATACACGCAGTATATCATATCGCGGGGCTTTTGTCATCCGTGTCTTTGTGTGAGATACCGGCCTCCAGCTCCAGCAGGGCTTTTTTCATTTCCAGTCCGCCGCCGTAGCCCACAAGGCTGCCGTTTGCCCCGATGACGCGGTGACAGGGAATGACGATAAAAAGCGGATTGGCATGGTTCGCCATGCCCACAGCGCGGCAGGCCTTCGGCTGGCCGATCGCCGCAGCAATCTGCTGATAAGTCCGCGTCTGGCCGTAGGGAATCTCCCGCAGCGCCGCCCACACCCGCTCCTGAAAGGGTGTGCCCCGGAGTCGGTACGGAAAGTCAAACGCTTGGCGTGTTCCGGAGAAATACTCCTCCAGCTGGTGAAAGACCTGCTCCGTCAGTTCATTGGGCGCACCCTCATCCGCCGGGCCATCCGCTTTTTTCAGCGCGATGACCGCGCCATCCTCATATTCCAGCCGGATATCGCCCACCGGCGAATGGTAAACCGCCGTTCCTTTCATGGTATTTACCGCTCCTTTCCACATGCCGCGCCTGAAGGCGGCCTGTCCGCCGCCCTGCCGCCGGTAATTGCTGACATCCAGTATAGCATAGGCCGGTCTTTTTTTACAGCGGTTTTCATTTTTTTCATTCAGACAAGGCATGTTCTCATCCAAGCTGCATAAGCATGAAGCAGTTGCATGTTTTGGGGCAACAATCGCGAATGTAAGACCAAGGTTAAAGGAGAGGATCTGATGGACAATACGATGAACAGCACCGTTGAAAAGAAAGCATTGAGCCGTGTACCGAAAGAACAGCGCCAGTCCTGGTACAGCATCGCCTTTATCTGGATCGGCACAATGATCTGCATTCCCATGCTGATGGTGGGCGGCCTGCTCTCTGCCTCCATGAGCTTTGGAAGCGTGCTGCTGGCCTGCTTTCTCGGCTTTGCGATTTGCAGCATTCTTATGATCATGGTCGGCATGCAGGGAACAGACCTCGGCCTGCCCTCCAGCATGTGCGGCACCCGAGCCTTTGGCGACCGCGGCTCCTCGTACCTGCTGAGCGTTTCCATTTTTATCGGGCAGATGGGCTGGTTCGGCATCCAGACCGCCACCTGCGCAACAGCCTTCGTCACCCTGATGGGCTACTGGCACATCGCCTTCCCCTTCTGGCTGTCCTGCCTCATCTGGGGTACGGTGATGCTGATCACCGCCGTCTATGGCTTCAAGCTTATGAAGTGGCTCAACTACATTGCGGTTCCCGCCCTGATCGCCATGTGCCTGTACGGAATGGTCCACGCGATCACCACCACAGGATGGGACAACATCGTGGCCGTCAAGCCGGAGCCCGGCAGCGCCATGGGGCTGGCGCCGGCGGTCTCGCTGGTCATCGGCCTGTTCGCGGTCGGCGCCACCACCAACCCGGATTATACGCGCTATGCAAAAAATCGCGGCGCAACAGTGATGGCAACGGCTCTTGGCGTGATTCCCGCCGCCGTACTGATGTTCATGGTCGGCTCGATCATGAGCCTGTCCGCCGGTACTTACGACATTACCTCGGTCTTTGCCAGTATGGGGCTGCCTGTTCTGAGTATGCTGGTTCTGATCCTGGCAACCTGGACCACAAACACCGGCAACGCCTATACCTCCGGCATGGCGGCCATGAAGGTATTTAACCTGAAGGACGAGCGGCGGCCGATGGTGACCATGCTGTGCGGCGCTGCCGGCACGCTGATGGCCATGGCCGGTATGGCCGACGCCATGCAGGGGTTTATCAACATCATCTCCGCACTGGTGCCGCCCATCATGGGCGTTGTGATCGCGGACTACTGGATTATCGGCAAGGGCAGAAGCGAAAACTGGCGCCCTGTGCGGGGCTTCAACTGGTGCGGTATTATCGCATGGGCCTGCGGCTGCGCAGTTGCGCTGTTCTTCAGCTTTTTCAGTCCGGCGCTGGACGCGGTCGCGGTTTCCGGCGTTTTGTACCTGATCCTCTATCCGCTGTGTGGCAAGGGGGTCATGGGTGGTCAGGGTGAAATCACCCTCGACGAGATCGAAGCCAACCTGAAGTAAGGGAATTCCATCATCGGTGCATTGTTTCATAACAATGAAATACAACATACAGGAGGAACGAACATGTATAGTCTCGACGGAAACGGCATTCGCAACATGATCTACGGTGCGACAATCTTCGGCGGCGGTGGCGGCGGCGCCTGCGAAAGCGGCGAAATGGCGCTGGATCAGTTCAAGGAGGATCATGGCATCGCAGATGACGCCGATGTTATGGTTCAGGTGATGGAGCCGGATGAGATGGATGCCGCCGGTTATGCCTGCTGTACGGCGGCGATGGGCGCGCCCACCAAGTTCAAGGAGGTACGCATTGCCCCCTATATCAACGGCTCTTTCGACCATCTGCGGAAGATGGCCGATGAAAAGCGCAAATCTATCGACTATTCCATTGCGGTTGAGATCGGCGGATTCAACACACTGGTTCCTCTGCTGGTCGCCATGGAGAAGGGGATCCCCTTTATCGACGCAGACGGCTCAGGCCGTGCCGTGCCGGCTTTGGACACGCTGCTGCTGCACGTCAACGGCCTGCAGACCTCGCCTCTGGCCATGTCTGACAACCAGGGCAACCGGGTGTCCATCGAGCTGGAAAATGCCAGAGACGCCGCGATGGGTGAGACCATCGGCCGCAATCTGTGCGTTGCGTTCTCCCAGATGGGCGGTCTGTCCGGCTGGATGGTGCGGAAGAACGATATCATCAACAATCTGCCTGTCAAGAGCGTCAAAAAATGCTGCACGGTCGGCGAGAAGCTGCGCACCGCAGCCACGTCCGCGGGTATCTTCGATAAGCTCAGGGACGCCGGTCTCGAGTGCAGAGAGATCGGCCGCGGCACCGTCACCAGTGTGCACAACGAGCAGGCGCTTGGCTTTGACAAGGGCTTTGTCGAAATCACCGGCGATGACGGCACGAAATGGAAAACCTATTTCCTCAATGAGAATCTGATCCTCGAGGAAACCTCACCCGACAGCATTGTAAAGACGCGCATGACCGCGCCGGATATCATCTGCTATATCAACACGGATACCTGCGCGCCGCTTTCCAATGCTGATATCGTGGGTAAAAACGGCGAGATCCTCGTTGAGCACGTTGCGGTGGGCGCTGTGAAGGTGGATGAGAAGTGGTGGCGAAACGATCTGGCCTATCTTCAGAAAATCTGGTCCCGCTACTTTGAGATTCTGGGCAAGCCTGAACAGCAGATCGTCCAGTACGCATAATACGGCAAGCACCCGCAAGGGGGAAGGCATCCGCAGAGGCCTTCCCCCTTCGGAATAAGGCCCCTGCTTTTCAGAAAATCCAAGTATAGGAGATGAATGATCGGATGCTGCAAAAAGTTCTTGACGAGTTTATGGGAATCGCCGCCATTCCAAGGCCCTCCCATCACGAGGAAAAAATTGCCGATTACCTGTGCAGCTGGGCGCAGGCGCACAGCTTACCCTATGTCGTGGACGAGATCGGCAATGTGATAATTGAAAAACCCGCCTCCCCCGGATACGAAAACGCACCTCGCGTCATTTTGCAGGCGCATATGGACATGGTTTGCGTGGCGGCGGAGGGTGTGGCCTTTCGTCCCACGGAGGATGCCATCAGGGTCGTCAATGACGGCCGCTTTATCTCCGCGGAGGGAACCAGTCTGGGCGCCGATGACGGGATCGGCGTTGCCATGGCGCTGGTTGTTCTTGCCGGGCAGGAGGCGATTCACGGTCCGCTGCGGGTGCTGTTCACCGTCAACGAGGAGGACGGTATGTCCTCCGGTGCCATCGATCCCAAGTATCTGGACGCGGATTATCTCATCAATCTGGATTGGGAGTGGCTGGGTTCCCTTTGCAATTCAAGCGCCGGCGGCGACTTCATGGCCTTTACCCGCTCATATGAAAGCTGCGCGGCGAATGTGGGCTGGCCGGTGCTGCGGCTTGAGATGACCGGCCTGCTGGGCGGTCATTCCGGGGTCGATATCCATAAAGGCCGTGCAAATGCGCTGCGCTGTCTCGGCCGCCTGCTGCACGAGTTGTCGCTTGCGCAGATCGACTACCAGCTGGTATCCTTCCACGGCGGGCAGGCACGAAATGCGATCCCCGCATCGGCTGAGGCGAAAATCACGCTCTGCCCCCAGCACCTTCCACAGGCCTTCCGGCTTTTGGAGAAGCTTTCTCTTGAATGGAAAGCCGGGTTCGGGGAGATTGAGCAGAACATGGCTTTCCGCTGGGCGCTGGGCAGCGAAGATATCTCCGCCGTGGTTCCCGCCCCAGAGGCCGATGCCCTGCTGCGCCTTCTTCTGACGCTTCCTGATGGTGTTCATACGGTAAGCCCCTATGTGCCGGGACTGACGGAAAGCTCTCAGAATCTGGGACTTTTAGCGGTTTCGGAGGGGGAAATGCGTTTGGCGGCCATGTCGCGCAGCTGCGCTGCCTACCGCGCACAGGAGCTGCTGGCCATCGACCGCGCCATCGCCGCCGCTTTCGGCTTTACGTTCGAGCAGGGAGAGCACTCCCCTGCGTGGGCGGTCAATCCCAAAAGCAGGCTGACGCCGCTGACCTGTCAGGTTTACAAGGCGCTGACCGGTCAGGATATGGTCGTTGAGCCGATCCACGGCGCGCTTGAGTGCGGCGCTTTTTCCGAAAAGAATCCCCGGCTGGATATGATCGCCATCGGCCCGTCGCTTTTTGATGTTCATACGCCCAAGGAGCGCTGCGCGCTTGACAGCATCCGGATAACGATGGACTTGATCCTCGGCGTTCTTGAAAGGCTGTGCGCGTAGCGTCAAGCAGCGCCAAGCGGATTTGGCCGGTATTTCCCAAAGAAAGCGCCTCTGAAGGGCAGAGCGGCCAAATGCCACGGGCGGATTGACAGCGGACAATCTTGCGCGTATAGTGGAGAAAGCAGGAGCCATACGGCAAATCATCCACGGAGGCGAGTTTCTTGTCTGCAAAACGCAAAAAGCAGCTCAGCGGCGCGGTGGCCTTTATCACGCTGATGGGCATTGTCAGCCTGTTCTCGGATATGACCCACGAGGGCGCCAGAAGCATTCTGGGCGAATACCTGAACCTTGCCGGCGCATCGGCGGCCACCATCGGTTTTGTCTCCGGTATCGGGGAGCTATGCGGCTATTCGCTGCGCCTGCTCTCCGGTTTTGTGGCAGACAAAACCAAGCGGTATTGGACGTTGGTGATGGCAGGCTATGCCATGCAGGTGCTGGCCATTCCAGCGCTGGCGCTGATTCCGGAAAACGGCTGGGTCATCGCCTGCGGTCTGGTGATTCTGGAGCGGGTGGGCAAGGCCATCAAGAAGCCGGCGAAGAATACGCTGGTCAGCTTTGCCGCCAGTGAGATCGGAACGGGAAAGGGCTTTGCCTATC
>CABSAW010000080.1:0-5963 GCA_902475745.1 uncultured Oscillospiraceae bacterium
AGAAGCTGGAGAAGTATCTGGGCGGCGTGAAGGAAATGAAGAAGCTGCCCGGCGCGCTGTTCATCGTGGATACCCGCAAGGAGCGCAACGCCATCGCCGAGGCACACCGCCTGGGCATTCCCGTTGTGGCCATCGCCGATACCAACTGCGATCCCGATGAGATCGATTACCCCATCCCCGGCAACGATGACGCCATCCGCGCCATCCGCTTGATCGCTTCCATCATGGCCAACGCTATGATCGAGGGCCGTCAGGGTGAGCAGATGGCCGAGGCTGCCGCCGAGGAAGCCAAGGACGCTGAGTAAGTCAATTTCAGGAAACCGCGTAAACTGACGGGGCAGGGAAGTGTCCCTGCCCCGTTTCCACTATACTATATTTATTGGAGGATTCAATCATGGCTTTTACTGCTGCTGATGTTAAGACCCTGCGCGAAATGACCAGCGTGGGTATGATGGACTGCAAGAAGGCGCTTGTCGAGTGCGACGGCGATATGGATAAGGCTGTTGAGTGGCTGCGTGAGAAGGGCCTGGCCAAGGCTGCCAAGAAGGCCGGCCGCATCGCCGCCGAGGGTATGTCCTACGCGCTGACCGAGAACGGCGTGGGCGTCGTGGTGGAGGTCAACTGCGAGACCGACTTCTGCGCCAAGAGCGAGCTGTTCGTGGCCTTCGTGAAGGATATCGCCAAGACCATCGCGGAGAACGATCCCGCCGATGTGGACGCGCTGATGAACTGCAAGTACACCGGCACCGAGCTGACCGTTTCCGAGACCATGCCCGAGAAGGTCATGTCCATCGGCGA
Source organism: uncultured Oscillospiraceae bacterium (assembly GCA_902475745.1). Taxonomy (GTDB): domain Bacteria; phylum Bacillota; class Clostridia; order Oscillospirales; family Oscillospiraceae; genus Vescimonas. Next base: position 799 of record CABSAW010000080.1, read on the forward strand.
GAACCTGCAGGTCCGCCGTTTCGTCCGCTTTGCCGAGAACACCAGCGTGGGCTATGTCCATGCCGGCGGCAAGATCGGCGTGCTGGTGAATCTGGCTGTGGAGGGCGGCATTGACGCCACTGAGATCGGCAAGAATATCGCCATGCAGATCGCTGCGCTGAATCCCCGCTTCTGGGATAAGTCCCAGGTCACCGAGGACGTGCTGGCCGAGGAGAAGAAGATTGCGCTGGCCCTGATGGACACTGATCCCAAGATGGCTTCCAAGCCTGCTCAGGTCAAGGAAAAGATCGTGATGGGCAAGATGAACAAGTTCTATGAGGAGAACTGCCTGATGCAGATGGAGTTCGTCCGCAGCGACCTCTTCCAGGGCAGCGTTGAGAAGTATGTGGACGACGCCGCTAAGAAGCTGGGCGGCAGCGTCAAGTTTGTGGATGCCGTTCGCTATCAGACCGGTGAGGGTATCGAGAAGAAGCAGGAGGACTTCGCCGCTGAAGTCGCCGCTCAGATGAACGCCGGTAAGTAAATGACCTTTCAAGAGATCCGCAGGGAACACCTGCGGGTCTCTTTTCGTTTGTGTTGCACATGATGTGGGAGTATGGTATGCTGAAATGGAGAAAGCTGCTATTGAAGGGGGAATATTGCGTGAAGAGAGATGTGCTGGTGCAGCGTCTGGTCAACAGCTATGGCAACTGGGTATGCACGGAAAAGGAAAACTGTCCCGGCGGAACAGCGCGGCTGACAAAAGAATACTATCCCTATTCCCGGCTGTTTTCGCCCATTCGGATCAACAGCCTTACGGTGAAAAACCGTATTGTCATGGCACCGATGGGAAATTGCCAGATGGCGGAGGAAACCGGCCGGCCAAATGACAAGATGCTTGCGTATTTTTTTGCCAGAGCTGAGGGCGGTGTGGGCCTGCTGACAACGGGTCTTGTGCCTGTCAGCCACCATATTGATGCCTCGGTAACGGAAAAGGGAAATTTCTCCTACTTTCCCCGCATCGACGGAACGCGGACAAATCTGATGGGCTGGCGAGATCTGGCACAGGGCGTTCATGCAAGAGGCAGCCGCATTTTTATACAGCTGACGCCGGGGCTGGGTCGTGTCGGCAATCCGCAATGTCTGATGACAAAAGGCCGTCTGCCTGTTTCCGCCTCTGTGAATCCCAATTACTATTTGCCTGAGATTCCCTGCCGGCCGCTGACGGATTTCGAGTGTGACCGCATTATCAAAAATGCGGGGCAAGCCGCGATGGATGCCAAGACCATGGGACTGGACGGTGTGTATCTGCACGGTCATGAGGGCTATCTGCTGGATCAATTAACGAATCCGGCCTTTAACCGCCGCAGGGTCGGAAAATATGCGGCGTGGCAGCGCTTTGGGCTGGAATTGGTCAGGGGAATCCGCAAGCGTGTGGGGCCTGCCTATCCGATCATGTACCGTATTGATCTGAGCCTTGCTTTGGAGGAGACGTATGGCCGGCGGATGGATACCGTTAAAACGCTCAGCAGGTTCAAAAACGGCCGCTCGCTTGCCGATACGCTCCACTATATGGAAAATCTGGTTAAGACCGGCGTGGACATATTTGATGTTGACCTTGGCTGCTATGATAACTGGTGGCTGCCCCATCCGCCTTCCGGGATGCCCGCCGGCTGCTTCCTGGATATCAGCAAGGTGGCAAAGGAATATTTTGCGGCGCGCAATGTCCGCTCCAATGCCGGGCTTGCCGTACCCATTGTGGCTGTTGGCAAATTAGGCTATCCGGATCTTGCGGAAAAGGCGCTGCGCGACGGAATGGCGGATATGGTTATGTTGGGTCGCCCCCTGCTGGCAGATCCCGACTGGTGCAGCAAGGCATATGCCGGCCGCGTTGAGGAGATCCGGCCCTGTATCGGCTGCCAGCAGGCTTGTGTGAACGAATTTGTGGAGGGCGGGCATCCCCAATGCGCCGTCAATCCCCGCACAGGATTTGAGGATGTTCTGCCTGCCGCTCTGACGAAAACGGAGCGCAGCAAGCGAATTGCGGTGGTGGGCGGCGGATGCGCCGGGATGAGCTTTTCCCTGACGGCTGCACGGCGCGGCCATAGGATTGACCTATTTGAAAAAACAGACCGGCTGGGCGGGAAATTGCATGCCGCCGCCGCGCCGATGGGGAAATACGAACTGAAGAACTATGGCGACGGATTAACAAGGCAGGTAAAAAATGCGGAGAATATTACGGTTCATTTGAATACGCAGGCCGACAACGGAATGCTGAAGCGTGGAAAATACGATGCAGTAGTGTTTGCCAATGGCAGCAGAGCGCCTGAGGTGATGATTCCGGGGTTGGAAAATATGCGTCATGTGGACGCCGCTTTTTTGCTGACCCATCCGCAGACGCTTCGTGATGATGACCACAAGGTGATCGTTATCGGCGGCGGTACGGTAGGGCTGGAGACGGCCTTCTGGCTTGCCGGAGAAAAGCGGAGACAGGTTACCTGCATCGAGATGGGTGAGCATTTTGGCAGGGGAGCCTGCACGGCAAACCGGGGGCATCTGATTCATTATTTTGAGGAGAACGGCGGAATACTGATCAACTGTGCCCGTGTGCTGCGGGCGGAGGATGGGCAGGTTATTGTTTCCCGTAACCGCTCCAAAGCCGTGCCTGACCCTTATTGCACATGGGCACCGGTTCTGCCGGAGAATATTGTGAATCCGCTGGCGCCTCACATGCGGGAGCAAGCGTATATCGAAGCCTTCCGTGCCGACCTGATTGTGCTGGCTGCCGGAACGAAAGGCGATGACCGCCCCTTCCTTTCCGCGCAGGAAAACAGAGTGGCGCCCGAGCTTTATAATATCGGTGACAGCAGCTGCACAGAGGGGCCGGGCAATATCTGGAAATGCACAAAGGCTGCCTATCAGCTGGCGATTCGAATTTGATATTTGCATGAGAAAGTCCACCCTGAGGGGGTGGACTTTCTATTTTGCGCGCACCGGAACAAACGCCGCATCATAAGATGTGATGGGAACTGTTGACGGGAGGGGGGATCCGCATGAGGGGAAACGGGGAGAAATGTCTGGGAATCTGCGCTTTGGCGCTGGGCGTTGGGATTCTGATTGCGGCGGTCTTTCCTGTGGGCGTATTGATGTTTCTGGTGGCCTTTCTGCTGATCGGCTGTGGTATTTCGTGCTTGAAAAGGAGGTAAAAGTGCATGAAAATTGTTGTCTGGAAAGCACCTAAAGTGCTGCGCGGGCTGTTATGCCGTATTTTTGGGATCAAGGAATAAAAACATGCCGCTCTCATATAATGAAGCAACAATAGCGATTGAGAGGGTTGAACTATGGAATTGGCCTTGCAGTTTGAGGAAGTTTTCTCCTATGAAGCGGCGGAGCCGCTTGTTTCGGCGCATGAAGAAGTAATGGAAACGGCGATCCCGGAGTATTGCCCGGATATTGCGCGGATCGTGGATACCGTGGGACATATCTCGATTCATGAAAAGACATTGAATGCAGGAAAGGCGGCGATTTCCGGCAGTGTTAAAGTAACGATTCTTTACACATCGGAAGAGGCGGATGGGTTGCGGAGCATGGGCGTTTCGGTGCCCTTTTCCTGCGTTCTGGAGAACCGGGTACTGGAGAAATGTACGGTGCTTTGCACATCAGGGCGTGTGCTGCTGGCAGAGGCGAGAGCTACCACATCGAGGAAGCTGTACATCAAAGTGCTGCCGGAAATCACGGCTACCGGGTACCGACCGACCAAGCACCGGATCTGTACCGGGACAGAAGAGGAGCGGACATTGCGGCGGCACAGCCGGGCACTGGAAGTCAATACACTGGCTGCAATTACTGAAAAGGAGTTCAGCTTTACGGAAAATGCGCTGCTGGAGAATGGAATCGTGCCGGAGGATGCGCTGCTCTATCGGGTGTGTCCAGCTGTTTTATCCGTGCAGCGCTTGGGAAACAAGCTGATGGTCAAAGGTGAGCTATGGCTGTGGGTTCTTTACCGCGATGAGGTGCAGCGGCTGCGGCAATATGACGTGACGATGCCTTTTTCTCAGATTTTCGAGGCGCTTGAGCTGCCGGAGGCGGAGTATACGCTGTATCCTGAGCTGCGGGAATGCGATGTCAGAACGCTGCGCACCGATACCGGGTGCGGCTTTTGCCTGACGGCTCGCATAGGTGTCTATATCAAATGCTATCAGCACCGTACCCTACCGTATATTGACGACTTGTACAGTGTTCGCTTTGCGGCAGACTTGAAGCGGGGAGAAATGACCATTCCGCAGATGCTGCCGGACAGAGAATTGCAGCAGGAGGCGCAGCTGCGGCTGGAATTGGAGGGGGCGGCTCCGTTTGTCGCAGTGACGGGGCTGGACTGCGGGCCTGTGGAGATCACCGCAGCAGAGAACGGAACACAGCTGCACACGCTGCTGCATGTCCAGCTGCTCTATTTGGATGAAACCGGTGCGCCGGTCAGCACGGAACGGACAGCAGAGGTTATGGCTCCGGCAGAAGGAATCGGCGGTCCGGTTGGCGTAAGCTGCTGCCGGGTTTTGCCGCAATTTACCGGCAGCACATGTCTGGTACGGATTCCGGTCAGATTCTCCCTGCGCTGCGCGGGAGAGGAGACAGTCAACGGGATCACCGCGGCGACGCTTTCGGAAAGCCAAGGGACATCAGGGCCCAGTCTGGTTTTATACCGCATGGGGGCGGGGGAGACGCTTTGGGACATTGCCAAGCGCCATCAGACAGATGAGGATGCGATCCGCACTGCCAATCAGCTGGAGGATGATACCGATGCGGCACAGTACATGCTGCTGATTCCGAAACTGCGCTGAAGTTCCGGCGCACGGTACGCGGCGAAAAACGCTGCCGTATATGATGGATGAGAGAAAGAGCACCACATACGTGTGGTGCTCTTTACCGCTTGGGAGGCCAACGCAAAAATACCGGCACACATCTGTGTGCCGGTATTTTTTATTACATAAAAGCAATGTGTGTGGTGTGAGTGTTAGCCGTTCTGGCGCATCTTGGCGAAGCAGTCGCTGCAATAAACGGGACGGTCGGACTTGGGCTCAAAAGGCACCTTGGCCTCGCCGCCGCAAGCCGCGCAAACAGCGGTGAAATACTCGCGGGGACCGCGGGCAGCGTTCTTGCGAGCGTCGCGGCAGGCCTTGCAGCGCTGG
>CABSAW010000081.1:0-5907 GCA_902475745.1 uncultured Oscillospiraceae bacterium
CTGACGGTTTTGACGTCCACTCCATTTTGCAGTGCCAGCGTTGCGAAGGTATGTCGGAGATCATGAAATCTGATGTGCGGCAGCCCAGCGTCCTTCAGAATCTTCTTGTGCAGATTTACGACGGAGTCTGGGTAGTACATCTCGCCGGTTGCCGGCGAGGGGAACATGTAGGGATTCTCAGGATGCTTGCCATGTTCCGCTATCAGCAGATCGACAGCCTCCTGTGGAATACTGACTTTTCTGACCGAAGTCTCTGTTTTGGGACGGGACAGCGTCAGTTCACCATTGGGATTCTTTACAGACTGCTTGCTGACAGAGATGGTGTTATTCCTTGCGTCGAGGTCACTCCAGAGAAGCGCCGTGATCTCGCCCTTCCGCAAGCCCGTGACCAGCTCCAGATAGAACATGGGGAGGAGTCCTCTTTTGTCGGCGGTATCCAGATAATCCTTAATATGCTCCGGTGGAAGAATCTGCATTTCGATTTTTTGTACCTTCGGTGCGATGCAGTCCTCGGTCGGATTGCGCGGAATCAGGCGATCCTTGACCGCCCACTCGAAAACGCTATGCAGCATGAGAAGCGGACTCCGAACTAAAAATCGTTGGAGAAGGAGAAATGCCTCCTTCTCCGGCGTTTTGTTCTACCACCCGTATTATATTCTTGCAATGCGAAGATCATTTAGCGTCGGGGCTGTTTTGTGCGCTAAGGTATTGCAGTGCCTCCTCCCCGATGCTCTTTGCGCATTTTTCCTCTTATTGTGTCCTTTTTGCTTCAGCAGAAAGGACGATCTCCCTGCTGCCGGCAGTGCCCAGCTCTGTTGGCAGCATTGACCGTTGTGTCGCTGCTGAACCCCAAATCGCTCATTTCCCACTTTCCAATGCGGCAGCGAGGAAACCCTGAAACAGCGGGTGAGGCCGGGTGGGGCGGCTTTTGAATTCGGGGTGATACTGCACACCAACATAGAAGGGCTGGCTGCTCAGCTCCACTGCCTCCACCAATCTCCCGTCAGGGGAGAGCCCGCTTATGGTCATTCCCGCCGCCCGCAAAGCATCTCGATAGTCGTTATTGAACTCATAGCGGTGGCGGTGACGCTCCCAAATCTGTGCGCCTCCATAGCATCGCGCCATGGTCGTTCCCTCGGCGATCACACAGGGATAACTGCCCAGACGGAGGGTACCGCCCTTGTCGATGTCCTCGCCTTGACCGGGCATAAAGTCAATGACCTTATGGCGGCACTCCGGGGCAAATTCGCCCGAATCGGCGCCTGTAAGACCGAGTACATGGCGGGCAAATTCGATGACGGCAATCTGCATACCGAGGCAAATACCCAGATAGGGAATGCGATGCTCCCGGGCATATTGAGCCGCCAGAATCATGCCTTCGATGCCGCGGCTTCCGAAGCCGCCCGGGACAAGAATCCCGTCAAGCTGGGAGAGCAGCTCGTCCTGCGTGTCTGCCGTGACCGTCTCCGAGTCGATCCATTGAATGTCCACCTTTGCACCAAGGGCAAACCCGGCGTGCCGCAAGGCCTCCGCAACAGACAGATAGGCATCGTGAAGCTGCACGTATTTTCCCACAAGGCCGATGCTTACCGACTTGCTGCGGCTCTTGATGGCAGCGACCATCACCTGCCACTGACTCAAATCCGGCTCAGGTGTGGATAGCCGCAGTTCTCGGCAGACCACCGCAGACAGATTCGCCCGCTCCAAATAGAGAGGAGCCTCATAAAGAATGGGAAGCGTCAGATTTTCAATGACGCAGTCGGGCTTCACATTGCAGAAACCTGCAATCTTGCGGAAAATACTGGGATCGGTGATGGGTTCATCACAGCGCAGGACGATGATGTCCGGCGTGATGCCCAATCCCTGCAGCTCCTTTACGGAGTGCTGGGTTGGCTTGGACTTATGCTCTCCAGATGCCTTCAGATAGGGGACCAGCGTGACATGAATATACAGGGCGTTTCCGGGTCCCACCTCATGCCCCACCTGCCGAATGGCTTCGATAAAGGGCTGGCTCTCAATATCACCGATGGTTCCGCCAACCTCGGTGATTACGACATCAGCCTCCGTCTTGCTGCCCACATTATAGATAAACCGCTTGATCTCATCTGTGATGTGGGGAATGGTTTGCACGGTGGCCCCCAGATACGCGCCCCGGCGCTCCTTGGAGATAACGTTGGAGTAGACCTTTCCGGTGGTCAGATTGGAATATTGGTTCAGATCCTCGTCAATGAACCGCTCATAGTGCCCCAGATCCAGATCTGTCTCAGCGCCGTCCTCGGTAACATAGACCTCACCGTGCTGGTAGGGGCTCATGGTACCGGGGTCCACATTGATATAGGGATCCAGTTTTTGCGCCGCTACCTTCAGTCCCCGGGCCTTCAGCAGTCGCCCCAAAGAGGCTGCGGTGATACCCTTTCCCAACCCAGAAACAACGCCGCCTGTCACAAAAATATACTTTGTCATGTGTTGACCTCCCGTGGAAAACTCAAAAAAGAGAAGGCGTCCATCAGGGGACAAAAGTCCTCTGACGAACGCCTTCGTTCAACGATTCATATTCTACTGCGGCTGACGGCAATTTGTCAACCAGAGTTTTCACAATTCTGCACATTGCGATCCGCGGGATCTTTGTGCTATTGATATGTTTTTATCACAGTTTCCGCCACTTCCCGTTTGGATATGCGCCGGTCCATGGACTGCTTTTCAATATAGTGGTGGGCTTCCGGTTCCGTCATGCCAAGGCACTCAATCAGCAGCCACTTGGCCCGGTTGACCAGCCGGATCTCCTCGATCTTTTCTTCTACGGTAGCCTGTTTGGCTTCCATCTGACGCATGCGCTCTCGGGTGGCGCAAAGGATCCGCAGATTTTGCGCCACCATTTGCATGCTGGTGGGCTTGGACAGTGTGAGCACGCCGTAACTGACGACTCTGGCATAGATATCGTCAAACTGATCGTTCCGAACCAACAGCAAAACCCCTGCACCGCTTCCGGTACAGATATCTACGGCCAGACGCATTCCAAAGTCGTCCGGCAAAGGAGCGTTGATCAGCACAATATCAAATGCCGTTTCCGAGATTTTTCGGCGCGCCTCTCCGATGCTGCGTACCACCGTTACCGGCCAGTAATCCGTCACAGGGAGCAGAGGCATGATCTTCTCGGTAAAACTGTCCGTGGCGGTGACAATCAGTACGCTGTATGTCCGTTCCTGAAAGATCATGTTCTCCCCTCCTTTCACCTGATCCAATCAGGGCTCTTTATCGATGACAGTAGGCGGAGATCACGGCTTCCGGGAGATGCTTGCGGATAAATGCGCTTGCTTCGGCCAATGCGGCAGCCTCATACAATGAACCGGGCAGCTTCTTTAGACCATTGAGCACCTCGGCGGGTGCGGTATAGACATTGAAATCCGAGGCGGGACAGAGCTGCAGGTCATGCTCGACCCCGTGCATTCCGGCGTAGATCAGGAGCGCATAGGCAATGTACGGATTTGCCATTGGATCGGCAGAGCGCAGCTCAGCCCGGCGGTATTCGCCCACTGCCGCTGGAATGCGGATCAGCTGGGAACGGTTTTCCGCAGACCACGTCACGTAGAGCGGCGCTTTGTTATGGCCGAGGCGGCGGTAGGATTCCTCACAGGGGTTCATAAACAGGGTCATGTCCCGGATATGTGCCAGAATCCCTGCGATGATACCGGGCAGCGGCTGGGCGACCTCATCGCATTTGACAGAGACGTTGATGTGCATTCCGTTTCCGTCCCGATCCGCCAGCGGCTTAGGAGAGAAACTGGCACAGAGCCCGTTCTGAGCTGCCGCAGTGCGGACCACCGCGTGAAAGGTGACGGCGTTGTCGGCGGCTGTGAGGGGGGCTGAGTAGCGAAAGTCGATTTCGTTCTGCCCCGGACCGCTCTCGTGGTGAGAGCTCTCTGGCTGAATCCCCATCTGTTCCAGCATCAGGCAGATCTCCCGGCGGATCGTCTCTCCCTTGTCATCTGGTACGATGTCCATGTAGCCGGCATGGTCGTAGGGGATTCTGGTAGGCTCACCGCATTCATCAAGGCGAAATAGATAGAACTCCATTTCCGCACCGAACGCAAACTGGAAGCCCCGGGCGCTGGCGTCTGCCACCGCTCGCTTCAGAAGGCTTCGGGTATCCCGTTCAAAAGCCCTGCCGTCCGGGTAGGAAATATCGCAGAACATCTGCATGACCTTGCCCTGCTCTGGCCGCCAGGGAAGCTGGATCAGGGTGGAAGGATCCGGGTGAAGCAGAAGGTCGGAGCGAATCTCGCCACCAAAGCCATCTACCGCCGAGGCATCAAAGGCGATCCCATACGCAAAAGCGCGCTTGAGCTCACTGGGCATGATAGACACATTATGCTGCTTTCCATAGACATTGCAGAAGGCCAGACGGATAAACCTGACATTCTCCTCCTGAACGAACTGGATCACTTCTTCTGGCGTGTACTTCATGTTTTCACCTGCTTCCTTTCATTCAGACCATACGTTTGCCGATCAAACTTTTTCATATCTGGGGCGATCGCGGCAAGGAAATTACCATGAAACAACCGCGATCTTTCACAAAACATGAAATATGATACCACACCTTCTGTCAATTTTCTATCCCGAATTATTCTTTTGACGTGAAATTTTTAGGAGCTCCAAGCGATCTGACCGTTGAACCGATGCGACAAAGCGTTCCTGCTTCGCGGATAAAACGGGGAAAAACACGGATTTGTAAGATCAAAATTGCTAAAAATGATATTTCGACAAAAATGATTTTCAACAAATCGACAATTGACTTTCCAAACTGATGGCTGTATATTTTGCAATGTTAAGAGACATTGGCGTCTCGGAGGCAAAGCTTTCCGCAGCGTCAGTGTCTCTTTTTATTTCTTTGAAAGGAAGACACTGCTATGACGACTGTACCAGAAATATTTGGAAGCATGGTCTTTGACAGCCGTGTGATGAAAGCCCGTCTGTCCGGGGAGGTATATCACTCTCTGAAGCACACCATTCAAAAAGGGGCCAAGCTGGACCTGTCGGTAGCCAACGCGGTGGCCGACGCAATGAAGGACTGGGCAGTCGAAAACGGCGCGACCCACTTCACCCACTGGTTCCAGCCCCTGACCGGGATCACGGCGGAAAAGCATGACAGCTTCATCACCCCGGCGCCAGATGGCAGAGTGATTATGGAATTCTCCGGAAAGGAACTGATCCGAGGGGAGCCAGATGCTTCGTCTTTTCCATCCGGTGGCCTGCGCGCTACCTTTGAGGCACGCGGTTACACCGCCTGGGATCCCACCAGCTATGCCTTCATCAAGGGAAAAACGCTTTGTATCCCTACCGCATTTTGCTCCTATGGCGGGGAGGCGCTGGATAAGAAAACACCCCTTCTGCGCAGCATGGAGGCGCTGAACTGTCAGGCCCTTCGAGTGTTGAAGCTGTTCGGCCATGATGAGGTCAGGCGCGTGGTGCCCGCCGTCGGTGCGGAGCAGGAATATTTCCTGATCGACAGGGCGTTGTACGAGCGGCGCATGGACTTGCTCTACACCGGCAGGACGCTATTCGGCGCCAAGCCCCCCAAGGGTCAGGAACTGGACGACCATTACTTTGGCTCCATCAAGCCGCGCGTGGCCGCGTTCATGGAGGAGCTGAATACCGAGCTGTGGAAGTTGGGAGTCCTTGCCAAAACGGAGCACAATGAGGTGGCGCCTGCCCAGCATGAGCTTGCTCCCATCTACACCACCGTCAACCTGGCGACCGATCAGAATCAGCTGACCATGGAGATCATGCAGCGTGTGGCGGCTAAGCACGGCATGGTGTGCCTGCTCCACGAAAAGCCCTTTGCCGGGGTCAACGGCAGCGGCAAACATAACAACTGGTCCCTTTCCACCGATACCGGCGTCAACCTGC
>CABSAW010000082.1:0-5864 GCA_902475745.1 uncultured Oscillospiraceae bacterium
TCCACGGCGAGATGGACTTCAAGGTGGCCGGCACCAAGAAGGGCATCACCGCCATTCAGATGGACCTGAAGAACGACGGCCTGACCATGGAGATCATCCGCAACGCGCTGGATATCACCTATGACGCCCGCTGCCAGATCCTCGATCAGGTGATGCTGCCCGTCATCAGCGAGCCCCGGCCCGAGGTCAGCCGTTATGCCCCCAAGATGATCACCATGCACATTGATCCCGACCGTATCCGCGAGGTCATCGGTAAGGGCGGCAGCGTGATCCAGAAGATCGTGGCCGAGTCCGGCGCCAAGGTGGACATCGATGATGACGGTACCATCCATATCGCTTCCCCCGACGCAGAGAGCTGCGACAAGGCCAAGAAGTTCATCGACGATATCGTGTTCGTGCCCGAGGTGGGCAAGCTGTACTACGGCCGCGTGGTACGCCTGATGACCTTCGGCGCTTTCGTGGAGATTGCCCCCGGCAAGGACGGTCTGGTGCATATCTCCAAGCTGGCTGAAAAGCGCATCGAGAAGGTGGAGGATGCCTGCAAGGTGGGCGACATGATGTGGGTCAAGTTCATGGAGATCGACGAGAAGGGCCGCTGGAACCTGTCTCATAAGGACGCCATGCGTGAAATCGCCGCCAAGGAAGCCGCCGGCGAGAAGATCATGTAACGCATCAAATGCGAGAATAAGAAAAGCGCCATCCGGAAGGATGGCGCTTTTGCTTTGGCGAAAAACGCAGGCTTTCATTTCAATGCGGCCTTTCTTTAGAAGCATTCTGCCGCGTCTGCCTCTGACGGCGCAGGCGGAAGTCTCTATATGTGGTGGTTATCCGACAAAATCTTCCAATTTTTTGGTTTTTTTTCATTTTTTCAGTAGACAAGCGTACCGGTGGATGGTATACTCTTTCTGAATATACCTATGTTAATCGGTGGAGAAGCATTGTCCTTTTTCCGGCGGTGGACATGTCCGGATAGTGTGGATTTTTACGATGAGTGAGGGAAACGGTATGAAGGTTTTGCGAAGAGGAACCGCGCTGCTGCTGAGCTTTGCCATGGTGCTTACCCTGGTGGCGGGCGGCTTTCTGATCCGCGCCGTCGCGGATACGGCCATGCAGTGGAATGATGCCGCGCTGGATGATCTGAGCCGGTTCTACGAGACCGGTAATGCCCGCAGTCCCGGTATGATCTCTACTGTGTCAGGCGATGCCGGCGGCAAGTCCTATGGTATGTATATGTTTGCCAGCAACGCCGGTACGCCGCACGCCTTTGCCGAGTGGTGCAGAAAGAATTTTGGCGAGGGCGAGGTTTACCACGACATCGGCGTAGTGCTGGATGAGGCGTACCACTATATCTCCGATGGATACGGCGCGTATTTCGATCTGGCGTGGGAAACGGTGGCCCTGAACTACGAGGACACCTTTGCCCGGGCGCAGTATGACTATACGCGGGAGACCATCTATGAAAATCTGGTCAGCCGGGTGGAGTCGGCGGTGCCGTCGTTCGATATTGACAACTATTCTGTCGCGCTGAAAAACGTGTTCTGGAGCCGCGCCGTGCAGCATGGCGCCTCCGATGCATGCTCATTGATCCAGCGGGCCTTCAAGTCGCTGGGCGGCTTTGCCAACCAGCCGGAGTCCCAGCTGATCCGCGCCATCTATGCCGAGTGCGGCCGCGTGGTCACGGCGGAGGAGCTGCGGCAGGAAAACGGCAGAAAGGGCGACACCATGTCCGGTGATACTGCCAACAAGTACGGCACGGCCGGGCTGATTCTGCGGTATTTCTTCGGCTGCTCCGGCGATGTGCAGATGGGTGTTTACCGCCGCCTGGCGGTAAATGAGCCTGCCGATGCACTGGTCATGCTGATGAACAACGGCTACCACAACGCACCTGTAGCGGACGGCAGCTACCTGCTGCTGTACAACAGCAACCAGAATCTGGCGCTGGATGCCGCCGGCGGCAAGGCGGCGCTGAACGCCAAGGGGGCCGAAAACGGCAACCAGAGCTTTACCGTGGTGTATTATGCCGGCGGCTTCTATACCCTGAACGCCACCGTGGACGGAAAGACCCTGCGCCTGAGCGCCGATGGCGGCGCGGTGAAGCTGACGGCGCCCTCCACCTCCACCGCCCAGATGTGGACAGTGGAGGCGGGCAGCAGTGGCTGGCTGCTGAAGAACAAGGGGAGCGGTACATATCTGAGCGTCAAGGATAATACGCTGGTGATGGCCTCCGAGGATGTGTCGGCCTGGCAGCTGGCGGCTCTGTCCGATGCTGCCGCCAACTGGACGGCTTCCGGATTGATCTATCCCGACGAGAACACCGTTCTCATCGCGGGGCGCTCCTCCTTCCCGGTGCGCGGCGTGGTTTCCTGTTCGGCGCCCATCACCTCCGTGACGATCTCGATCCTCAACAGCAGCGGCAAAGCTGCCATCAGCCAATCCGCCGCGCCCAAGGCCACCTCCTACGATCTCAAGCGGATGGACGATTCCATTGCTTACAGCGGACTGGCGGCCGGCGACTATACCTTTGTGCTGACCGCCGTGGCCGACAATCATACGGTGGAGCTGGCCCGCTCAGCGTTTAAGGTCAAGCCTAATGACGGCTCCAATGTCAGCGATGAATCCTTCCTGATTACCTTTGACGCGCAGGGCGGAGAGGTGGAGGGCAGCGCCACCAAGCGCGTTACGCTGGATGATACCGTGTACGGCCGTCTGCCCACGGCTGTGCGCAAGGGCGGGCAGTTTATCGGCTGGTTCACCGAGGATGGCGAGCAGATCGTGGAATCCTCGCCGGTGCGCGCCGCCGACCTGACGCTATACGCCCGCTATGCCGGCGTATATACCTATACGTTCCTGGATGCCGCCGGCGGCCGGTATCACAGCGGCACCGCCGCTGCTGGTGAACTGATCGCCGCGCCCAAAGTGCCGCCCATCAAGACGCCGGACAGCGAATATGCCTACAAGTTCAAGGGTTGGGAAAACTTTACCGCCGGTGTGACCGTTATGGGCGAGGCGGACGTCAGCTTCAAGCCTCTGTATACCGCCATCCCACTAAGTGAAGTGAAGGATCCCGATGATCCCGATTCCGATTATTGGATCACCCTGCTGCCGGGCAGCACCACGGATCAGCTGCTGGATGTGACCGTGTACAGCAACGGAAAGCCGGTATCCGACGGACTGCTGGGCACCGGAATGACAGCTGTATCCAAGGATACCACCTACACGCTGGTGATTCTGGGCGACCTGAACGGCGACGGTAAGCTGAGCATTACTGACGTGGTGGCCATCCAGTCCGCCGTGCTGGGCAAGCAAAGGCTGGAGGGCGCTTATGCACAGGCAGCCGACCTGAACGGCGATGGTAAGATCAGTATTCTGGATGTGGTTATGGCCGCCCGCGTGGTGGTGGGTAAGGACACCCTCGGCTGATAGGAGGAGAAGGCAATGAAAAAATACAGTACTTCCTTGAAAATGCTGCTGGTGGCGCTGGCGCTGATCGTGGCGCTTATACCCCAGCGTGCCGAGGCGGCGGGCGCCTCCCTTTCCGGCAACGGCACCGTGCAGGCCGGCAGCACCGTGACACTGACGCTCAGCATTTCCGGCAGCAACATCATGGGCATGACCGCCTCGCTGGAGTATGACAGCAAGGTGTTGGAGTATCAAAGCTATAATCAGCTGATCAGCGGCTGGTCCATGGATGTTAACGGTACCAGCTTTCTGCTGTACGGCGTCAGCAACCCCATCAATTCCAGTACCGGCGTGGTGTCTGTTACGTTCCGCGTCAAGAGCGGACTGGACAGCGGCGCGGCGCTGAGCGCCAAATTCAACGATGTTACCGTGACCGACGGCGCAACGGAGACCAACTGCGGCTCCGCCTCGTGGAGCGGCAAGGTAGACGCGCCCTTGAGCAGCAACTGCGATCTGGGCTCGCTGAGCTGCTCCAATGCCACGCTCAGCCCTGCCTTCAGCAGCGCCACCACCTACTATTCCGCCACGGTGCCCTATGCCGTGGAATCGCTGAACCTCAGCTATAAGGCGGCGGACGGCTCGGCCAAGGTTTCTGTCAGCGGCAATTCGCTGGTGGTGGGCTCCAATACCGTAACGCTGACCTGTACCGCGGCCACGGGAGCAAAGAAGAATTACACCATCTCCGTGACCCGGGAGCAGGATCCCAACTATAAGCCCAGCACGGAGGCCATGCTCAAGGAGCTGACGCTGGACGTAGGGCTGCTCAGTCCTGCCTTTTCCGGCGCGGTGACGGATTATGTGGCTTATGTGCCCTTTGAGACCAAGTCCGCCACACTCTCCGGTGTGGCCAAGGATGAAAAGGCCCTGAATGTGACCGAGGCCACCATGCGCCTGACCAAAGAGGGCGACAACGTGATGAGCATTACCTGTACGGCGGAGGATGGCACGACCGCCAAAACCTATACCGTACATGTGTACCGTATGCCGAAGTATGAGGGAATCATCCCGACAATGGAAATCGTGGATCCCGATATCCCGCCGGAGCCGCCCACCTATTCCATCCCCATGACCGTGACGCTGCCGCTGGTGGGCGAGATGGCCACCACGACCGCGGCCATTATCGGTGCGGTCATCGCGGTGATTTTGCTGTTGGTGGTGGGCTTCCTGCTGGGCCGCATCGGCAGCGGCGGCTACGATGATGACGACGGCGAGGATGACGATGATGATGACCCCCAGCCCCCTCAGCCGCCTCACCCCCGGAGAGAGGCTGCGCGGCTGGAGCGTACCGCGCCTGCGAAAACGGCGCACCGTGTCGAAGCGGAGCCTTCTGCCCCGGCGCAGCAGCCCAAGGCGGAACCCCAACGGCACACGGCACCGCCGCGGCAGATGCCGCAGCACCCTGCCCGTTCCAGCGCCGCCGCGCATCAGGCGGTATCTGACGATACGCTGACAAGCCCATTTGTAGAGGATCTGTCCGGCCGGATGCAGCAGGAGCTGGCGGCCCGCCAGGCACAGACAGAGGCTCATCAGGCGGCGGAGCTGCCCGAGCAGACGGAGGTTCCGGTGGACACTGTGTCGCTGGATAAGCTGCTGGAGGATATCCGCGATATGTAAACAGTAAGGACAGGCCTTTGCGGAAGCAGTGCTTGTCTGATAAAAGTAGACACTCACAAAACGTGAGTGTCTACTTTCCGTTTGTAACCAAAAGAAAAATCCCACCTCAAACGAGGTGGGATATGGTGGAGACTGCTGGACTCGAACCAGTGACCTCCTGCGTGTGAAGCATCTGTGGTAAAAATCCGCAATCTGTTGTGGCATAAGGGATAGAACGTCCTTTTTGCCAAAAAATTTGCAACAAATTCCGCAAAACGTGCTGTGAGCACTTGTTAAACTATGGTAAATTACCGCAAAAAACGCCTTGTGATACGCCCCTTAAATCTGAATAAATACAGGAGAAAACATGATGATTATTGCCATTACAAATTCCAAAGGTGGCGTTGGCAAAACAACGACGGCCTTGAACCTGGGCGCCGCGCTGACCGCCGAAGGGCAGAAAGTCCTGCTCATTGACAACGACCCACAGGGCAATCTGACTGCGGCGCTGGGATATACCGCTGGCGAAATGAAGCACACACTGGCTTCTCTGCTGCTGGCCGCCATCGACTATCCGGAGGACATTGCACAGCATCTGCAAAAGGCCATCCTACATAGCGATACCGGCATGGACATTATTCCCGCTAATCGCAGGCTGGCAGATGCCGCGGCCCGACTGCAGATCATGCAGCTATCCCAGTATCAGCCCTACGGTGACAGCGGCCGCAGCTGCGAAGCAATGCTCAAGCATATCACAGACGCCTTGCGCGACACCTATCGCTATATCATCATCGACTGCGGACTGAAACACG
>CABSAW010000083.1:0-5707 GCA_902475745.1 uncultured Oscillospiraceae bacterium
AAATCAAGGAAAGGAGCAGACCGATGGAGGGCAAAAAGAACCTCTGCGCCATGATACCGGCAGAGCTTCACGCTAAAATCATGGCAGAGAAAGAAGAAATGGAGCTGGCGACGCTGGCAGAATATGTGGAGCGCATCTTCACCGAACACTTTGAAGGAGGCGGCGGAATGAAAGCAGAGCGGACCTTGGCGGTACAGATCCCGGCAGAACTCTTCGATAGACTGAAAAAGTATCTGGCAGCACACAACCTCAAGCAGAAGCAATTCCTCATCCAGCTCATTGAGAATGCGCTGGACAATGCAGAAACGGAATAACCAAGTAACAGGAGCGGCCGCAGGAAAACCTGCGGCCGCTCTGCATCTCATAGGAGGTGAGAGCAATTTATATTTACCCCGAAAATCTGACGGCTCGGCCCATGCTGTGGCTGTGGGCGCTGCGGGATGTGGCGTTTATCGGCATCGGACTGCTGCTGTCGGCAGTGGCACTGGCCCAGACCGGCGCTGTCGTCCCCATGGTGGTCACGGCGGCGCTGGCCTTTCTCTGCATTCGGCATGACGGCGTCAGTATGCTGGATTTCCTGCGCCACGCCGCAGTGTTTTTCTTTTTCGGGCAGCAATACTACGAGTGGAGGGAACCGACATGAAAAACAGAAAAAAGTCCACCCGCCAGCTGGTGGGCATCGAGGACATCGTGGCAGGCGGCGTTCAGACTGCGGACGGCGAGCTGACCTTTTATCTTGTGCAGCCCACCAACCTGAACGTCCTGCCGGATCAGGGCGTCCGGTCGCGGGTAATGGCGCTGCTGAACGTGCTGAAGGCCATGGCGGAGATCGAGCTGCTGGCGCTGGATTCCAAGGAGTCCTTTCAGGACAACCGGCAGTTCTACCGCCAGCGGCTGGAGCAGGAGGACAACCCCGCCATCCGCAGGCTGCTGGCACAGGATCGGCAGCATCTGGATGACACGCAGACCATGATGGCGTCCTCGCGGGAGTTCTGCTTCGTACTGCGGCAGCGAAAAACGGACGGTGCTGTCCACTATGCCGCCGTGGAGCAGCAGCTCCGGGACAGCGGCTTCGCCGTGCGGCGTGCCGAGGGGCAGAAGCTGCTGGAGCTACTGGCGATCTATTTCGAACAGGATGCCACCCATGAGAGCTTTGACCTTGTGGATGGCGCACGGTGGCTGACAACGGAAACGGAGGAATAAAATGCGGATACTGAAAATTGAACCGGGGAAAGCACCCTATGTGAAGGAGATGGCGGACGGACTGGAAGCCATCCAGCAGGAGGTGCAGGGGCTGTTCCAGCCGGTGTATCTGGAGGACGGCGTGCTGCTCTGCTGCAACGATGAGGGGAAGCTCAACGGCATGGCACCCAATCGGCGGCTGGAGGATGACATCATCTGCGGGCCGTTCTTTCTGGTGGGAGACGATCTGGAGGGCGGTCTCTGCTCCCTGACGGACGAGCAGGTGGCGCGGTATATGGAACTGTTCCGTGAGCCGGAACAGTTCACCGGACAGGAGCCGGAGCTGGAGCCGCGCATAGACTTCTATTTGCTGTGATGGGAGGGCATATGAAAAACCCTTTTCGGAAAAAAGAACCCACCCCGCGGGAAGCGTTCCTGCGCACCTATCTGGACTGCATCGCGCCGGGTGTGGTGAAGTTCGAGGTGGATCATTATATCTTCGGCAGCACTTATCGCTGCGTGTGGGCCCTGCGGGAATATCTCGCCAGCACCGAGGCGCAGGCCATCCTGCGGCACTTAGGCGAGAAAAGCGGCGTGACCCTGCGGATCTACTGCCGGCAGGTATCTCCCGGCGAGGAGGATCGGATCATCGACAACGCCAACAAAAAGAATAAACTGGACGGCTCAGACCCCAACAAGCTGCGCCAGACCGTGGAGGCCGAGAGCAACCTGCGGGATGTGGCGGAGCTGGTGCATAAGATGCACCGAGAGCATGAGCCGCTGCTCCACTGCGCCGTGTATCTGGAGATGACGGCGGACAGCGCGGAGCACCTGCGGCAGCTTCAGACCGATGTGCTGACGGAGTTGGTGCGCTGCAAGCTGAATGTGGACAAGCTGCTCCTGCGGCAGAAGCAGGGCTTTTGCTGCGTCAGCCCCGTGGGACACAACGCGCTGGGGCGGGAATTCGAGCGGGTACTGCCTGCCGGCAGCGTGGCCAACCTGTATCCCTTCAACTACTCCGGCAAGACCGACCCCAACGGCATCTACATCGGCAAGGACAAGTACGGCAGCAATATCGTGGTGGACTTCGACCGCAGGGAAAGCGACAAGACCTCCGCCAACATTCTCATTCTCGGCAACAGCGGTCAGGGCAAGAGCTATCTCATGAAGCTGTTGATCTGCAATCTGCTGGAGGCGGGAAAATCTGTCATCTCACTGGACGCCGAGCATGAACTGGAGGAGCTGTGCAGGAATTTAGGCGGCTGCTTCATCGACCTCATGGCCGGTGAGAAGCGCATCAATGTGCTGGAGGTGCGGTGCTGGGACGAGGGGGATACTTCCGAAGCTGACGAGTCCGCTCCGGAGGCGTTCCGCAAGTCCACGCTGCTGGCGCGGCACATCTCCTTCCTGAAGGATTTCTTTCGCGCCTACAAGGAGTTCTCCGACCCTCAGTTGGATACCATCGAGATCATGCTGGCCAAGCTGTATCAGAAGTGGGGTATCACGGAGGAAACGGACTTCCGGCAGCTTGCGCCGGAGGATTATCCCATCCTCTCCGACCTGTACGCACTTATGGAGGAGGAGCTGCGGCACTATCAGGCGGGCAGCCTGTATACGCGGGAGCTGCTGCAGGAGGTGCTGCTGGGGCTGCACTCTCTGTGCATGGGCGCGGACGCGCCGTTCTTCAACGGACATACCAACATTACCGGCGACAGGTTTCTTGTGTTCGGCGTAGGCGGCATGCTGACGGCGGCCAAAAGTCTGCGGAACGCGCTGCTGTTCAATGTGCTGGCGTATATGTCGGACAGATTGCTGACGGCGGGCAACACAGTGGCGGCGTTGGATGAGCTGTATCTGTGGCTATCCAATCCCGTGGCCATAGAATATATCCGCAACTGCCTGAAGCGTGTACGGAAGCGGGACTCCGCCCTGCTGATGGCGTCCCAGAATCTGGAGGACTTCGATCAGGAGGGTGTGCGGGAGATGACCAAGCCGCTGTTCGCCATCCCGCCCCACCAGTTTCTGTTCAATCCCGGCTCCATCGGCAGACGGTTCTATATGGAAATGCTGCAATTGGACGAGGCGGAGTTTGAGCTGATCCGCCACGCGCGGCGTGGCGAGTGCCTGTTCAAGTGCGGCGCGGAGCGGTACCTGCTGGAGGTGAAAGCACCGCCCCACAAGGCGGCGCTGTTCGGCACGGCAGGTGGCCGCTGATGGCGTCCCCTGTGTTGGCACGGCTGGCAACGGCTTTGCTGGCCAGCGAAAAAGGCCGCAAAACGGTAGGGTGGGTCATCGCCCTCATCCTCTCTCCGTTGATCCTGCTGACAGCGTTCCTGTGCTGCTTCGGCACCGCCGCGGTGGAACACAATGATTTTGCCGTGTCCGCGTCCTTCTATGGACCGGCGTTCTCAGACAAGATCCCCGCGGAATACAAAAATCACATCTCCGAGATGCGGACAGCTTTTACCCTTCTGGATGCGGCGACAGCCGCCGTGAATGCCAAGGCGGAAAGCGGCGGCCTTGACCCTTTGCAGGTCAAGGCTATCTTCTTTGCCCTCTGTTTTGGAGACGAAGCGCCTACCCGCCGCGCCGCCGCCAACTTTGTGGACTGCTTTTATGAATGGCAGGAGCGCACCCGTACCACCACCGTCACGGACGAAAACGGCAACGTGACCGTGCAGACAGAGACCTACGAAGTAGCGGTACCGCTGCCGCTGGCCACGGTCTATGAAAAGCTGACAGCGTGGCAGGGCGAGCCGGTGACAGAGGAGGACAAGGCCAACGCCGCCCACATCTACACCATGGTAACAGGCAGCAGCGGCGGCGATACCTTTGACGGCGCATACGCTGCGGGCGGCAGCGCACCGGTGGAGCTGGATGCCGCCATGCTTACGGATGCGTCTACCAAAAACGCCGCTGACCTTGTGACCTATGTGACCAACGCATGGAACTCCGGCTGGGGCTATGTGTGGGGTACCTACGGACAGGTGCTGACACCGGAGCTGCTGCAATACAAGCTGACGCAGTACCCGGAGGGCGTGGGAGAATACGCCGCGTTCATCAGGGCCAACTGGCTGGACAAGCGCACCGCCGACTGCGTGGGACTGATCAAGGGCTACGGCTGGTTGGATGGAGAGACCATGGAGATACAGTACGGCAGCAACGGCATGCCGGACATCGGCGCCAACGAGATGTACTACAACGCCGTGCGCAAGGGCGCGATCCAGACCATGCCGGACACGCCGGGACTGGCGGTGTGGAAGCCGGGACACATCGGCGTATACATCGGAAACGGTGAAGTGATAGAAGCCATGGGTACCAAGTACGGCGTGGTGAAAACACAGCTTGAGGGTCGCGGCTGGACGCACTGGCTGGAGATCCCGTATATCAACTATGACTGAGGAGGCCAACATGAAGAAAGTAAATATCACCCTTGCTTTCGATGAGGACAAGCTGGACGCACTGGAGTTTTCTCTGAAAAAAGAGAATTCCTCTGTGCAGAGCCGTATGGAGGACGCGCTCCAGCAGCTCTATGAGAAAACTGTGCCGGAACCGGTGCGGGAGTATCTGGACAGCAGGGCTGCGCCTGCGCCCAAGCCCAAGCGCCCGCCCAAGGCTGCGAAGCCGCAGGCAGCTTCTGCCGAGATAAAGCACGCGCTGCCTGCCGTTGCGCCGGCTGGTAGTGGTGCGGTGAAGGAGGTAAAGTAGCATGGCGGATTCTGTGGACATCATGCTGTGGATCGACCGGAGATGGAAGGCTGCTATCGAGAAGCACCTCAAGGATAAAACCTTGCAGGAGCATCTGGAGGATGTGCTGGACGACCTGTGCGATCAGCTCCCGAGGCAGGAGTACGATCGTATCAGCCGGGAGATTTGGCAGGAGGATCTTGCCGCGCGGCAGGCGGAGGAAGCAGCCCGCACCTATGCCGCCTATCATGTGACAGAGAACGGACGTGAGTGGTATTTCAAAACAACACCCGGCGAGGAATTGCTGACTGCAGCCCAGAAGCTGCGGATCTATACGATGTGCAGAAACGGTACTGCGCCGAATCTGTTTATCAAAATGTTTGCGGATGGTCGACCCATCACGGCAGAGGAATACGATGAGCTAATTGCACTCCGCATGGAGAACACCGGTAAAGTCACCGGTGCATTCGACATCAGTTTTGATAAGCAGGAATTCTCCGCAGTCAATATTATGGACGGATGGCAAAGCTGGTCCATACGGGATATATCCACGGCAACCTATCATGCCACCCGGTCACAATTTGCATCCAATGATGAGAAATGGCGCAAGCTGCTTGAGCATCTGGGCGACAAGGAGCTCACATCGCCGGGGCATCTCTCCGCACAGAATTTTTCGTTCAGCGATGAGATCCTGATGGAAAACGGTAAGCTGAACTTTTATGTGCAAGCGGACTTCGATGTGGATGCCGCCTTCGGCACATTCGTCTGCACGGACGAGAACGATGACTGGCTGAATATCTACGCCAACTACGATTTAGAGCGGGACGCTGTATGCGAT
>CABSAW010000084.1:0-5686 GCA_902475745.1 uncultured Oscillospiraceae bacterium
CCTCGACCTCCAGCGTGACAGGCTGGCGTTCTAACCAACTGAACTACTTGGCCATGCGTGGTGGGAACAACTGGACTCGAACCAGTGACCCCCTGCTTGTAAGGCAGGTGCTCTAACCAGCTGAGCTATGCTCCCGTCCTTACCGCTTCGTCAGACGGCGAATGTTATTATACTAAACTAATTCCCAACTGTCAACAAGAAAAACGAAAATTTCCTAAAAAATTTTTCAGTGCAATTACAGGCTGTCAATCAGCGCCTTCAGCTCCTGCCCGGAGAAGTCGTATACGGCATCACAGAATTGACAGGTCATGCTGCAATGGCCCTGCTCGGTCAGAATCTGCTGCAATTCCTCCTTGCCCAGCGAGATCAGCGCCCGCTCTACCCGCTGGCGGCTGCAATAGCAGCGGTATTCCACCGGCGAGGTCTCCAGGATCTTCAGATCAAAGTCAGACATGACCGTTCGCAGCAGATGCTCGGGATCCTCATCGTGTTCCAGAATGGCGGAGACGTTGCCTGCTGCCATAATGCCGCCCTCCACCTTAACGATGGTATCCTCACTGGCGCCGGGCATCAGCTGGATCAGATACCCGCCAGCGGCCTTCACGCTCTGGTCACGATCCACCAGCACACCCAATCCGCAGGCGGTGGGAATCTGCTCGGATTCCACGAAATAGGCGGCCACATCCTCGGCGATCTCGCCGCCCAGCAGGTCGATGGTGCCCACATACGGTTCCTTCATGTGAAGATCCTTGATCACGGTGAGGGTGCCTTCGTGGCCCACAGCGCCGCCCACATCCAGTTTGCCGTCCTGACGCAGGGGAATGTCTGTGTGGGGGTTGGCCACATAGCCACGCACGTTGCCCTCGTTGTCGGACACGGCCAGCACGGTACCCAGCGGGCCGCCGCCCTTGATCTGAAGGGTCAGGCTGGCCCCCGCCCCCTTCAGGGCATTTCCCATAAGGCTGGCAGCGGACAGGGTGCGGCCCAGCGCCGCAGTGCCCACCGGCAGCAGCTTGTGGATCTGCCGCGCCCGCTCGGTCAGGTCACGGCTGCAAATCGCGGCGGCCTGTACCATGCCGTCGGATGAAATCGCTCTTACAATTCTGTCCATATTGCGTTATTACTCCTTCTGATGTTACGTTCGTATAGCGGTGAAATAGACGCGCTGCTCCCCTTGACGCGGTGCGCGGCTCACCATGTCGCCATGTGTGCGGATATGGCTGAAACCGGCTGCCTCCAGCCATGCGGTCAGCTCCGCCACGGTGTAGGCGCGCTGGCGGTGTATCTCCAGATCCCGCTCCCATGCGCCGTCCGCGCGCTGGCGGAACAGATCCATGTAATAGGTGCATAAGCCGCGGCTGTACTCCGTCCGCCAGACACAGTAGGTGTCCTCTGTCTCATCCAGAAACATCTGCCCGTCAAGGTCTGCCAGCTTCTCCACTGTGTTGATGTCGAAGATCAGTATTCCGCCGGGTGCGATGAACAGGTGCAGCCGCTGAAAGGTGCGCTGTACATCGCTGGGCCGTGTCAGATAGTTCAGACTGTCCAGACAGCAGATGGCGGCGTCCACCGTCCCGTATAGATCCAGCTTTGGCATGGACTGATGCAGGAAGATGGGGGCCACACCCTCCACCGTGCCGCTTTTACGCATGGCGGCGGCCAGCATGTCCTCACTGCCGTCCGCGGCGATCAGCTCATAGCCGCGGGCCGTCAGAATCCATGTCATAGCGCCGGTGCCGCAGGCCAGATCCAGCACCGTATGGACCGGAATGCGGCTGCGCTGAAACAGCTTCTCGATAAAGTCCGCCCGCTTTTCATACTGCACATCAACGGTCAGCGCGTCATAGCGGGAGGCCAGCGCTTCATAGGCACTCATTCCGCCTTCTCCTTCTGTGCGGCCTCTTCCTGCTCCCGCATCTTTTCCAG
Source organism: uncultured Oscillospiraceae bacterium (assembly GCA_902475745.1). Taxonomy (GTDB): domain Bacteria; phylum Bacillota; class Clostridia; order Oscillospirales; family Oscillospiraceae; genus Vescimonas. Next base: position 1,927 of record CABSAW010000084.1, read on the forward strand.
CACGCTCTCATAGCCGCCTGCGCCGTAGATCAAGCTGCGATTCACCCGGCTGATGGTGGCGCTGGATGCACCGGTGCGCTCCAGAATATCATTATAAATAAGCCCCTGACTCAGCAGTGTGGCGACCTCGTAGCGCTGTTCCATGGAGCGCAGCTCCGGAATGGTGCACAGATCCTGAAAGAAGTTATAGCACTCCTCCTCAGTTTCCAGCGTCAGAATTGCCTTATACAGGTGGTCGCTCTTTTCTTTTTTGGCAATCTTGCATTTCGTGGTGTGTACAGCCATGGGTATTCCTCCTTTTCACCCTGTCCGGGCGGTTCTTTCTTTCATATTTTAATGCTTTCGCGCGTGAAAGTAAAGGCGCAAAGTGAAAATTTTCTGTGAAGAGGGGAGAAGGGGAACTTTTTTTCCGGCGGTTTCGTCTTATATAATAAGGAATATGATGACAAGGAGGGAACAGGATGAAAAAAACACGAGGACTGTTGTGCGGTATACTGGCGGCACTGATGCTGGCGGGCTGCGGGACACAGACGGATGTAAGAGCGCAGCAGGGAGGAGACATTGCGGCGGTGGATCTGACGCCGTATGCCATTAAGGAGGCAGCCTACCCGGTCTACCCCGAGGAACCTCGCTACGAGGACTATTTCAACGACAACGGCGATGACAACTGGGACGATTACGATGCGGCGTATACCGCGTACATGGAGGCGCTGCAAAAAATGGGCAAGGGCGAGCAGCCGGATAGCGGCGCGGTGCGGCGCTTTGCCGACAGGACGGCAGCGGAGATATTTACCGGACAAGAGAACACGGTCTATTCGCCCATCAGTCTGTATGCGGCGCTGGGGATGCTGACGGAGATAACGGACGGCGAGACGCGGCAGCAGGTGCTGAACCTGCTGGGCGCTGCCGATACGGGAGCGCTGCGGCAGCAGATCAAAAACCTGTGGATCAGCGTCTATCAGGACGACGATGCCGTGTGCCGGTTGGCCAACGCCGCGTTCCTGCGGGAGAATGCCGATGTGAAGCAGGCGGCGGTGGACACACTGGCCGACTGGTATTTCGCCTCCTCCTATCGTGTCCCCATGGGGACGGAGGAGGCCGACAAGGCCATTGCAGGTTGGCTGAACCGGCAGACCGGCGGATTGCTGTCTGAGGAAACGGGGAATATCCGCACGGATACGGACAACCTGCTGCGGCTATACAATACGATATATTATAAGGCGGGCTGGCTGGCCGCCTTCGAGAGCAGTCAGACGAAAACGGATACCTTCACCGCCGCCGACGGCAGCAAACAGCGATCGGACTTCATGCACCGGACGGAGAGCGGCAGCTATCACCGGGGCAGTGGATATACTGCGGCATATCGGAGACTGCGTTATGGGCGGATGGTGTTCGTGCTGCCGGATGAGGGCGTGACGCCGGAGAGCCTGCTGCAAAGAGAGGAATTTCTTGCGGAGCTGACCGGGGAGTATAACGCCGCGGAGCTGGTGTGGTCGGTGCCTAAGTTCGATGTGAAGTCCTCCACTGACCTGAAGGGTAGCCTGGAGACGCTGGGCGTGACCGATGCCTTCGACCCCAACATGGCGGACTTTACGCCGCTGACTGACAGCGGCGCGATGGTGGACAGCGTCATGCAGGCCGCCCGCGTCAGGATTGACGAGGAGGGCGTGGAAGCTGCGGCCTATACGGAGCTCGTAGCCGCCGACTCAGGCCCCATGGAGCTGCCACCCGTGGTGGAAATGAACCTGAACCGGCCCTTCCTTTTTACGATTTTTGATGGCAATGATGTGCCGCTGTTTATCGGCGCGGTGTACAGCGTGGAGGGGTGAACGGCGCGGACAGGCAAAACGCTGAAAAAAGATGAAAATTTTTAGAAAAATAAGAGAAAATCCTCTTGACAGCAAGAGGATTTTCCTTTATTATATGTGGGTACGCGCGAAAAGGGTGCTGCACACCCGGAGGCGTTTACAAATGCGATGAACCGAAAGATTGCGGCGCAAGCCGGTAACTTTCGGGGAGTATGTCCGATAATCGGGCGGCTGAGGAAGTTCTGTACGTCAGCGTAGATCGCTGCGCCAGAAGCACACCGGCCGGATTGCGCCGGTGTTTCTTATGAGCCGGAATGATACGCACGGAACGGCGTATAAGAAATTTCCCGCCGTACGGCATTGGTCAAAGCAACAAAAACCGTACGAATTTTATGGAGGAACAAACCAAATGGCAAAAGAAATGATCCGCATTCGTCTGAAGGCCTATGACCATCAGGTCATCGACCAGTCCGCAGAGAAGATCGTCGAGACCGCCAAGCGCACCGGCGCTTCCGTGTCCGGCCCCATCCCTCTGCCCACCAAGAAGGAGATCGTCACCATCCTGCGTGCTACCCACAAGTACAAGGACAGCCGCGAGCAGTTCGAGCGCCGCACGCACAAGAGACTGATCGACATCACCAACTCCACCCCCAAGACCGTCGAGGCCCTGATGGCTCTGGACCTGCCCGCCGGTGTGGAGATCGAGATCAAGCTGTAAGGTACACATTATAAAATAAGTACCCTGCGATCTCAAAGTAACCCCCTTTATCATGCTTGCAACCCAATGTCTGCCGACTTGCGTTAAGGCGGACGGGTTACGTCGGCAGAGCAAGCGGTCTCTACCCAATGGAGATTGAACTATGTCGACCAATAACCTTAATTAGGAGGATCATACATGAAAGCGATCATCGGCAAGAAAGTCGGCATGTCTCAGATCTTCGACGAAAACGGCAAGGTGATCCCCGTCACCGTAATCGAGGCGGGTCCCTGCGTTGTCGTGCAGAAGAAGACGGCCGAAAAAGAAGGCTACGCCGCTGTGCAGCTGGGCTACGAGGATATTCCCGAGCGCAAGCTGACCAAGCCCGAGATGGGCCACCTGAACAAGGCGGGCGTGGCTCCCAAGAAGTACCTGCGCGAGTTCGATCTGGAGAATGCCGCTGAGCTGAACATCGGCGACATCATCAAGGCCGACACGTTCAAAGAGGGCGACTTCGTTGACGTGACCGGTACCACCAAGGGTCACGGCTACCAGGGCGTTGTGAAGCGCTGGAACGCCGGCCGCACCCCCATGAGCCACGGCGGCGGCCCCGTCCATCGTCACGCCGGTTCCATGGGCTCCACCACTGACCCCAGCCGTATCTTCAAGGGCAAGATCGGCGCCGGCCAGATGGGCGGCGACCAGATCACCATCCAGAATCTGGATATCGTCAAGGTGGATCCCGAGCTGAACCTGATTGCTGTCCGCGGCGCCGTTCCCGGCTGCAAGGGCGGTCTGGTGCTGATCAAGAGCACTGTCAAGACCCACCGCGTCAAGAACGTTGAGTCCGGCATCAGCAACAACCCGCAGAAGGCTTCCGGCCGTAATCCCCAGAAGGCTTCCGCGCGTACTAAGTAAGGAAAGGAGTGCTTAAGGTAAATGTCTACTATCAAAGTGTTGAACATGGCCGGCGCAGAAGTCGGTACTGTTGAACTGAACGACGCCATCTTTGGCATCGAGCCCAACCAGGCTGTCGTCCATGAAGTGGTGAAGAACCACTTGGCAAACTGCCGTCAAGGCACCCAGAGCGCTCTGACCCGCGGCGAGGTTTCCGGCGGCGGCAAGAAGCCCTGGCGTCAGAAGGGTACCGGCCACGCCCGTCAGGGCAGCACCCGTGCTCCCCAGTGGACCCACGGCGGTATCGTGTTCGCCCCCAAGCCCCGCAGCTACTCTTACGTTCTGAACAAGAAGGTCA
>CABSAW010000085.1:0-5680 GCA_902475745.1 uncultured Oscillospiraceae bacterium
GGGAGTCCAAGCCTGTGCGGAATGCTGAAATATAATACCACATCAAGTCGCAGATTGCAAGTGGTTTTTCTGTATTTTCTGCTGTTTTTTCGGATTCATTCCCAGCGGCGGCGCTTGCGGTTCGGAGGACCGTCCCGGCGCTGGAAGGGCTTATCAATGAGAATGATGTCGTCCCCGAATTTCTGTATGCACTCCCAGGGTATGTAGTAGTCCTCTCCCCTGCCGAACAGGCCGAAAAAGCGGCAGGGGCCAAATACGATCAGCGCCCGCACCTCCCCCTCCGGCAGCTTCACCTCCACATCCCCCACGCAGCCCAGACGGCAGCCGTCGCAGAGGTTGATGACCTCCTTGCGCCGCAGCTGTGTAAATCGATTCAGCATAGCATCCACCCCTTTAGGCAGTTTATGTATGCCAAAGAAAAAATGTGCCAGTCCCTGCAAAAATCGGGCGGACACCAAAATTTGGCGTCCGCCCGGTGGGTTCATTTCTTCTCGTGGCAGCCGCTGCACGAATGGCAGCTGCCACTACAGGACTGGCAGTCTCCGCCGCAGCCACCCTTTTTGCTTTTCAGCAAGTGCACCAGCGCTATGCCGGCACCCGCCAAAATCGCAGCCAAAGCGATCCAATCCCATGTGTTCATAGCAGCCCTCCGATCTGATATACCAACATGCCAACCAGCCAGGCCACTGAGCACTGCAGCAGCACTACGCCCAGCATCTTCCAGAAGGAGCCAAGCTCCCGGCGAATGGTGGTCACAGCCGCGATGCACGGCGTATAAAGAAGCGTAAACACCAGGAAAGAAAGTGCCGACAGGGGCGTGAACAGCGCGCCCAGCGCCGCCCCCAGGTTCGCCGTGCTGGTGCCCAGCAGCACCGCTAGGGTAGACACCACCGCCTCCTTGGCCGTGAAGCCCGAGATCAGCGCCGTGGCCACCCGCCAATCGTTAAAGCCCAGGGGCTTGAAAACAGCGGAAATAAACCGGCCCACTATGGCAAGCAGGCTGTCGGCACTGTCCGTGACCACATTGAGCTTCGCGTCAAAGGTCTGCAGAAACCATATAATAATGGTGGCAAGGAAAATAACGGTAAATGCCCGCTCCAAAAAGTCCCGGGCCTTTTCCCACAGCAGCAGGCCCACACTTTTGGCCGAGGGCATACGGTAGTTGGGCAGCTCCATCACAAAGGGCACCGGCTGGCCCCGAAACGCCGTACCCTTCAGCACCAGCGCCAGCAGGATACCCAGCAGGATGCCCGTTACGTACAGTCCGATCATCACCAGCGCCGCATGATCCGGGAAAAACGCTGCTGAAAACACCGCGTAAATGGGGATTTTTGCCGAGCAGCTCATGTACGGCGTCAGCAGAATGGTCATCTTCCGGTCCCGATCCGAGGAAACGGTGCGGGTGGCCATAATAGCCGGCACCGTGCAGCCGAAACCGATGAGCATAGGCACAAAGCTGCGGCCGGACAGGCCGATCTTTCGCAGGAGCCTGTCCATCACAAAGGCCACCCGGGCCATGTAGCCGGTATCCTCCAGAATGGACAGGAAGAAAAACAGGGTGACAATGATGGGCAGGAACGAAAGGACGCTGCCTACGCCCGCAAAAACGCCGTCTATAATGAGGCTATGTACCACCGGGTTGATGCCATAGGCCGTGAGGCCCTTATCCACCACTAGGGTCAGCTTGTCAATGCCCAGGCTCAAAAAGTCCGACAGATTTTGCCCGATCAGGTTGAACGTCAGGTAGAAAATCAGGAACATCACGCCGAAAAACACCGGCAGCGCCGTATACTTGCCTGTGAGGATCTTATCCATCTGTACAGAGCGGCGGTGCTCCCTGCTCTCGTGGCATTTTACCACGCAGATCTCCACCACGCTCTCAATAAAGCTGTAGCGCATATCCGCCAGGGCGGCGTTGCGGTCCAGGTCGCTCTCGCTCTCCATCTGCACGATGCAGTGCTCCAGCAGTTCCTTTTCGTTCTGATCCAGATGCAGCTGCTGCATAATATTCTCATCGCCCTCGATGAGCTTGGTGGCGGCGAATCGCGCCGGGATCCCCGCCTTGTCGGCGTGGTCCTGGATCAAATGCACCACCGCGTGGATGCAGCGGTGCACTGCGGATTCCTCCGAGCAGAAGTCATAGACCTTGGGCAAGGTTTTGGTGCGGGCGGTATGCACCGCCTGGTCCAGCAGCTCCGATACGCCCTCGCTCTTTACGGCGCTGATGGGCACCACCGGGATGCCCAGACAGCGGCTCAGCTCCTGCACATCAATGGTCCCGCCGTTGGCGCGCACCTCGTCCATCATGTTCAGCGCCAGCACCATGGGCACACGCAGCTCCAGCAGCTGCAGTGTCAGATAGAGATTGCGCTCAATATTGGTGGCATCCACGATGTTGATGATCCCATCGGGCTTTTCCTTGAGAATAAAGTCCCGGGTCACGATCTCCTCCTGGGTATAGGGACGCAGAGAATAGATGCCCGGCAGATCCACCACCGAGCCGCTCTTGCCGTCCTTGATCTCCCCCACCTTCTGATCTACCGTTACACCGGGGAAATTGCCCACATGCTGGTTGGAGCCGGTGAGCGCATTAAAGAGAGTGGTTTTACCGCAATTCTGGTTGCCTGCCAACGCGAAGATCATACCCTGACCTCCTCCACCTCGATTTTTTTCCCGTCCTCCACACGCAGCGTCAGCTCATAGCCCCGCACGTGGATCTCAATGGGGTCGCCCATAGGAGCCACTTTCTGCAATGTGACCTTGGTACCCGGTATAAGTCCCATATCCAAGAGGCGGCACCGCAGGGGTCCCTCCCCGCCCACCTGGCGTATCACGGCTGTGCTGCCGATCTTCATTTCATTCAGTGTCATTTTTCTCCCCCTACGTTGATTTTTCTGTATTGTACTATGATTTCCCTCCCTCGTCAATGATCGGGGCAAAAAAGCTCGCACCACGATGCAGGACAGTCTTAACAACAATGGAATGCAAATATTTTGCCGAATAGCACTTGCAATTGGCTGACGGCAGGTGTATAATAACACCGCATTTTAGACGGGAGCTTGTGTTACAGGCTGAGAGGAAGGCAAAACCTTCGACCGATAACCTGATTTGGATAATGCCAACGTAGGGATACCTGTATATTCTTTCGCGGAAGTTACCCAAACCGGGCAGCTTCCGTTTTATATTTTGAGAAAGGATGTGACGAGACCTATCCCGAGTGGTTTCGGGCGGATAGAAGGGGAGCGCCTTGTATCTTGTATTTTTGCGAAGGGAACCCGTGTTTCGGGGTGAGAGGAGAAAATGGATTCTCGACCGAACGAAGCGATCGCTTCGTATAAAAATATGAAAAGAGGCACTACAAGTGAAAAACTCAAATGGTATTCTGAAGCTGACCGTACTGTCCATGCTCGTTGCTCTGGGTGTTGTCATCTCGCCCATCCTCCGGGTGGAGGGAATGTGCCCCATGGCACATTTCATCAATATCGTCTGCTCCGTGTTTATGGGGCCGTGGTATTCCCTGCTCTGCGCCACCCTTATCGGCATTATCCGCATGGCGGCCATGGGGATCCCACCCCTGGCCCTGACGGGCGCCGTGTTCGGGGCATTCCTGTCCGGCGTGTTTTACCGTATATCCAAGGGTAAGATCATCTGCGCCGTTGTGGGCGAAGTCATCGGCACCGGCATCATCGGCGCCATTGTATCCTACCCGGTGATGACCTACCTGTGGGGCAGAGACGGGCTGAGCTGGATGTTCTACGTGCCCTCCTTTATCTGCGGCACCCTCATCGGCGGCAGCATCGCCTATGTATTTCTGCGTAAGATCGCATCCAACGGGATGCTCACCAAGCTCCAGCTGAAGCTGAACTCCACAAGCTACACCGACAAGAGCACGGTACTCTCCGACTCGCTGACCATCGCCGCCTTCGGCGCGATCCTGTTCGTGGTCATCAAGATCGCCTCGAACATCTTCAAGCTCACCGGCTCTATCTGGAACATTCTGGCCTATGCAGCGCCGGGCGTTTGCGTTGCCGCGGCAATCATTTACTATGTCATCAAGAAGGTGAAAACAAAGGATGCAGCCCATTGCTGATATTTGCCAAAGAGTCAGGGAATACAGCCCCCTGATCCATTGCATTACGAACCCCATCTCCATCAACCAGTGCGCCAACGCCGTCCTTGCCGTGGGCGCCCGCCCTATTATGGCGGAGCATCCGGCCGAGGTGGAGGAGATCACCGCCACCGCCCGGGCCCTGATGCTGAATCTGGGAAACATAACGGATGCGCGTATGGAATCTATGCGCCTGTCCGCCCGGACGGCCCAGAACAGGCACATCCCCGTTCTTCTGGATGCGGTGGGCGTTGCCTGCTCAAGGCTGCGCCGGGGGTATATCCGCAAGCTGCTGCAAGAGGCGACACCTGCCGTCATTAAGGGCAATTACTCCGAAATCCATGCCCTGTACCGGGAGAACTACCGCTCCTCCGGGGTAGACGCGGACGCGGCGCTGGACGTACAGACCCTGGATCGCACGGCCATGGAGCTGGCAAGAGCGTACCACACAGTGATCCTTGCCAGTGGGAGGGTGGACATTATCACCGACGGCAAACGCCTTGTCCACGTGAAAAACGGCAACCCACAGCTCTCCGGGATCACCGGAACGGGCTGCATGCTGGGGGCGCTGACAGCGGCCTATCTCTCGGTGCAGCCGGATATGGACGCCGCCGTCACCGCCTGCGTGGTGCTGGGCATCTGCGGGCAGCTGGCGGAAACGGACCGCGGCAGCGGCAGCTTTCAGGTGAATCTGATGGATAAGCTCTCCACGGTGGGAAAGGCGGAGATAGAACGATATATGGATCGGGAGGAGATCAGAAATGAAGAAGCTTGATACCAGCCTGTATTTTATCACCGACAGCACAGGGTTCAGCGAGGAGGAATTCCTGCGCAGAACCCAGGCAGCCCTGCAGGGGGGCGTGACCCTGCTGCAGATCCGGGAAAAGAACAGAACCACCCGGGAGTATATGTCTTTGGCGGAAAAGGTGCATGCGCTTGCACTGCCATACGGTGTGCCGCTGCTTATTGACGACCGGCTGGATGTGGCCATGGCCATCGACGCCGAGGGCGTGCATCTGGGGCAAAGCGATCTGCCTATTGCCATTGCCAGGAAAATCCTGGGGCCGGATAAAATCGTCGGCGCTACGGCGAAGACCGTGCCTCAGGCGCTGGAAGCCTATGAGCAAGGGGCGGATTATCTGGGCGTAGGGGCGATTTATCCCACGACCACTAAGGTGAAAACCGTTCTTACCTCCACGGACACGCTGCGGGATATTTGCAAGGCGGTTCCTATTGCGGTCAACGCCATCGGCGGCCTGAACAGGGACAATATCGACGTGCTGCAGGGAACCGGTATTGCCGGTATCTGCGTGGTTTCCGCTATCATGAAGGCGGCCGACCCCAGGCAGGCCGCCCTTGACCTGCGCGCCCGGGCAGAGCAGCTGCATATTCTGTAAAACCCTATACGGAAGTTTGTCTCGGCCTCTGTGCCGGGGCCTTCAAGCGGCAGATCGGGGGCACCACTTTCTGCCGCTATAGAAAAATAATGCTGAAAGAAGAAAGGAGCAAAGCAATGAAAACAGCATTATCCATCGCCGGAAGCGATTCCAGCGGAGGCGCCGGTATCCAGGC
>CABSAW010000086.1:0-5664 GCA_902475745.1 uncultured Oscillospiraceae bacterium
TGGGGGCAGGTATAAAAATAACCCCACCCCTGATGTGTTTCAGGGGTGAGGTAAAGAAACTTTACGCCACGGTTCCACCCTGCTTACGGCATAAGCCGTCGCTTTCGGTTCCTGTAACGGGAAACCCCCGTCCTGCTCCTCGCAGGCAGCTCCGGAGTGGTACAGGCCGCGCCGTCAGGCGGGATGCTTTCAGCCGGGGCATCCCTCTCTTTGGCCGCTGGTTGGCAGCTTCTTCTCCATCATTGCTTTTGATTACCGTATTATAATCTCCTTTTCTCCGCTTGTCAACGGGGAAATTCCGCCACTTCCGCCGCCGTATCGGCAATCTGCGCCGCGCCGCAATCCTCCAGCGCCTGACGCCCCCGGAAGCCCCAGCTCACACCGATCAGCGGCAGTCCCGCATTCCGGGCCGTGGCCACGTCCACCTCGCTGTCGCCCACATAGACGGCGTCCTCCCGGCCGGCCCCCAGCTCTTCCAGCGCCCGGTATACCATGTCCGGCGCCGGCTTGCGGGGACACGCCGGGCTTTCGCCAAATGCCGGCACGCCGGGGAAAAACTGCTCGGCCAGACGCTGCACGGTGGCGTCCGGCTTGTTGGACACGATGCCGACCCGGCAGCCCCGCTGCCGCAGCGCCGCCAACAGCTCCGGAATGCCGGGATAGGGTGCGGTGGCCACGCAGGAATGCTCCTGATACCACGCCCGATAGTCCCGCATAATATCCGCGAAGCCGGGCGTTTCCTCTCCCCGAGGCAGCATGGCGGCCATCAGCTTTACCGCGCCGTTGCCCAGTCCCTTGCGCACCTGCTCCACCGTGCGCTGGGGATAGCCATACTGCGCCAGCGTATGGTTGACGGCGGCAGCCAGATCGGCAAGGGTGTCCAGCAGTGTGCCGTCCATATCGAAAAGGTAGGTCTTATATGCCATTGTCGTTTCCTCCCTGTTCAGTTTCGGCCCGATCATACCACGTTCCGTCCCGGATTGCAAGCCGGGATTTACAAAAAAGAGGGGGCGCGGGCCGAATCGGCCCGCGCCTCCTTTTGCAGCGTCACAGGTTCTTTCTGGCGGCAGACAGCATCAGCTTGATGCGGTTGAGCTGGTTGACCTCGCTGGCGCCGGGATCGTAGTCCACGGCGGCAATGTTGGCCTGGGGATAGGCCGCCTTCAGTGCCTTGATCACACCCTTGCCCACCACATGGTTGGGCAGGCATCCGAAGGGCTGGATGCATACAATGTTGGGTACGCCATTCGTCAGCAGCTCCGCCATTTCGCCGCACAGGAACCATCCCTCACCATACTGGTTGCCCAGCGACAAAAAGGGCTTGGCCAGATCAGCGATATGCTCCATGGGCGTGGGGGGATCAAAGCGGCGGCTGGCACGCAAAGCCTCCACGGCAGGTCTGCGGACAGCCTCAATGCCATCAACGCCCACCTTTGCCAGCAGGCTGGAGGTCCACGCCGTGCCCAGATAGTCGTGCTTATAGCGCTGCTGGTAGATACACTCCACCAGAAAATCGGTCAGATCCGGTACCACCGCCTCTGCCCCCTCCTGCTCCAGCAGGTCCACCAGATAGTTGTTGGCAAGGGGCATATACTTCACCAGAATCTCTCCTACGATGCCTACCCGGGGCTTGCGGAGTCCCTCCTTCAGCGGCAGAGCGTCAAAATCCGCCACGATGCCCCGGCAGATGCCGCCGTAGGAATAGCCGGTCTTTTCCCCCATGGCGTAGGCAATGGCAATATCCCGCCATTTTGCATGGAGCGCATTTGCCGAACCGGCCACCGCTTCATAGGGTCTGGTGCGGTACAGGCAGCGCATCAGCAGATCGCCGAAGGTCAGCTGCCGCAGGGCGGACAGCGCCATGGCCGGCGAAATGCGGAAGCCCTCGTTCTTTTCCATGCCGTTGAGGTTCAGGGAAATAACAGGAATGTGGCCCAGCCCCGCCTTATCCAGCGCCCGGCGGATAAAGGCCACATAGTTGCTGGCCCGGCAGCAGCCGCCTGTCTGGGTCATGATGAGGGCCAGCTTATCGGTATCGTACCGTCCCGACAGCACTGCCTCCATCAATTGGCCCGCCGAAAGGATAGAGGGATAGCAGGCATCGTTGTTGACGTACTGCAAGCCCACGTCCACCGCCCTGCGTGTGGCGTTATTCAATATCTCCACATGGTAGCCGTGACGGCGGAACACCGGCTCGATCACATCAAAATGGATGGGAGACATCTCCGGCGCCAGGATCGTATAGCCTGCGTCATACATCTCCTTGGTAAAAGTGGCGCGCTGATAGCTCAGGGGCTGCGCGTGGGCGCAGATATGCTGCTTTTGCCGCATATTCATGGCGGCCAGCAGGCTGCGGACACGAATCCGCGCCGCGCCCAGATTATTCACCTCATCGATCTTCAGCACCGTATAAAGCTTGTTGCACTTCTCCAGAATCTCGCACACCTGATCGGTAGTAACCGCATCCAGCCCGCAGCCGAAGGAGAACAGCTGTATCAGCTCCAGATCGTCCCGTCTGCCTACAAACTCCGCCGCAGCGTACAGCCGGGAGTGGAACACCCACTGATCCACCACCCGCAGAGGCCGTTGGGGCGGCGTATCCAGCGGCAAGCTGTCCTCAGTGAACACATACAGGCCGTAGGAGGCGATCAGTTCCGGGATTCCGTGGTTAATCTCCGGGTCGATGTGGTAGGGTCTTCCCGCCAGCACCACGCCCCGCTTGCCTTCCCGCTCCATCTCCGCCAGACGGCGTCGGCCCTCGGCGCGGATATCGTCCTTGGCGCGGCGCTGCTCTGCCCATGCCGCCCGCGCGGCGGCGCGCACCTCGGCGGCAGGAATGTTCCACACCTCGCGGCACAGCTTGACCAACCGGTTTTCCGCCGTTTTCTCGCTGGTAAAGGCGATAAAGGGGCGGATATACCGCACCTGACCGGTGGTAATGGCCTCCACGTTGTTTTTCAGGTTCTCCGGATAGGACACCACCATAGGACAGTTATAGTGGTTCTGAGCATCAGGCGTCTCCTGATATTCATAGAACACGCAGGGGTGGAAAATCGTGGTTACGCCGTGCCGCGCCAGCCATTCCACATGGCCGTGCGCCAGCTTGGCAGGATAGCACTCCGATTCAGAGGGAATAGACTCCATGCCCAATTCATAGATGGCCCGTGTGGAGAAGGGAGACACCACCACCCGAAAGCCCAGCTTGCGGAAGAAGGTAGCCCAATAGGGGAAGTTTTCATACAGGTTCAGCACCCGCGGAATACCGATCACGCCTTTGCTGGCTTTGTCCTCCTCCAGCGCCGGGTAATCGAACAGGCGCTGCCGCTTATAGGCCATCATGTTGGCGCCCGGCTGGGCTGCACCGGCGTTCTTCACCCGCTTCTCGCAGCGGTTGCCGGAGATATAGCGCCCGCCATCGGAAAAGGTGCTGACAGTCAGCAGGCAGTTGTTCTCACACCCGCCGCACCGTGCGGTTTTTGTGGAAAAGGTCAGCGCGGCGATCTGTTCAAAGTCCAGCGTAGCGGTGGGCTGGCCGCAGTAGCGGTCCCGGGCGATCAGCGCCGCGCCGAACGCGCCCATCAGCCCGGAGATATCCGGGCACACCGCCTCCACACCGGCGATACGCTCGAAGGCACGCAGAACGGCCTTATTATAAAAGGTACCTCCCTGCACCACGATATGCTCTCCCAGCTCACGGGCGTCAGCCAGCTTGATAACCTTGAAAAGCGCGTTTTTGATCACGGAATAGGCCAGTCCCGCGGAGATATCCGACACGGCCGCGCCCTCCTTTTGGGCCTGCTTCACGTTGGAGTTCATGAACACGGTGCATCGGGTGCCCAGATCCACCGGGTGCTGAGCAAACAGCGCCTCATCGGCAAACTGCGCCGCCGTAAAGCCCAGAGAATTGGCGAAGTTTTCCAGAAATGAGCCGCACCCGGAGGAGCACGCCTCGTTGAGCATCACGCTGTCCACCGTGCCGTTTTTCAACCGAATGCACTTCATGTCCTGCCCGCCGATGTCCAGCACGCAATCCACCTGCGGATCAAAGAAGGACGCCGCCGTGGTGTGGGCGATAGTCTCCACCTCGCCCTCGTCCAGATGGAGGGCCGCCTTCAGCAGCGCCTCACCGTAGCCGGTGGAGCAGGAGCGGGCGATGCGGGCGGCAGGCGGCAGCAGCGTGCGCAGCTGAGCCAGCGCCGCCATGGCAGTGCGGATGGGGCTGCCGCTGTTGTTGGCGTAGTAGGACCACAAGAGCTGCCCCTGCGTACCGATCAGCGCCAGCTTGGTGGTGGTAGAGCCTGCATCGATGCCCAGAAAGCAGTCGCCCTCGTATGTATCAATATCCGCCTTGGCGACCACCGCGTGGGCATGGCGGGCGCAGAAACGGTCAAACTCCTCCCGGTCGGCAAACAGCGGCGGCAGGCGCTTGATCTCAAAGGCCATGGCCACCCCCTGAGACAGCCGGTCGATCAGCTCTTCCATCGGCCGCGCCGCCGCGTCCGGCTCCGTCTCCAGCGCCGCGCCCATGGCGGCGAACAGATGGGAATCCTCCGGGTCAACGATATGCTCCGGCGTCAGGCGCAGCGTGCGGATAAACGCCTTTTTCAGCTCCGGCAGGAAGTGGAGCGGTCCGCCCAGAAAGGCTACGCAGCCCCGGATGGGCTTGCCGCAGGCAAGGCCGGAAATGGTCTGGTTCACCACCGCCTGAAAGATCGAGGCGGCCAGATCAGCTCGGGTAGCCCCCTCGTTGATCAGGGGCTGGATGTCGGTTTTGGCAAACACGCCGCACCGGGCGGCGATGGTATACAGCTCCCGATAGTCCGCCGCCGCGTCGTTAAGGCCCTTTGCGTCCGTTTGCAGCAGGGCGGCCATCTGGTCGATAAACGAGCCGGTACCGCCGGCGCATACGCCGTTCATCCGCTCCTCCAGGCCGCCGGTAAAATAGATGATCTTCGCATCCTCGCCGCCCAGCTCGATGGCCACATCCGTCTGGGGATAGCGGTGCTCCAGCGCCGAGGCCACCGCCACCACCTCCTGCACAAAGGGGATCTCCAGCGCCCGGCCCAGATTGATGGAGCCCGAGCCGGTGATGGCGCAGCGCAGGGCGCACTGGCCCAGCGTCTCCCGCGCCTCGCTCAGCAGGACGGACAAGGTCTGCTGGGTATGGGCCTGATGGCGGCGGTAATCGCCGTAGAGAATATTGTCTTGCTCATCCAGCACCACCAGCTTGACCGTGGTGGAGCCGATATCGATGCCAGCACGATAGGTTTTCATGGGGTTCCTCCGTAGGGTTTTATAATTGATGCTACATACCATACCACATTTTTCCGCATGTTTGGGTTAAGTTTCTGTTAAGAAAACTGTATATTCCTTCAATACTATGTAATATCAGCTGCGCCGAATCTCCCCCAAGTTCCCTATTGAGAAACCGAATCTCTTGTGCTACAATTAAAAGTTACATAGGAAAACTTAAAGGAGACGGATCATATATGAAATTAGGTATCGTCGAAAGCAAACCTGTTTCTGTAAGTCTCCGCAAACGCACAAATGCCGGCAAAGCTTGATAGGACAGGCATTTTCGGTTGAAGTCAAAACATATAAGTTTCTATTTCCCTACGCATCCCCACGCAGAAATGGCGTAAAAATGGCGTAGAGGAACCGGCG
>CABSAW010000087.1:0-5663 GCA_902475745.1 uncultured Oscillospiraceae bacterium
CCACCAACCGTGGGTACGGGAAGATAACGGCCCGCCGCCGTCCGCGCTTACCGGGCAAAAGAGCCATCAGGCGGATGCTCGGGAGTGATACCTCATACCGTCTGCCCGTCCGCCTTTCACCAAACGGCGGCTCTCTTTGCGCGGCAGGGAGGCGAGGCGCGTCTCCTTCATCGCAGTTATTCGGTGTTTCCTTGAGATATCTGATAATATAACCACTTTTTATCCGTTTGTCAATGGCATTTTTACCGGAACAGGCGGTTTTTCAGAGAATACCCGCCATCGTCAGCAGGCCGATCACACCCATACAGACGTAGACCGCGCCCATGGCGCAGAGCAGAACGGTGATCAGGGAGTAAAAGGCGCTCTTCTTGGTGCGCTTGAAGCGGCGGATATAAAACAGCATCAGGCAGGCCACGCCCAGCAGCAGGGAGGTAATGTAGGTCAGCAGCAAGCTGTCCTTCAAAATGGTCATGCGCAGGGTCAGCGCGATCAGCACCGCGATAAACAAAACGGCCAGCGTGATATTCAGCCACAGGGGCAGCTTGACACGCTCCTGCTGTGCCGCCCTTCCCGGCAGCGTATCGGCCAGAGGGAGGCCGGCGGTATAGCCGCCGTAGTTGCTGTTTTTCCTTTTCGCGTGGTTATTCTTATTGGGGTTGCCCTTCGCCTTGCGGATCTCCTCCTGACGGTTGATATACGGGTTATTCTGCAAGTTTTTCTGCAATGTTTCCTTGTTCTTTGCCATGGGGATGCTATCTCCTTTTTTTATCAGGCAAAACGCTTTCGCCCTTTTTGCCAAAATTGTTTTCTTTCAGCGGGCAGCAAGCAGGCAATGTCTTGTCCGCTTTGCGCCGCATCGTTGCAATCATCGGATGTGAGCCAGCAGCAGGCGAAACATTCCGTCCGCGGCGGCGGCGCGGATGGCGGCCCGATCGCCGGAGAGATGCAGCAGCTGCACCACGGTTTCCCGTTCTTTCGACAGCGCGATATATACGGTGCCCACATCGTGGCCCCGGTCGTCCCGGTCAGGGCCGGCCACACCGGTGACGGACAGAGCCAGGTCGGAGCCGGTGAGGACGCGGACGCCCATGGCCATGGCGCGGGCCACAGGCTCGGACACGGCGCCGTAGGCCTCCAGCAGGGAGGCCGGTACACCCAGCACATGATTTTTTATCTGGTTGGTGTAGCTGACCACACCGCCCAGAAAGACCGCCGACGCGCCGGGCACATCCGTCAGGCGCTTGGCGACGAGGCCGCCGGTACAGCTCTCAGCGGCGGCAAGCGTGGCGCTGCGCGCTTTCAGCGCCGCAACCACCTGCCGCTCCAAGGTTTCGGTCATAGCCACGCTCCTTACTGCTTCGGGTACAGGCGGATCATCTCGCGGTTCGCCAAGGCCCTGTCACACAGCGCGTCAATATCCAGCGCCGCCTCATACTCACGCACCTGCTCCAGATCAGGCTTCGTCTTGGGATGGCGGGGCGTAAACACGGTACAGCAGTCCTCATAGGGCAGAATGGAGGTATCAAACGTGCCCACGTGGCGGGCGATGCGGACGATCTCCTCCTTGTCCATGCCGATCAGCGGGCGCAGCACCGGCAGCGTGGCCACATCATCGCTGACCACCAGCGCCTGAATGGTCTGGCTGGCCACCTGACCCAAGCTCTCGCCGGTCACGATGGCCTTGCAGGCCAGCTCATGGGCCAGAGCGTCGCCCAGGCGCATCATGAACCGCCGCATGATCAGCGTAAAGTGATCCTCCGGGCACTTGCGGCGGATTTCCTCCTGAATCTCGGTAAAGGGCACCACATGCACGGTGAGCCGGCCGCACCAGACCGTCAGCTCCTGGGCCAGCTGCAAAACCTTTTCCCGGGCCTGCTGGCTGGTATAGGGGGGGGAGGCAAAGTGCAGCAGCTCCAGCTGCACGCCTCGCTTGGCGATCATATAGCTGGACACAGGGCTGTCAATGCCGCCGGACAGAAGGCTGACGGCATGGCCACCCATGCCGATGGGAAGGCCGCCGGCGGCGCTCTCCGCCGGGCCGTGGACATAGGCCGCGTCCTCCCGCACCTCCAGATGCACCGTCAGCTCCGGGTTATGGACATCCACCGTCAGATGGGGAAAGGCATCGTGGAGCGCGCCGCCCACCCACTGGCTCAGCTGGATGCTGCCCATGGGGAAGGATTTATCGGAGCGCTTGCTCTCCACCTTGAAGGATTTGGCCGCCAGCAGCGCCGGCGCCAGATACGCCTTGGCGGTGGCAAAGATGGCCTCCTTCTCCTTGGCGCAGGGCACGGCCCGGGCAACGGCGATGATGCCGAACACCTTCTTGCAGGCATCGTAAGCCGCGTCCAGATCGCAGTTTTCCTCCACCGGCTCCACATAGATGGTGGACTGGCGGGAATAGATCTTGAACCTGCCGCAGCGCTGGGTACGGCGGCGGATGTTGCTCATCAGCTTCATCTCAAAGCTGTGGCGGTTCAGTCCCTTCAGAACCACCTCGCCCAGCTTGCAAAGAATGATTTCGTGCATGGGGATTCTCCTTAACTACAAAATGATACGATAAAATAACAAATATGCGCTTACTTCACCGCGCTCCATGCGCACAGCACCAGCGTGGCCGCCAGCGCAATGCTGACCGGCAGGCGGAAGCGGCGGTACAGGGATTGGATGGCCGTGCCGAAGGCGCACCACAGCGTACTGGCAACGGTGCCCATAGCCGCAAAGGCCAGCGACGACAGCAAAATGGCGCCGGGCGCAACGGTGTAGGGAATGACGTAGACGGAAAAGAGGCTTAGCGCCGCCACCCAGCTTTTGATATTCAGCACTTGCAGCAGAATACCGTCGCGGACGGTTCCCTCGCTGTCCCCGGCCTTGTCATCGGTATTTTTGATGCTGCTGCGTACCATGTTAAAAGCCAGATACAGCATATACAGCGCGCCCAGCCACTTGAGATAGGGCACCAGCGCCGGAATTTTCTCCGCCAGCAGAAGGTTTAAAAAGCCGCACAGAATACACTTGGCGCATAGACCGCCCATGCTGCCGATGCAGAACTGCCAGAAGGCACGAAAGCCGCCCTTCGCGCCCAGATACAGGCACACCAGGTTGTTGGGGCCGGGGGTCATGGTCATGATCACGCTGTACGACAAAAAGGCAGGGATGTTCATGTCGGTCTCCTCACTTCAGCAGAGTGCTGCTTCGGTATTGTATCGCTTCTGCCAGATGCTGAGACTGAATATCCTCTGCACCATACAGGTCGGCGATGGTACGGGCCATGCGCAATATGCGGTCATGGCTGCGGCCGGTAAGGCCAAGGCGGTCAAAGGCGCCCTGCATCAGGCGCTCCCCCGCTGCGTCCAACTGGCAGTATTGACCGATCATGGCGGGGGTCATATAGGCATTGCAGGTAACGGACGTACCGGCAAAGCGGCGCTTCTGCACCTCGCGGGCGGCGTTGACACGCTGCCGCACTGCCGCCGAGGACTCCGGCTGTTCCTTGCGGCGCATGGCCTCATACTCTACCGAGGGCACCTCGACGTGCATATCAATGCGATCCAGCAGCGGGCCGGAAATACGGCGCATATACTGCTCCACCTGCCGCGCCGAGCAGCGGCACCGCCCGGAAGGATGGCCATACCACCCGCAGCGGCAGGGATTCATGGCGCACACCAGCATGAAGCGGCTGGGCAGCGTCAGCGAGCCGGTGGCGCGGGTAATGGTCACCTGTCCGTCCTCCAGCGGCTGGCGCAGGGTCTCCAGCGCGGTTTTATCAAACTCCGGCAGCTCGTCCAGAAAGAGGATGCCGTTGTGGGCAAGGGATATTTCTCCGGGCCGGGGAATGCTTCCGCCGCCGGACAAAGATACCGGCGAGGCGGTATGGTGCGGACTGCGGAAGGGCCGGGTATCCACCAACGGATACACCGGGTCGGTCATGCCTGCCACGGAATAGATCTCCGTGGTCTCCAGCGCCTCGGCACGGGTCATGTCCGGGAGGATGGAGGGCAGGCGGCGGGCCAGCATGGACTTTCCCGCGCCGGGCGAGCCGATGAGCAGCACGTTGTGGCCGCCGGCGGCGGCGATTTCCAGTGCCCGCTTCACATTCTCCTGCCCCATTACGTCGGCAAAGTCCGGCAGCGGACGGCGGCGGCCCGACGGCTCCCACCGCTGCGCCGGAGATAGCTGCCGCTCCCCTTTCAGATGGGCGGCCAGCTGCGCCACATTGTCCACGCTGTAAACCTCCAGCCCGTCGGCCAGCGTGGCCTCGGCGGCGTTGGCGGTAGGAACGTACAGCTGCCGGATTCCCTGACGGGCGGCGAACATAGCCATGGGCAGCACGCCGGTAACAGGACGGAGCATGCCCGTCAGACTCAGCTCACCCAAAAAGGCAGCATCCTCCGGCAGGGCGCGGATCTCCCCTGCCGCAGCCATCAGCCCCAGCAGAATGGGCAGATCATACACCGTCCCTTCTTTCCGCACGCGGGCGGGGGCCAGATTCACGGTAATACGGCTGACGGGAAATTGCGCGCCGCAGTTTTTTACCGCGGAGCGCACCCGCTCCCGGGCCTCCTTTACCGCCGCGTCCGGCAGCCCCACAATATCAAAAGCAGGCAGTCCGCCGGAGAGCATACATTCTACCGTTACCTCGTAGCCGCTGACGCCGCCCAGCCCCAGCGAACGCACTGTTGTGACCATCTCCCCGCCTCCCCTGTGATGTTTCTTTTGCATTTTAGCATAAAAAATCAGAAAAGAACAGAGGTTTTTCTAAAATAAGTACTGCTGGCAACAGTTATTACAAATTCTTGCAGCAAAACTGCACTTTAAGTTTCGCGGCAGGAAAAAAACACAAAATGACGGTTTACACCCTGTTTTTTTTGTGTTATCATCATATGTACGCTATAATATCCGTCTTTATAAGGCGGAGAGTGATATGAAGGAGGTTCATATGGTAAGAAAAATGAAATCCATGGATGGTAACAACGCCGCGGCGCATGTAAGCTATGCGTTTTCCGAGGTAGCTGCCATCTACCCCATCACCCCGTCCTCCCCCATGGCCGACTTTGTTGACCAGTGGAGCGCCAACGGCCTGAAGAACATCTTCGGCACGCAGGTCAAGGTTGTGGAGATGCAGTCCGAGGCAGGCGCCGCCGGCGCTGTCCACGGCTCTCTGGGCGCAGGCGCTCTGACCACCACCTACACCGCCTCTCAGGGTCTGCTGCTGATGATCCCCAACATGTACAAGATCGCAGCCGAGCAGCTGCCCTGCGTGTTCCATGTTTCCGCCCGTACCGTGTCCACCCACGCGCTGAACATCTTCGGCGACCACTCCGACGTGATGGCCTGCCGCCAGACCGGCTTTGCCATGCTGTGCGAGGGCAACGTGCAGGAGGTTATGGACCTGAGCCCGGTGGCCCATCTGGCCGCGCTGGAGGGCAAGGTTCCCTTCATCAACTTCTTTGACGGTTTCCGCACCAGCCATGAGATCCAGAAGATCGCCGTTTGGGATTACGAGGATCTGAAGGATATGTGCGACATGGACGCTGTGGCCGAGTTCCGCCGCCACGCCCTGAACCCCGAGCATCCCCATATGCGCGGCAGCCACGAGAACGGCGATATCTTCTTCCAGCACCGCGAGGCCTGCAACAAGTACTACACCGAGCTGCCCGCCG
>CABSAW010000088.1:0-5580 GCA_902475745.1 uncultured Oscillospiraceae bacterium
ATCTTCAGGCCGATCTCGCGGGTACGCTCGGTCACGGACACCAGCATGATGTTCATGACGCCGATGCCGCCCACCACCAGAGAGATGGCGGCAATCCAGATGAGCTGCTTGTTGGTGGTCTCCGACAGGCTTTGCAGGTCGGCGGCCTGCTGCAGCAGGTCCTTGGCCTGATACTTGCATTTATCGGTGGAGATCACATTTTCATTCAGGTACTTGGCCACGTTGTTGCCCGCCTCGGTCATATCGTTGGTGGTCGTGGCGCGAACCGCCACGGTGGCAGGCTCATCATACCGATAGGAGATGGGCCAGCAGTTGGCGGGGATCACGATGGTACCGGAGGTGTTGCCTGAATACATGTAGTAGTCGTTAAGGGAGTTGATGACCGGCTCGGAGGTGGAGCGCGGACTGATCACGCCCACCACGGTGTACGGCTCGCCCTGAATCTCCACGGTGCCGCCGATGGGATTGCGTCCCTGAAAGAGGCTCTGGGCCGTATTGGCATCCAGCAGCGCCACCTTGCGGCAGGTGGAAAAGTCGCTGTCAATAAAGCCGCGGCCATAGTTGACGGCGTAGTCCATGACGGACAGGAAGTGCGCGTCGCCGCCGTAGATGGTACCGTTGAAGGAGCTGTTGCCCACATAGATCCCGTCAGACCAGCTGCGGGAATAGTAGAGCGCGGACTCCTTCACCTTATCCAGACGGTCGATCTCATCACGCATCTCCGGCGTGATCATGGATACGCCGGAGGGGACGGGGGAATAGGAGAAATCCATCTGGTTATTATCCTGCATCAGCATGACGTTCACCACATTGTTGCCCGCGCCGATCAGATTCTGCTTGATCTGTTCGTTGGTACCCTTGATGGTGGACACGATGGTGATGATGGCGGCAATGCCGATGATGATGCCCAGCATCGTCAGGAAGGAGCGCAGCTTGTGGCTCCAGACGCCCTGAAAGGCAAGATTGATATTTTCCAGCATCCGCGCACCTCCTTACATGCCGTTATAGAGCTTATCCGGCGTGGCCTCCTGCGTGGCTGCACCGGCCACGCAGCTGCGGCCATAGGGGAAAGCCACATAATCCTCGACGCTCAGTCCGCCGCGAATCTGGGTATAGCTGCCCCACAGGTTGCGTCCGGTCTGCACCCATCGCTGCTCCAGTCTGCCGTCTTGATTCCGGGCCATCACATAGCTCTTGCCGTTTTCCGTGCGGACAAACATACTCTCGATATACAGGCTATTGCCGCTGTCGCCGGCGCTGTTCTGGTAGGACATCTCCACATAATCCCCCTCTTGCAGGTTCGCCTCCTCAGAGACAAAAGCCTTGAAGGGATAGTAAGAGACATTGCTGTTTCCGTCGCTCCAGGAATTAGCGTTTTCAGTGGGATACTCGCTGATCTCCACGATCTCGCCCTCTGCCACGGTGCCGGTCATCCACGAGGTAACCTGCACCGTTTCACCGACGCTGACCGCGCCCAGCTCCAACTCGCTGATGGCGCCCTGAACATAGTATCCGCCGCCGCCGGAAACCTCTACCACCGCCTTATCGTTGGTAAAATCCTCCGCCGCGGGGTCGCGGACAGCTTTAACCGTGCCATCCAGCTCGCTGTACACCGTGTCGCTGCCCACTTCTTTCTTTGTTTTTTCCAGATTGATCTTGGCCAGCTTGATGGTCACATCCATCTGGGCAATCTGCTGGAGCTTTTCGCGCCGCATCTGCTTCAGCTCCTCCTTTGTATAGGCGTTGGCCAGCAGCTCGTTGAGCGCCTCCAGATCTTTCTGCATGGCCTTTACCTCATCGGTCACGCCGTTGATCTCCACGGCGGGCGCCTCTTGCAGCTTGGCCAGAAAGAAACGAACCGTAGCCTTAGTGCCCTCGCCGCCTGTGCCGGGAGCGGCAGGATCGGTGGGATCTGTAGGCTCCGTGGGGTCGGTGGGATCAACGGGGTCGGTGGGCTCTGTAGGATCAACGGGATCTGTGGGGTCGGTGGGGTCTGTAGGCTCCGTGGGCTCGGTGGGATTGATGGGAGCAGCAGGCTCCTCCGGCTGGGTGGGGGCCACCCATTCCAGACGCAGGCCGCAGCAGTTGACGATCTCGCCCAGTGTTGTATTGTCCTTGTGGATAACCAGCACCACATAGGCCACAGTCTTACCCTCCGGCAGCAGCCGGGCCAGATTCTCCGCTGTCAGCTCATCGGTGGAATTCCAGTTGAAATAGAGAGGCTTTTCCAGTGTGCCGTCGCCCTCGGGATTTTTCAGCGGCTGGGGCTTTTCGATCTTCTCGATGGATTCGATGGGGCGGGTCTCCTGATCGAAGATGTTCTTCTGGTTCTCCGCAATCTTGGCCTCGATCTTTTGGGTCAGCTCCTCGATCTTTTTCTCCAGCGCGTCCCGGTCATAGGCCAGCTCCAGACGCTCCAGCTCCTTTTTCGCATTTTCCTGCTGGAGCTGCTGGCGCTCATAATCGATCTGCGCCCGCTCGATATCCAGAGCGGTCAGGGTGGTGTCATACGACAGCAGCTTGTCGCCCTTTTTTACGCTCTGTCCCTCCTGCACATAGACCTGACGGATCTTCTGGGTGTCGGAGAGGAATAATTTCTGCATTTTATCGGTGGACACCATGCCGCTGGTCTGGGAGGTATCGCCCCAATAGTCGGTCATGGCAAAATCCGACACGGCATAGACATTCACGCTGCCGCGGCGTGCATTGCCGGCCAGCTTCAGGCCGCCCCATACCACACCGCACAGCGCCACCACGCCAACGGCAATCAGCAGCCAACGTTTCAGTTGTTTATTCATTGTTTTCTCCTCCGCTGAGCACACCGTCCCTGATGGTCATGATGGTATCGGCATGGTGGGCAATGCCCCGGTCATGGGTGATCATGATGATGGTGGAGCCGGCGTCATGCAGCTGACGGAACAGCTCCATGACCTGCGCGCCGCTGGCGCTGTCCAGCGCGCCGGTGGGTTCGTCGGCCAGCAGCAGCCGGGGCTTTCCCACAATGGCGCGGGCAACGGCCACGCGCTGGCACTGGCCGCCGGAGAGCTGGTCAGGCCGATGGTCAACCCGGTCGGAAAGACCCACGGTTTCCAGCGCGGCGCGGGCACGCTCGCGCCGCTCCTCCTTCTTCACGCCGCCGTACAGCAGCGGCAGCGCCACATTATCCAGCGCCGTCAGCTTGGGCAGCAGGTGGAAGGACTGGAACACAAAGCCGATCTCCTTGTTGCGCACCTCGGCCAGCTCCTTGCCGGAGCATTTGGTAATCTCCCGGCCGCCCAACAGATAGCTGCCGGAGGTGGGCACGTCCAGACAGCCGATCAGGTTCATCAGCGTGGTCTTTCCGCTGCCGGAGGGGCCCATAATGGCCAGATAATCCCCCTCGGCCACATCCAGACTTACATCCTTCAGCACACGGGTCACGGTTTTGCCCATGGGATAGTCCTTGCAGATATCGCGCATTTCCAGAATCATGCTCAGCCCTCCACAACCTGCATGTCGGCACCGGGCAGCGCCGCGGCGCCATCCTCCGGGGCCATGTCCGCCGCGCCGCCGTCAGCGGTATCCATGCCGCTCATATCACCCATATCACCCATATCACCCATATCAGCGCCGTCCATACCATCCATACCGTCCATGCCGCCTATATCGCCCGCACCGGGATCAAAGGTGGATTCATCGTAGGTAACGCAGGTCATGCCGGCCTTCAGCGTCTCATCGGGGAAGGCGATATAGTCCTCGGCGCTCAGCCCATCGGTGACAACGTATGTATCCATATCCGCGTCATATTCGCCCAGCGTCAGGCTCCGTTTTTCCAGCTTTCCCTTGGCGTTCTGCGCCCATACCCAAGGGGAA
Organism: uncultured Oscillospiraceae bacterium; assembly: GCA_902475745.1. Taxonomy (GTDB): domain Bacteria; phylum Bacillota; class Clostridia; order Oscillospirales; family Oscillospiraceae; genus Vescimonas. The sequence continues at coordinate 3,853 of CABSAW010000088.1, forward strand.
GAATCCACATCGTTAATATAGTAGGCGGGCAGCTTGAGGGTGCTGCCATCCTGCTGTTCATCCTGTCCGTAGTCCGGCTCGATGTACACATGCTGGCCCAGCAGCAGCCCGTCGCTGCTGTCCAGATCCACATAGAAGGGGTATTTGCTGGAAGAGGTAGTATCGTCACCGCCGCCGTCGTATCTGTTCTGATTGTTCTGCTGGGCATTCTCCCAGTCGATGAGGGTGATGGTGCCCCGCCACGTCTGATCATTGACGCGGGAGCGGATCACAACAGGCGTACCCTCGCTGAGAGCACCGGCGTTATTCTCGTTGACATAGCCCTTGATCCGGAAGCCGCCGGTCTCGACAATGGTCATGAACGGCAGCGCGTTGCCCATCTGGTCGGTGCCGCCATTTTCATTGATGGCCTTGACACGGCCATCCACCGGGGAGGTGACGGTGACGTTTTTCAGGGCTTTTTGCAGCTTTTCCACATCCTTGCCCTTCAGGGCGATGTTGTATTCCTTTTCCAGAATGTCGGCGTTGACCTGGCGCAGCTCCAGCGAGTAGGACAGCTGATCGTCCCCGGCGGCACTGTTCTTGTCCCGCTCCAGCGCTTCCTTTTCCTGCTTTTTGGTCTCCAGCTCGTTTTGCATCTGCTGCAGCTCCAGCTGTGCCTTTTCCAGATCCAGCCGGGCCTGACTGGTGTCATAGACAAACAGTGCATCGCCCTTTTTGACCTCTTGATCCACCTGTACCTTGATAGACTCCACGGTGGAATTTTCATTCTTTTTGATCGTCGTTTCGCCGCGAGCCGTAACCATACCGGCAAAGCGATCCGCCAGCGTGGCGGAGCCAAGGCCGCAGATCATGGATACGGACTGTACCGATGCTTCTCCCTCTGCATTCGCGCCGCAGCCGGCCAACACGGACAGCAGCATCACGGCGGCCAACGCCATCACAGCAAACTTTTTCATTCCGATTTCTCCTCGTTCTTCTGGTTTGTTGTATTTAAGCCGATCCTTACTATATATAGACGATTCGGCAGGAGAAAATGTTCCCCTATTTTTTCCAATTTTCTTTCCAAGTGTATTAAGACGGTTGGTACACCCAATTATAGCAGAGCATCGATGTTTGTCAAGCACGATTCTTAAATAAAAGGATACCCCCGGCAAGCGTGCGAAACGGCCGGGGGTATACGGTTTTACATTTTTTCGGGCGCAGAGCAGCCAATGAGGGTCATGCCGTTTTTCAGCACGGCGCGGGCAGTATCCGCCAGCTTCAGACGGGCCAGCAGCACATTTTCCGCCTCGCCCTTGATGCGGCAGGCGTTGTAGAACTTATGGAAAGCCGCCGCCAGCTCGGTGAGATAGCGGTTGATAAAGCTGGGGTCATAATCCCGGGCGGCCAGCTGCACCACCACCGGGTACTGGGCCAGCTGCTTGATGAGCGCCTTTTCCTCCGGCTGAGACAGCACGGCAAGCGCCACCTCGGCGGCATCCTTCACCTGATAGCCCTCCGCCGCCAGCGCCTTGAGCAGCGTGCAGATACGGGCATGGGCATACTGGACATAGTACACCGGGTTCTCGCTGTCCTCACGGACGGCCAGACCCAGATCAAACTCCATCTGGGTCTCCGGCTTGGCGTTGAAGAAGTAGCGGCAGGCGTCCACAGGAATTTCGTCCAGCAGATCGGTGAGGCTGATGGCCTTGCCGGTACGCTTGGACATACGCACCACCTCGCCGT
>CABSAW010000089.1:0-5552 GCA_902475745.1 uncultured Oscillospiraceae bacterium
GTGATGGTGGAGGTGCTGTTGGCGGGACCGCCGCCGGTCAGCAGGTTCACCTTGTCGAACAGACGGAAGCTGTCGATGGTACGCAGCAGGGCGCACAGGGCCAGGCTGTTCTTGATGTTGGGAAGGGTCACATAAAAGAGGATCTTGAAGCGGTTTGCGCCGTCGATCCGTGCAGCCTCGTACTGGCTCTGCGGCACGGATTGCAGGGCAGCGTACAGCAGCAGGAAGACAAAGGGAGCACTTTGCCACACGTCGATGAGCACTAACATGCCAAAGGCGGTGTGGATATCGGAAAACCAGTTGTAGACCGGCAGGTGCAGAGCCTGCAAAACCTGGTTGACAATGCCGTAGTTAGGAGAGAGCATCATGCGCCAGCTCAGAGCCACAGTGACGGTAGGCAGCAGATACGGCAGGAGCAGCAGGGTGCGCATGGTTTTCTGGCCCCGTTTCAGACTGTTGACAAACAGCGCCATCACAAGACCGATGAACATCTCAAAGATCACAGCAAGAATAGTGAACTTGACGGTGTTGAGAATGGATTGCTGGAAATAAGGGTCGCTCAGCAGCTTTGTATAGTTTTGAAGGGCGATAAAATGGGACCCTTTCTTCAGGCTGCGGAGAAGGTTGTAGTCGGTAAAGCTGTAAACCAGCGTAAAGAACAAAGGATACGCCGTCATGATCAGCAGGATCACAACGGTAGGGGACAGCATTCCCAAACCAAACCGTTTGGTCTGGGCATCTGCGGAGCGAAGTTTGGTATTTACGTTTCTTTTCATGACAGCGGCCTCACATTTCAGAAGCGTTACGGATCGTAATCATTAAAAGGAATGGGGGAAACATTCTTTTTTGTTGTGCGGCCGGGCTTTTCGCCCGGCCGCACGTTTCATTACATGCAAAATGGGGATGTAAGCGGAATGCTTACTTCATCAGAGCTTCCAGCTGAGTCTGGGCATCGGCCAGGCCCTGATCGACCGTCTTGACGCCGTTGACGATGTTGTCCATCTCAGCGCCCAGAATGGTGTAGAACTGAGTCCACTCAGCGATCACGGGACGATACATACCGCCTTCCAGAGCCTTGCAGACAACCTCATACTGAGGATAGGTCTTGAGGATCTCGGCATCCTGCAGGCTGGAGTAACGGCAGGGCACACCGCCGGAGGGAACGGTGGACTTCTGGACATCCTTGTCCATCAGGTAGCTCAGCAGCTCGGTAGCCAGTTCCTTGTTCTGGCTGTTGCTGGGGATACCGATGGTCCAGACGCCGTAGACGTTGGCGTTGTGGGTCTCGCCGCCCTTGGCGACAGCACCGGTGATGGCGCAGTAATCAGCAGCGGTATCAGCAGTGGGAGTGTACCAGCCGGGCCAGCCCACACCCATGGTGCCGGCGCCGGTATCGCAGGAAGCGATCAGGTCATCCTTGACCTGGGCGGAACCGGTAGCGATGAGCTTCAGATAGAAGTTCATAGCATCCTTGAACTCGGGAGTATTGACGGTGGGCTGATTGTTGCTGTCGATGACCCAGCCGCCGTAGGACAGCAGGATGGGCAGGAAGTCGACGACCAGGTTGTTCTGGCTGTCGCCACGATAGATGAAGCCCAGCTTACCGTCGGCCTTGGCCTTTTCGCAGATCGCCAGCATATCCTCCAGGGACAGGATGGTGTCACCGGTGTAACCGGCGGCTTCCACGTTGGCCTTGTTGTACAGCAGGACGGTCACGTTGCCGTAGTAGGGAGCCAGATACAGGTCATCGCCCACATAGCAGATGGCGGTGGTAGCGGGGATCACGTCCTCATCCAGAGAGTAGCCCAGCTCGGTGAGGTTGGCCAGAACGCCGTTCTCGGTGAACTCTGCCATCCAGGAGCCGTCCACCATGCACAGGTCATAGGAGCCCTTGTCATTGATGGCGTCCAGAGCGATGCCGGAGTACAGGTCGCCCTCAGAGAGCTCCTGCACCTCGCAGACAACATTGTGCTCAGCCTCGAAAGCGGGCAGGCACTCCTTGATCACGTCGGCATAGGTGCCGCCGCGCAGGATCAGGGACAGCTTGGTGGGTTCTGCGGAGGTATTATCAGCGGGAGTATTGCTGTCAGAGGGAGTCTCGGTCTTACCGCCGCCGCAGGCGGCCAGAGACAGGGCCATAGCCAGCGCCAGGATCAGGGACAACGCTTTTTTCATCTTGTTTTCCTCCTAATCTGAATTGTTGGATTTTATTTTGTTACTCTTTGACAGCACCGCTTGAAAGTCCGGAGATCAAGTAGTTCTGCGCAAAGATCACAAACAGGGTAATGGGAATGACGGAAACCACGCCGCCTGCGGCCACCAGGCCAAAGTTGGTGAGGTTATCCTCCGTGTTCAGCAGGGCCAGCGCCAGAGGAACGGTGTTGTTGACGGCGGTCCGGGTGAAAATGACGGTGTAGGTGTACTCGTTCCAGGCATACATGAAGGAGAGCATGGCCACTGCCGCGATGCCGGGGGCCACCAGCGGCAGCACGATCCGGCAGAACAGCTGCCACTCGGTCGCGCCGTCCACCTTGGCACTTTCCTCCACTTCCTCCGGCAGATCCTGGAAGAAGCTGATCAGGAACCAGATGATCAGCGGCACGTTGATCAGCACACAGGCCAGCAGCACCGGCAGCTTGGTGTTCAGAATGCCGAGTTTGTTGAACATGATGTACAGCGGGATGGTAAAGGCCACCGGCGGCAGCACGCGCACCAGCAGGACCCAGTATGTCATGGGCTTTTTCAGGCCGAACCGGAACCGGCGGCGGGCGATGATATAGGCCGCGCAGATACCGACAACCAGCGAGACAAACAGAGAACCGAACGTAGTCTGCAAGCTGTTGATGATGGCGGTGCCGAAGTTCTTGGCCGAAAACAGCTCCGCGAAATGGATGCCTGTCAGACTTTGAGGGATCAACGCGATATGGCCCCTCATTTCATCCGTAGGCCGGATTGCCATTGCCACCAGCCAGTAGATGGGAAACAGCGAGACCATCAGAAAAAACAGACAGCCAATGGCCTTTCCAACCGTTCCAATTCTCTTTTTCCGTTTCACAAGAACGCCTCCTTATTGAGTGAAAAACGTTTTCCACCGAAGAGTATACATTTTATATAGTGCTGAAACAATCAAACCCAGGTGAAGCCTGTGTAAAATTTCTGTCAGATCGCGGCGCGGGAGGATGCCCGGATCTTGAGATTCACCGGCACCACCGTCAGCCGGGGAATATCCTGCGCACCGTCCAGCAATGCAGCCATGTGCTCCATACACAGCTCGCCCATCCGGCGGCAATCCACATGGATGGAGCTGAGCTCCGGCTCCATCATGGGGCAGACGGAGGAATCGTCGAAGCCCACCACCGCCAGATCCTCCGGCAGGCGGAGCCCCAGACGCCGGGCGGCTTTCATGACGCCGGCGGCCAACACATCGTTAAAGGCGAATACGGCGGAGGGCCGATCCGGGCGGCTCAGCAGACGGAGGGCCGCCTCTGTGGCGCTTTGGATATCCCGGTCGCACATCAACGCGCCGGATTCATCCACCGAAAGGCCGTTTTCCCGCATAACGGAGAGAAACGCATTGTAACGGGCACTGGTGACGTAAGGGGAGAAGCGGCCCATCAGCATGGCGATCCGCTGATGTCCGGCGGAGATCAGATGGCTGACTACCTGACGCACGCCGCCGGCTTCATCCGCCACGATGCAGGGCAGATCGAAGCCCGCCGCCCGGTTGTTTACCAGGACCACGGGGATGTTCTGCCGCTGAAATTCGGAAATCAGATCGGCCTGAGCGTTGCCTGCCAGGATGACACCCTCGATCTGCTTGCTCTGGGCCGTGCGGGTCCATTCCTCCGCTGTGGAGATCAAAAGCTGGTAGTTGGTGCCGTTGGCGCGGCGCATGACGCCCTCGCAGATGCTGGCGTAGAACTCATCCAGAATGGTCGCGCCCTCTTTACAGATCAGAAACGCGATCTTGTCGGTCTGCTGCCGGGCCATGGCCCGGGCAATGGCGCTGGGTTGGTAGTGCAGCGCCTCCGCCGCGGCGTAAACCCGGCGGCGGGTGGATTCCCGCACCCGGTCCGGCGTCGTAAAGGTCCGGGAGACCGTGGCGGTGGAGACGCCGGACAGGCGGGATACATCATAAATCGTTGGGGTATCCATAAAACCGGTTCTCCTTTCCAGTGTAAGAAAGCGCTTACATTCATGCACAATAAAAATAAAGCGCCAAGTGCTGTGATTTGTGAATATGATATCATGGCAAAATTTGGATTGCAATAGAAAATCGCCATTTTCTACAGATATCAAAAACAACGTCTTTCTGTATTGTGCAACATTTACAAATCCAGATATTTTTCTTTGAATGCAGCGCTCCTTGTGTCACCGGTTCTATTTGATAATTCACAAAGCCGCCTATGTAAGCGATTGCATTTTGCAAAAATGCAATCGCTCCGCCCTGTAATCGCCCGCTTTCAAGAACCAATATAGCAGGCGGCCATGGATCACCCCATGGCCGCCTGCCGCTGTCGATCTCTTCAGTTTTCCATGTGCCGGCCCAAAAAGGCAGCGACGGTCTGGGCCAGCTTATACTCCGCGTCCCCGGCAGCAGCGGGGCTGTCGCTGATGAACAGCACCAGTCCCAGCAGATCTCCCTCCGAAAGGATCGGCGCGGCCACAATGGCCATCAGGCGGTCACTGCTGTCGGATACCGGGATCTGGGGCCCTTGACCGTCATATTGGTAGATGCGGCGGTTCTCCATAACCTGCTCCAGTTGGGCGGTAATGCCCTTGCCCAGCAGCTCCCGCTTGGCGCCGCCGGCCACGGCAATGACGCTGTCCCGGTCTGTCACGGCACAGATGGCCCCGGTGGAACGGCTCATAGTCTCGCAAAGCTGGGCCGCAAAATCATCCAACCCGCCCATGAGGGAATACTTTTTGAAGATGACCTCGCCATCCCGGCTGGTATAGATCTCCAACGGGTCGCCCTCGCGGATGCGCATAGTGCGGCGGATCTCCTTGGGAATGACCACCCGGCCCAGGTCATCGATGCGCCGCACGATTCCTGTTGCTTTCATATTTCAAATCTCCTTATCCTCGTGAAACTACGCTTAGTCTTTGGACTTTCTGGTAATTTATCCAAGAGGCACACTGGAAGATTTTTGATAAACTGTTTGTGGTATTCCTTCTTGTGTGGTCTCCCTTCGTTTTACACCTTGCAGTTGCCAGACCGCATTCCTACTATAACAGCGGGCGTTTTATTTTCCCTCATCGGCAGAAGGCCATCCCCAAAACGCGCCGTTGGCAAGACTCCACAGTTCACAAGCCGGATGCATACAGCAAGAAAACAAACCGCAGACCCGGTAAATACTGCCGGGTCTGCGGTTTGTCAGTGTTCAGATTTGCCGGTCTTGCTTTTCTCAAAACCGTTTTCAGCGCAGGACTTCCACCTGCTCCACGCCATACCGCCGGAACAGTTCCAGCGCTTCCGGGCCAATTTGCTCACCGGACACCGCAATGGGGATCGCAGGCGGACACCCCACGGTAGGGGCGCCGCAGACCCG
>CABSAW010000090.1:0-5336 GCA_902475745.1 uncultured Oscillospiraceae bacterium
TCACAGCCGTCACGCCGCTGCCCGACCATGTTTTGCAGGTGGATTTTGTGTCCGGGAGCCGGCTTCTGCTGGATATGAAGCCGTATCTTGATAAGATCCGGTTTCGCCCGCTGGCAGATGCACAGGTATGGAACAGCGCCGTGACCAACGGCATCTTTGTCCGCTTCGGCGATGTGGAGTTGAGCCACGATGAGATATTGTCCATGGCGGAGCAGGAGCATTGACGCTGCATATTGAAAAGGAGAAGAATATGATGAAACACATCCACAAATTTATGTCCCTCGCACTGGCGCTGATGCTGTGCCTGAGTCTTGCCGCCTGCGGCGGCGAGGACAACCACGACGACAATGACAACAATTTTTACAACGCTCCGAACTCCCTTGAGGGGCTGGTCAAGGACAGTGAGCAGATGTCGAATCTGTATGTCTTTGGCGGCGCGTGGAGGGGTGAGGACGGCGAAACGCTGATCTCCGCCACCAGCGACGCCGGTGACGAGGTGCGCTTTGCGCTGTACGATGCCGACGAAGAGGTGACCGCCAGCGGCTTTATCCAGTTCGTGCCGGAATACGACTACGACTACTTCTACAACGAGCACGACGGCGTGGCCTACCGCAGCTGGTTCAACGAGGTCGGCACGCTGTACGTGGATTCTCTCGGCACCTTTACAAAGATAACCGGCGATACGCCGGGCGAAAACGTCGGTGACGGCGATTACGGATACCTCGCCGGCGTATGGTATCAGGACGGCGAGCCAGGCGCCGCCAGCATACTTGAGTTTGACGCATCCGGAAGCTGGGAGCTGATGGAGCGGCCCGGCGGCGACGGCGACCCCACCATAGTGGACTGCGGCACCATCGAGGTAAATCAGGACGGCGCCGGACAGTATTTTGCCGTCTCCTCCCTGTATGAGGATGTTGTCTACGACTTCACCCTCGTCGGCGGCGATGTGATCTACTGGGGCGGCGAATACGACTACTATCAGAAGATGGCATAACGCCGCAGAAAAGGGGGAAACGCATGAAAAAGCTATTTGCGCTCCTATCGGCGCTGGCACTGTGTCTGAGCCTTGCCGCCTGCGGCGGTGAGGACGACGACCCCCGCGATGTGGTGGGCGGCGACTGGCGTGTCACCGGCATCGTCCGGGACGGCGGCACCATCACCCGCGACGGCGAGGACACCGATGTGCTGGTGTGCGTCCATGCGGACAGCGCCGATTTTTATCTCGACGATGAGGTACAGACCCTGTACGACTATGTGCGCTATCCCATCACCCTGCAAGGCGACCCGTGGGAGGCGTTTCAGGGCATCGACTTTGCCGACCGGAACGGTGACGGCAGCAGTGATGCGGCGATGCTGTTCGAGCTGGACGGACAGCAGGTGCTGATGGTGTGGTTCTGGGACGCGGAGACGGAGACATTTGTGTTCCAGCCGGAGGAATCTCTGGTGGAGGACTTCGCGGGCGGGGACACCGCGCATCAGGGTCTTGACGGCACCTGGTATCTGGAGGGCGAGGACACGGCTGAGTCCGTCATCGGCATCGGTGTGGCGGGAGACTGGATCCTATACGAGCAGTCGGACGACACGCTGACCGCCATCGACAGTGGGATGCTCCGTGTGCTGGACGAGGCGCAGGGACACTATGCCGCCGATTCCGAGCGCTTTGACGACGTCTCCTACCTCATTGCAACAGCCGGTGAAAACGGCCTCTACTGGGGTGTTACCGGCGACTACGATTACTACGAGCGTCTGGACTGACCGGCGCGGCGGAATAAGGAGAGACATATGGCAGAACAGAACAGGAACATGACGGATGAGGCGCTTTCGCAGCAGCTTCGCAGGAGCAGGGGCGGCAAATGGGGCGGAAAGCTCCTTTCGCTGCTGGGTGTGGTGATCGCCGTGGCCGGAATCCTTCTGGGCGGCAATCTTGTGCTGATCGTTGTGGGCGGCATTGTCCTCGCGCTGGGGCAGGCGGTGCAGAGCAGATCCAAGGAACAGGCCGGACAGCAGACCTTCGACGCCATGGCGCCGGGTCTCGTGGGCGCTGTCCTTGATCATATACAGATGAACCCCACCCCTCCCCTTTTGAACGCAGAGGATACCAACATTCCCTTGCCCAGCCACACCTATTGCAGCGGCAGCGGGTATATCCGGGGCATCTATCAGGGGTTGACCACGGAATTATGCACCATAAGTTTGACGGAGGTAGACGAGTTTCAGCGTGAGGAGACCGGCCTGTGGGAAAAAAATGAGCACGAGGTCTATACCGGACAGTGGATGCTGTGTGAGCTGAACCGGGAATTTCCCACGTGGCTGACCATCTGGCCGCGAGGCGCACTGGATAAGCTGTCGGGCGCCGGAACCGTCAAAACGGGCAACGAGACCTTTGATAGACGCTTCCGCCTGACATGCGGTGACGAGGCCGCCGCCCTTCGCATCCTGTCCCCCAGCCGGATGGAGCGATTCCTGGCACTGGCGGATGCCTCCTTCGGCAAATTCGCCGTAAACCTCAACCCCGACGGCAGGCTGTATCTTGCCGTCCACAGCGGACGCGGCTTTTTTGAAATCGGTAAGGGGCATGAAAACCCGGCGCAGCTGCGAGAGCGCTTTGCCCGCGAGCTGAAGTGGTTTACGGATATGATCGACGCATTTAGCGGCGTGTAAAGGAGGTGGACAGTATGCCCCTTTGGTTGGCCGTAGTGCTGCTGATGCTGGCCGCTGCCGGTATCGTGCTGTGCCGCAAATATCTGCACAGACATAAAACCGCATACACGCTTTGCCTTCTCTTCTGTTCACTGCTGGCGCTGGCCTGCATCGTTTACATCGCTCTGACCATTTTGTTTGTGGATGCGGTGCAGCATCAGCCGCCTGCGCGGTAAAAAAGCAATACACCGGCAAAGTCGGTGCTTTCCATAGCCGGCAAGAGGGGGACGGATGATGTTATCCGTCCCCCTCTTGTTTACGTAGCGCCGCCGATGGTAACGGCGGTATATCACACCCTACAGGGTGTCAGGCAGAGCCGTTTTCAGAACTCCGCCTTGAACGCCGCCGGCATCTCCACACCGTCAGGCAGCACAGCCATGACTACATAATTACCTTTTACCGTGACCAGCGCATTATTCTTCCAACCCTCGGCATTGTCGGGGTAGGCGGTATCGTTGGCCGCTGTGTCCACCCGCTCCTGCATGATGGCGCGAACGTGCTCTGCATCGGCTGGGCTGGCCGCCTCAGCCATCACCAGCTCGCAGGCGTTGCCCACCACCGGCGGCAGGTAGACCACCAGCTGCTTTGTGGCCACGGTAGTCAGGCCGGGATACAGCGATTCAATGGTTTCGGCGTTCTCCTCCGGGAACAGGATCACATCCGTCCCCTCCAGCGACTTGAGCGCTTCCTCCGCCGTTGCTTTCAGATTAACAGACCGCGCCTCCTGTGCATCGCCCTGCCGGCCATCGGTTTTCTCTGTACCGCAGGCCGCCAGAGACAGGATCAATAATCCGCACAACAGCAGACATACCCATTTTTTCATAGACGATCCTTCCTTTCATAGCAATTCCTTGCTGTAACTGCTGCCAGTATACCGCATTTTCATCAGGATGCAAGTGTTTTTTTGACGAAAAGCATCGTGAAAATACTGCCGGATTCGGCGCTAAAGGAAAGCCACCGGCTGTGCCGGTGGCTTTCGCAGATTATGGATTATCGATAGTACTTCTTGGTTCTGATAACAACCGTGGCGATGGCAGCAGCGCTGACAAGCAGCAGTGTCGTCCACAGGGACATCTCGGCAGAATCGCCGGTCTCGGGAGACGTAATGTCTCCGCGGTTGGCAGCCGGGGGCTCCGCAGGCCTGTTGGGTCTGGCAGGCTTGTCCGGCTTGATGGGCTCCCAAACAGCCGTGTAGGTCACATTCTCGGTAACGGTATCTACAGCCGTAGGCGTCCAGCCCTTGAAGGTGTAGTCATCCCGCTTCGGTGTACCGTTGAATGCGGGAACCGCTCCGCCCTTGGGGACGATCTTGGTCTGAGGCTTGAACACCTTGCCTTCTGCGCCGTCAGTATAGGTCACGCTGTAGCCTGTTTCGGTACTTTTAACTGTCTCGTTACAATACTTGCAGACTTTTTCGACATCTCTGGTGTAGGTTCCATCCGCGGCCAGTACCCACTCGCCAGTGGTTACCGTATAGGCGTTGTCCACATAGCCGTCGGTATACTTGCCCTTGATGAGCTCATGGCCGACCATCTCGCCCTTTCCCGTCTTGCCCTTTGCGAAAACAGTCGTTCCATCGATCGTAACGACAGTACACCCTGTGTTGTTTGCATCTTTGCTGAAGCCGAACCATCTGCTGCAAGTGGTCGTATCACGATGTACTTCAGAGCCGTCGCTGATGACATTATTGCCTTTAAAATTCAGATAAAACTTATAATCGCCTTTTTTGTTCGCGTACGTGTCATTGATGTTCAGAACGGCCTTGTTCGAGCTGGTACTATTCACAGTGCAGTTCTCGAAATTGACCGTGATATTTTTCTCTGCACCTTCGTTGTACACATTGATGGTTTTTCCCTTGGAATTGAAAGTGCAGCTATTAAAGGTCATGGTCTCAGAACAATACGCCCACAGAGCGTATTCACCGGGAGGGCAATTGAACGTCGTGTTGGTAAACGTAGCAGAGGCATACCCCCAGTAGGCAGTCGTGCCGTTGATGACGCAGTCCTTCACTATGGTGACGGTTGTATGGGAGAATCCCAGATAATCCGTAGGATGCTTTTCACCGGAACGCAGCGTCATATTCTGGAAGGTGACCGTCCCCGCATTTTGGAAGCTGTAATCGCTGTTGTACTCGGTTCCGAAGTTAGCGGGATCAGGCACCTCTGCACCAATGTTCCATGCCGTCTTGTCGGCGCCCTGTCCCACAAAGGTCAGATCCTTGCCCTGGGTTGTTCCTGTGGAGGGTATTTTGTATAGGGTATAATTTCCCTCGCCCAGTACGATGGTGTCGCCGCTCGCAGCGGCAGTGACCGCCTCTTTCAAGGTGTCGTAGACTTTGCCATTGAGCATTACCTTGCCAAAACCAGGCACCGCACTGGTTGTCTCGCCAGTGGGTGCCTCGCCGGTAACAGCGGGCGGCTCGGCAGCGGGCGTTTCGTCAGCAAATGCCGCCGTAGGCAGCAGGCATACCAGCATGGCGATGCACAGCAGGATACCCATCAAAGTGTTCCGCTTTCCTGTGATTTTCATAGCTTTTCCTCCCTTTTTTATAACCCGCTACTCTCGATCGAAAAGGGAATAGCGGAAAAATCCCGGATCGCATAGCATTTCTCCCATGCTCTGTGATTACACAATTA
>CABSAW010000091.1:0-5149 GCA_902475745.1 uncultured Oscillospiraceae bacterium
GCGCCGGAGGACGTCCGCTTCGTGGATACCTACAGCTGCGTGGCGGCCACGGAGGATCGCGCCCGCATCATGGAGTTCTTCATGACCCACGATGACGAGGCGGAGCTGCTGATCCAGTCCCCCTACATCCGCGCCAAGCTCCAGATCATGTGCGACGCGGTGCGCCGCTATTTCGACACCGCCGGCTGGGGCACGCCCCGCTGGGAGCGGCTCCTGTAACGGCAAAAAGAGCACCCGTGAGGGTGCTCTTTTTTGCCACGCAGTCCCCCGGCGGAAGCCGGGGGACTGCTGTTGCTTATTCGTTGGTGTAGTTGTCGAAATAGCCCTGAATGTAGATGATGGGCGTGCCCTTGTCGCCGCTGCCGCTGGTCAGGTCGCACAGGGAGCCGATCAGGTCGGTCAGGTTCCGGGGCGTGGTGCCCTCGGACACCATATTGCCCACCAGAGACTGCTTGGCGTCCTTGGCGCGGATCTTCTCGGAGATGGCCTTCTGCAGCGCCTCGCCGCTGAGATCGGCAAACTCCTTGTCCGCCAGATACTTCAGCTTCAGCTCGTTGGGCGTTCCCACCAGACCGCCGGTGTAGCCGGGAGCCACCACCGGATCGGCCAGCTCCCAGATCTTGCCGGCGGGATCCTTGAAGGCGCCGTCGCCGTAGACCATGGCCTCGATGCGCTTGCCGGTGGCCTCGCTCATGGCCTTGCCGATGGCCTCGGCCACCGCCTTGGCGTCACGGGGGAACAGCTTCACCCGGTCGTCGTCGGCCTTGTTGCTGCCCAGCAGACCGTACTGGGGGTTGCAGCCGCTGCCGTCCACGGGGGCGGTCAGCAGGTCGTCCAGACCCAGCACCACCTTGGCGCCGGCGGCGGTCAGCAGCCGCTTGCTGCGCTGGCGGGTGTGGATGTCGCAGGTGATCACCGTGTCGGTGTAGGGCACGATGGCGGTGACGCGGTTGGCGAACACGATCTCCGCCTGCGCGCCGGCCTCCTCGATAATGGACTTGTAGTAGTTCACATAGTCCACGCCGGTAAAGGGATGCACCACCTGACCGAAGGCGGCGCGGAACTGCTCCAGAGACAGCACGTCGTGCCACGGGTCGATGCCCGCCTCGTCCAGCTGGTCGAGGCTCACCAGATGGTTGCCCACCTCGTCAGAGGGATAGCTCAGCAGCAGCACGACCTTCTCCGCGCCCATGGCGATGCCGCGCAGCAGCAGGGAGAAGCGGTTGCGGCTGAGGATGGGGAACGCCACGCCCACGGTCTTGCCGCCGGTCTTGGCGCGCACATCGGCGGCGATCTGCTCACAGGTGGCGTAGTTGCCCTGGCAGCGCGCCACAACGGATTCGGTCACGGCCACCACGTCGCCGTCACGGGCGGTGATGGCGTTGTCCTTCAACGCGTTCAGGACGGTGGACACGGTGATGTCCACCACATTATCACCCTCGCGGAAAATAGGCGCACGCACGCCGCGGACGACGGTTCCCAACGTTCTGCTCATAGCAACAGCACTCCTGTCATTTGTTTATTCCTGCGCGGCCGCAGCCGCACAACATTCAGTAGTATACCACACTTTCGGCATAAGTAAAATACGAATATATAATAATTGCATTTTCTCTTGCTAATGTCTGTGCGGACGGAGAAATTCCTCTTGCATTTTTCCGGAAAACGTGTATAATAGCAGGGTACCAAGTGAATACGGGCTTGTAGCTCAGCTGGGAGAGCGTTCGGTTCGCATCCGAGAGGTCGAGGGTTCGAATCCCTTTGGGTCCACCATGAAAGCAGACTTGTTTAGGCAGGTCTGCTTTTCTTATGCCTCGATGCAGACATTTGTCCTCTCGTTTGCGCCACCGCTGCACGCGGCCTGTAACTGCTGGAATTGCTCAAAGGAAACGTTGAACTCGACCTCCAGCGTATAGTCGCGGTAAACGCGGACGGACTTGATAAACTGCGACACGATCATTTTCTTGGCCGCAAAGTTGCAGTTGTCATAGAGGTCTGCCCATGTTTTCAGCTTGTCGTACTCCTGCTGCTCTGTCTCCATGTCTGCGGTACGGCGCTCAAGCTCCTGCCGTGCCGCTTCTGCTGCCTGTGACAGGGCTTCCACATCGGCCTGCGCTTTGTCGATCAACTCGTTCAGCAGGTCAACATTCAACCGGCTCTCCCCGCGAATGACCTTAATGGTTTCGTTTTGGTAATCCTCTAACTCGCGGCGTTTCTCGCTCAACTGCATTTCAGCCATATTGCACCTTGCCCGCGCCAGTTCCACGGCCTTTTCGTGCTGCTGGGCAATCACATCATCCTGTGAGGCCATCCTGATCTGCGCGAACTGATGGCGGATGATTTTCTCCACGATACCGTCCAGCTTTGTAACACCATAGCCGGATTGTCCGTCACACTCGCCGGGGTGTCGCAGGTTGTAGTGGCACTGATAGCGGCAGCGTATCTCGCGCCGAACTGTACCATCCTTTTGAATGGCCTTGCGCCCGCTGGTGGTCAGCGTCAAGCGGTTTCCGCAGTGTCCGCAGAAGATGTTGCCCACCAATAGGGACTGCCCTTTCATGTTCAACGGCGTGTCTGCGTGATGGGTAGCCCGCGCCGCCATCAACTGTTGGGCGGCGTCAAACGTATCCTGGTCGATGATTTGCAGTTCGGGTATACGCTCCGATGTAGCATCGCCATTGTGGAGTTGGCCGACATAGATGGGATTTTTGATGATACGATTGATGGTGGTGTTGGGAAAATTCCTTCCATCGGCCTTGCGGATACCCAGCTCGGTCAGATAGCGGCACAGACGTTGTGCGCCGTAGCCTTCGTGAACGTATTTATAGAAAATCAGCTGAACGATCTTTGCGGCATCATCGTCAACGGTGAGGTCGCAGACCTCTCTGTTGCGCTTATTGATACGGCCACGCTTTTCCAAACGATAGCCGTATGGGATAGAGCCGCCGGTGAACAGGCCGTCTTGTGTCAGCTGTTCCATGCGGGTCTTGACGCGGACGGAGGTTTTTATGCTCTCACCCGATGCCTGCCAGTAACGTATGTAGTTCAGCAGCTTGTCAACATGGTTGTCAAACCGTTGTTGCCCCTCCACGGCACTCCAGACTTCAATACCGTTGCGGACAAACCATTCCACAACAAAGGGCGTTTCGTCGTCACGGCGGCCAAGGCGGTCAAACATATAGACCAGCAGGACATCAAATTTGCCCTGTACGGCGTCCCGCTGGATCTCCTGCACGGCATCGCGGTCTTTGGCAGATACCTTGTAGCCAGAAATGCCCTTTTCGTAGAACTCATTTTCAATATGCCATCCAGAATGGCAGTTTACAAATTCTCTGCAAAACTGCTTTTGCATGGGAATGTCATCTTTTTCCACCTGTCCCACGGTCGAAACGCGGTACAGGCAATATACTCGCTTTACGTTTTCCATGTTACATACACCTCATTTCCCCACCGGAAAATGGTGTGTAGTCTTGAACTTTTTGTTCTCTATTTATTTTTCAAGGTACACCTTACACCATTATTATCTCATACTTTCGCCGTTATTGCAAAAAATCGGCTGCGGCGAACTTTGAAAGTTAAACAGGCTGTTTTGCACAGCGCGTGCTGCCGCAGGGTCACCGCTTGCAGCATAGCGGAGGATAACGGTACACCCGTCAATAACAATTCGCTGGGAGACAGGAGACACAGAATTGCCCTTGTCATTCATTGAAATTCCCCCCTTGTATTTCCTTGATATTCTTCAGCGGCGGAATGGGCGACAGCGGCAACTGTCTCATAGGTCATGGCCTCCCTCCATTCTGATGGCGGGGCGTTCTACGCGGTGAAGCATAGCCAACGCAAGTATCTTACCCCTCCGCAAGTCATGGCGGTGGCACTGCCACAGTGCCGCCACGTGACGATGGCGTCTCTCGCTCCCGTCCCTGTGGACGATCTTGGCGCGCCTCTCACCGGCTCGTTGCTTCGGGAATGTACCCAAACAGCCCTATTCAGTTTTAGAATGGCATATAGCCGGACTGTTGCCAGCCCGTGAGAAGGCGCAGCACACTGTGCCCTCTCACGGATCAGTAACACTAATCCGTTTCAATTACCTCACCTTCGGGTAGGCGGGTCGGGTCAAACTTGTAGATGATCTGCAACATCAGCTTGCTTTGCAGACGGCCTTTCAGCTCCATATCCACGGCCACACGGCGGTTGCCGTACTCATCGGTCATGGTACGCTGAGCGCACATGGTTATGTAGCTGTCGTAGTGGCGCAGCACCTGCTCCATGGCGATAGGATCACCGGCCTTGGCTGCAAGAATGGTTTGGTAGGAAATCTTATTGTCCATACGAACCTCCCAGCAGCTTCCGCAGTTTGGCCAACGACGCTGTTCTGCGGTGCTGCACTGTGTCCGGCTTGAGGCGAAGCAGCTGACCGATCTGCGGGTCGCTCATGCCCGCAAAGTAGTACAGCAGCGCTACATCCCGCAGACGTACCGGTAGGACGGCGATAGCCTGTCCCAGTGCGGCGTTCTCTACCGCCACGGTATAGCCGCGGATGTGGAACTCTACCGTATCTTCGGGGATACGATCAACCATGGATAGCCGCGCCATCTCCACAGGTGTAAGTGCCGAAAACACTGTCTCGTTCTTTGCGTGGTACGCCAGCTCCCGTAGGGCATCGGTACGCTCGTTGCGGATGACCTGCTTGCAGAAGGAGTCAAAGGTCTGCTCCGTGTAGGCGTAAAAATCTGTGAGTTTCATAGTCGTTCTCCTGCTGTCTTTCGTTCTGATGTAGCTATCACGGACAGGAACGGCAAAACCCGAAATTTTCCCGAAAAGTAGCAGTAAAGTTACAAAAGGCTTTTGCATTCGGCTTTTTTCGCAAAAGCGGGGTAAAAAAAGGCGTCTCAAGTTGAGACACATTTCGACACACCAAGTTGCAAAAAGGGGAGAGGCGGCATACCGCCGCCTCTCCCCTTTATTTATTCGCCCATACCACTGCCAAGGTCATGACCCAGGTCACAGGTGTAGCGCCACTCCACGACGTCGCCGTCCTTCACCTGGTAGCGGGAGCAGCCGTAGTTGGGATACCAGCCGTTGACGTTGTACATCCAGCCGGACAAACTGCCCACGTCGAACTCATAGAGGTTGTTGATACCCTCTACATACG
>CABSAW010000092.1:0-4901 GCA_902475745.1 uncultured Oscillospiraceae bacterium
AAGGCGGCGGAGGAGCTGAGGCCGCTGCCCTTGGGGACGGTGGAGGTCATATACACGTCCAGACCCCTGCCCCACAGGGCACAGCCCAGCTCCTGCATCCGGGACGCCACGCCCCGGATCAGCGCCGCCGAGGTGTTTTTCTCCCCCTCCTGCGGAGTCAGCTCCCGAAGGGATACCTCCGTCATGGGATAGCCCTGAGACAGCACGCGGATAACGCCGCTGTCGGTGACGGCTGCCGCCGCCAGAATGTCCAGATCCACGGCGGCGGCCAAAACGCAGCCCCGCTGGTGATCGGTGTGGTTGCCGCCCAGCTCCGTGCGGCCCGGCGCGCTGAACAGCGCCTGTGCCGAATAGCCAAAGGTCTGACGGAAGTCCTCCGCGGCCTCCAGACAGCGGGTGCGCGCCCGATTCTTGCCCTCCCTGCCGTAAAGGCGGATGAGGGTTTCTTCAAATGAGAGCTGCTCCAGACATGCCTCCAGCCTTGTATGTATCGTCATCTGCTCCTCCTTGTTCTCTTCGTGAAGGGGCTTATCCCCTTTGGGGCGTCAGCCCTCCGGCTGCTCCGCCGTGACCGCCTCGTACCGCAGCCATACGTAGCTGCCGTCCGTTACCTCCATCCCCTGCGGGGGCGCCCCCTCTGACGAGAGGGAAACGGCCATGCTTATCAGGCTCTCCGCCAGGCCGACGGCATCGTTGCGAACAGTACCCTTCAGCGTTCCCTCCCGCAGCGCCTCCATTGCCGGCGGTGTGGCGTCCACGCCCACGATAAACGGCAGACTGCTTTTATCCAGCCCGGCCTCGGTGCAGGCGTCGATGGCGCCCAGCGCCATGTCATCGTTGTTGGCGAAGACCGCCTCTATCTCTTCTCCGAATTCCCGCAGCCATTGGCGCATCCGGATGCCGGCCTGCCCGCGCTGCCAGTTAGTGGCGGCGCTGGCCAGCTTCTCCGTGGAGACGCCGGCCTTTATCAGGGTAGAGATGCTGTACTCCGTCCGGAGCAGGGCATCCTGGTGTCCCGGTTCTCCCTCAAGCATCACATATTGCAGCACGCCGTCGCCATTCCGGTCCAGCTCGTTCCGACGGCTCTGCCATGCGTCCAGCACCAGCTCACCCTGCAATACCCCGGCGTCCCCCGCCGGAAGCCCAATATAGTAGGCATGTTGCCAGCGGCGCAGATCCTCCTCCACCGGCTCGCGGTTAAAGAAGATCACCGGCACATCCGCTGCCTGTGCCTTGTCGATGATAACGGCCGCCGCCGTGCGATCCACGACATTGACGCAGATCACATCGTAGCCCCGCTCCAGAAAGCGATCTACCTGCTCGTTCTGCGTGGCCTGACTTTCTTTGCCGTCGGCAATATATAAATTGATCTTTATGCCCTGACCATCTCCCGTTTCCAGCGCAGCCCGCTGCAATTCTCGGGTCACGGTTTCAATAAAGGTATCCTCCTGTTGGTACAGCGCCACTCCGACCCGAAGCGTTCTGCCCACGCCTGTGTCCGCACGGCAGGCAGGCAGCGCCAGCAGCAGGGTCAGCGCGGCGATCAGGCAAACGATCCTCTTCATACCGTCTCCTCTCCCTTACAAGCTCATGTCACGGGGAACAGCAGCTTCTGGTTGTCGTTGTCGTACATGTTCTCCTGCCGGACGATGGAAAAAGCCACGGTGGGTACGCCCGTCCAGTCTTCATGCCGCGCCAGCGCCGCCGCAGCATCCACCGCCAAATACCCTGCGGAGAACACATTCAGCGCGGCGATGGCTGTCACGCGGCCCTCCTCCAGCGCGGCAGCGATGGCGGGTGTAGAGCCGCAGCCATATAGCAGGGGAAAGCTCTCGTTGCTCCGCGCCATCTCCGCTGCCTCCGCCAGCACCGCCGCCTCGAAGGCGACCACCGCGCCCGGTCTTTCGATCCGCAGAATGTCCGTGAAGGAGGCGGTGTCAGCGCTCCACTGATATATCCGTACCTGCCGCCCCGCTCGCTCCAGGGTCTCCCTTGCCGCCAGCATCCGCTCCCGTATCCCATTGTCTCCGGGCAGGCTGTCCAGCAGCAGCACCGTGCCGCCGGTCGGTACGCCGTTGCACGCCGCCTCGCCCAGTGCCTCGCCCAGCGCCTGATGATCCATGGTCACAGCGGCTCCGGCACCCCATTCGGTCATATCCGTTTCCACCGTCACCAGTGCCGTCCTGCCCGCCGCCGCGGATACAGCCTCACCCAGCACGCTCCGATCCGCCGGAAGCAGCAGGATAGCCTGTGTGCCTCCCGCCGTCTCCCTCTCCAGCAGATGCGCCTGCTCGGCGGCGCTGTTGTCCGCGGTGGGCGTCAGGAAGCGCAGCTCCACATTCAGATCCACCGCCGCCTGCTCCATGCCCCTTCGCATGGTGGAAACTGCGCCGTCTCCGTCGCGAAGGATGACAGACATCTCCAGCAGAGCGGGCTGATTCTTCCGTTCGCCGGGAGCAAAGGCCAGCAGCCAAAAGAGTATGCTCAATCCGATCAGGGGGAGCACCAGCTGGAATAACACCTTTCGGCTCACGCCTCTCCCTCCCTCCGATATTTCCGCACCTCATTTTCTCCCAGTGCAGGCAGGCAGATACGCACCACCGTCCCTCTGTCCGGCTCGCTGCGGATGGTCAGACCGTAGGCTGCGCCGAAGGTCAGCTGTATCCGCTGGTGGACATTACGCAGACCGATGCCCGTGCCACCCGGCCTTGCGGCAGACATGGAGATGCCGGGATTCAAAAGCTGCTCCACCACCTGCTCCGGCATTCCGGGCCCGTTGTCCTCTACTTCAATGACCATGTTCTCGCCCTCGCGGAAGGCGCGGATGTGGATCTCGCCGTCGCCGTCCGCGTATTCCATGCCGTGATAGATGGCGTTTTCCAGGATCGGCTGGATGATCAGCTTGACGGTATACAGTCTCTCCACACCCTGCTCCACGGAGATGTCTGCGAAGAATTTGTTTTTATACCTCATTTTCTGAATGGCCAAATAGTTCCTGGCGTGCTCCAGCTCGTCCCCGATGGGGATGATGCTGCTGCCCTTGCTGAGGGATATGCGGAAAAATCGTGCCAGCGCCGTCAGCATGGCCACCGCCTCCTGCGTCCGCCCGTTTTCTGTCATCCACACCACGCTGTCCAGCGTATTGTAGAGGAAATGGGGATTGATCTGAGATTGCAGCACGTCCAGCTCGCTGCGCCGCTTTTCCTCCTCCTGCCGGAGAATGTCCTCCATCAGATGACGCATGGTGGACACCATGGACTGCACGGAGCGGCTGAGATGCTCCACCTCATAGGGGCCGTCCACATCGAAATCCACGGACTCCGCGCCCTTTTCCAGCTCACGCACCGCAAGCTCCAACTTCTTCATGGGCGCAGTGATCCACTCTGAAAGCCGGAGGTTCACAAATACCAGCAGGAAAATGGAGAAGATCACCACGAACATGGCGAACAGCAGAAGCTGGCTGTAGTTGTCCCGCAGTGTCTCCACCGGCACCACTCCCACCAGCTTCCAGCCGGTGTAGCCCACGGTCTTGACCGTCACCTGCCGCCGCTGGGACTGGAACCTCTCCCTGTGTGTCCCGTCGGAATAGGCCGCGGCGGTCAGATTGTTCTCCTCCTGCAAGCCTGCGTAGATCAGCTGCTGACGGGGATGGTAAATGATTTCGCCGCTCCCGTCGATCAGGTAAAGGTATCCTTGCCCGTTGGAGAGAGACACCTCCTTGCAGATCCGCTCGATGCCGCTGAAGCTCATGTCCACCAGCAGCACGCCGCTTTGCATGACGCCGCCGCGTGACAGTTCCACATGACGGCTGAGAGAGACCACCCAGTGATACCGCGAATCGGGGTCATCAAACAGATTTTGCACGTGGGGTGTGGAGAAGTGCAGGTTTTCAATACGCTCCATAGCGGTGGTGAACCAGCTCTCACGGCTGGGAGTCACACTGTTTTTCAGCTCGCTCAGAGGGGTGGCGGAGACCAGGCTGCCGCTTCCGTCAAACACCGCCAGCGACACCAGCACCTCCCGGTCCTTTGCATAGAGCAGATCCAGGGCGTCCCGCAGCTCCCGCGCCATGTCCTCCCGCTGCAGATCCGTGTTTTTTATAACGCGGTAGTACACCGTATCCGATACCCGCATCATGTTGCGCAGATAGCTGTCCAGGTTCAGGTTCACCTGCGCCAGCACACGCTGACTGCTCTCCGCTGCCATCGCGTTGGAGGAGGAGGAAAAGCGCAGCATCAGAGCGACCCCCAGAAACAGCATGCCCGTCACTGCCACGGTGGTAAAGGCGACTGACAGGATCAGCTGAATACTGGCGCTGTGATACAGTTGTTTCCATTTTCCTCTGAAGCAGGAAGCTCTCTTATCCACTGGGGCTCCTCTCTCCGCCCGTCACCTGCCCGCGCCGCGGTATTTCGTCGGCGTCGTGCCGAAGTGACGCTTGAACACATAGCTGAAGTAGTTGGGGTCCTCATAGCCGCACTGCCGTGCGATCAGGTACGTCTTTTCCTCTGTGGTGCGGATGGCCTCGGCAGCTGCCTCCATCCGCACCATCGTGACATAGGCGGTAAAGGTCATGCCCGTCTCCCGCTTGAACAGCGTGGAGAAGTAGGTCGAGCTCAGATGCAGATAGGCGCACAGCTTTTCCACCGACAGGTCGCTCTCCCCGTAATGCTGGCGAATGTACTCCTTGGCTGTCTCCACCGTCCGTCCCGCCGATGCCGTCTGTCGGCGGCGGATCAGCGTGTGGAGGCGCAGACAGCGCTCCGCGCACCAGTCCTCCAGCTCTGTTAAGCTGGGAAGCTCGGACATCTGCGGGGGCAGGGAAAAATCTGCGCCGAAAACCTCCTCCGCGCCTATGCCGGAGCGCCGCGTCAGCTTCAACAGATGCGTCACCAGCTCCA
>CABSAW010000093.1:0-4811 GCA_902475745.1 uncultured Oscillospiraceae bacterium
CCTTACTCGCCCTTGCAGACGATCATGGAACGCATGATACCCTCGGTAATGCCCAGGATACGATCCAGCTCCTTGGGGAACTCGGGGCCGCTGGTGAAGCTCATGAGCACATAGTAGCCCTCGGTCTTGTAGTCGATCGCGTAAGCAAGACGACGCTTGCCCCACTCATCGACCACCACGTCGGTCGCGTTCTGCTCTGCCAGAGTCTGGAACTTTGCCACGGTAGCGGCAACAGCCTCCTCACCCTGTGCGGGGTCGATGATGTAAACGACCTCATAGTTGGCGGAAATCTTAGCCATACTTTGCACCTCCTTTTGGACTGATGGCCCCCATTCATCGATGGGAGCAAGGATTTACTCACATGATGCCATAATACGCGAGCTTAACTATCATATCATTTCCGCGGGAAAAGTCAATCTTTTTTTTGTAAATCTTTGAAAAATTTCGTTCTTTCCAATGCCTTAAGCAGCAAAAGACCCAGAACGTAGCACACCACCGCCTCGCTGACGGCCAGCGAGCAGGCGTTATACCAGAACGCCGCCATGAATGCCTGTGTAAAACCGGTCTGTTCAAAGGCCAGCAGGCCGCCCACCAGCACCATGTTCACCACCACCGGCGGCAGGGCGGCCAGATAGCGGCTGCGGCACCGTGAGGTAAGCCATGCGGCGATCAGCGTGGCCAGCGAGCCGATGATAATGTCCAGCAGCCCATAAGGGCTGAAAATATTGGCGATCAGACACCCGACAAACAGGCCGCCCACCGCCTCGGGAAACAGAAACGGCGTCAGGCACAGCGCCTCGGAAAAGCGGAACTGAATGGGGCCGAAGGTCAGCCCGAATACGGAGCCGAAGACGGCCATCACGGCATAGGCCGCGCCGATCATGCCGGCCGCGGCCAGCTTGCGAACAGATTGGTTTTTCACTTGATATCCTCCAAAATTAAAGTACAGGGGCCTTCCATGCCGTACAGAGCGTCCACCTGCTCTCCCAGCGCCGCGGCCTCCTCCGCCGTCAGCTCATAAACAGTGGCCGAATCCTCCTCGGCAAAAGGCTGAAGCGACATATCCGCCAGCACGGACTGTGCCTTTTGGGCATCCGCGCCCGTCAGCGTGACGGTTTCGGGTATATCGCCGCTTTTTTCCATTCTGTCGGTGGCGGGAGAGCCGCTTGTCGGCAGCATATCCTGCTCTTGCGCTGTGGCGCCGTCGCATGTGTTGAACGCACCGCTGCCATTCGTGTCGGCCATGGCGGCGTCCTTTGGCCAGGCGCTGCCCATCCGCGGCATCGCCAACGGTATGGCCGCCGCGATCACCGCGCAGGCCGCCAGCGCCGCCAGCGCCTTGAGGGCGGGCCGCATATGGCGGGGCCTCTCCTGAGGCGTGCAGCGCACCTGCTCCATCAGCCGGGCTGTAAAGTCGTCAGAGGGCGCGGCGTCAGACGCAAGGGCGCTGTGCAGCATCTGGTCAATAACGTCATGCTCTGTATATTCCATGTCTTTCATGGCCGTGCCTCCTTTCCATTCGTATCTGTATGTATGACGCTCTGTACGTCAAAAAGGTTCCCATCGGCGGCCAGAATCGTGCGCAGCTGGGCCTTGGCCCGGTTCAGCCGTGATTTCACCGTCCCCGGCGGCAGCTTCAGCGCCGCGGCGATCTCCTCATAGCTTAATTCCTCCATGTAGCGCAGCACCACCACCTGCCGCTGCTCGTCCGGCAGCGCCAGCACCGCTGCGCGCACCGCCTGACATGTTTCGGTGCGCTCCGCCTGCTGCTGGGGCGAGGGCGCGCTGTCGGCGGCGCTGACAGCGGCCAGATCCTCCGTATCGGGCCGCCGCTTCTGCCGCCGCAGCAGGTCGATGGCAGCGTGGGTGGTCAGCTGATAGAGCCATGTGGAAAAGCGGCTGTCGCCCCGGAAAGTGGGCAGACTTTTCCACGCGGAAAGAAAGGCGTCCTGTGCCACCTCGTCGGCGTCCGCCTCATTGCCGCACATGCGCAGTGCCAGACGGAACACCTGATCCCGGTAAGTGACCACCAGCTGCTCGAAAGCGGCGGCATCACCCTTTTGCGCACGGGCAACGGTCATGTCCAGTTCTTTCATTGCAAATCCCTCTTGATCCCCGCGGTCACGCGGTATACGTCCTCCATGGTGTTCATCCGCACGATCTGATCCTTGTAGTAGTTGGCATGGGGCACGCCCTTGAGATACCAAGCGTAGTGCCGCCGCGCCTCCAGAATGGCCACCCGCTCGCCCTTGTCCTCCAGCGCCAGCTGGATCTGCCGCACCGCCAGATCACACCGCTGCGCAAGAGGCGGCAGCGGTGGCACGGGCTCTCCCGCCAGCGCGGCGGCGCACTGCTGAAACAGCCACGGATTGCCAAAGCAGCCCCGGCCGATCATGGCCATGTCCGCGCCGGTGAATTGCAGGATCTTCAGGCAGTCCTCCGCCGAAAACACATCGCCGTTGGCGATCACGGGGATGGATACCGCCTCCTTCACCTCGCGGATGGTGACCCAGTCGGCCTGACCGCCGTACATCTGGGCGCGGGTGCGGCCGTGAACGGCCAGCGCCGCCACGCCTGCCTGCTCCAATATTTTGGCCAGCTCCACGGCGTTGATGCTGCCCTTGTCCCAGCCCCGGCGCATCTTTACCGTCACCGGCACGCGGCTGGCCTTTACCACCGCCTCGGCAATGCGCCCGGCCTTTTCCGGGTCCTTCATCAGTGCCGAGCCGTCACCGTTAGAGACCACCTTCCCCACAGGACAGCCCATATTGATGTCGATGATCTCCGCGCCGGAAACCTCTGCGGCGATCTGGGCCGCCTCGGCCATGCAGGCAGCGTCGCTGCCGAAAATCTGGGCTGCTGCCGGGTGCTCGTTGGGCGCCATCCGCAGCAGCGTGCGGCTTTTCTTATCCTGATAGCACAGCGCCTTGGCGCTGACCAGCTCTGTGCAGGAGTAGCCTGCACCCAGCTCACGGCAAATCTGGCGGAACGCCATATCCGTCACCCCCGCCATCGGGGCCAGCGCTAACCGGGATGCCACCTCCACATGTCCAATCTTCATAGGGGTTATATCCCTCCTGAAAGTTTCAATATGATCCCGCATTATAGCACACTTTTTTGCAGAAGAAAAGAGGGCAAAAAGGAGGGATATTCCGTCTTTTGTGCGGTATTTTTGGTTCAGCGGTTCAGACCGGGCGTTCCCTTCTTCCGGCTTTCATGGAAGCGCTCTGATTTTAGCCCCGATTTTGTGCGGGCAGCCGTGCCCTGACGACAGGGCACTTCCTCCGGGAGAGCCTCCTCTGCCCCGCTTGCGCCGCAGCAAGAGGGTGCTTTGATGGTTTTCACAGTACAGAGGCGGCAGAACCCTGCCGCCTCTGAGATACAACGGTTTTCTCGTTTTCACCGGATCCCGAACAGTCGCTTGCCGTTGGCCATGGTCAGCTCCGCCATTTCCTCCGTGGTCATTCCCTTGATCTGAGCCAGCTTCTCGGCAATGTAGACCACGTTGCGCGAGTCGTTCCGCTTGCCCCGCATGGGGACGGGAGACAGGTAGGGAGAATCCGTTTCGATGAGAATGCGATCCGCAGGCGCCATTTCCGCCACCTCCAGGGCCTTGCGGGCATTTTTATAGGTAACGGGGCCGTCAAAGCCCAGATACCAGCCCCTATCCAGCAGCTCCCGGGCCATCTCCGCGCTGCCGGAATAGCAGTGGAACACGCCGCGAAGTCCGGGGAACTCCTTCACAATGGCCAGCGAGTCGCCATGGGCCTCCCGGTCGTGGATGATCACCGGCAGCGCCAGCGCCAGCGCCAGCGCCAGCTGGGCGCGGAACACCTGCTGCTGGAATTGGCGGGGCGGATTTTCCGCCCAGTAGTAGTCAAGGCCAATCTCGCCGATGGCCACCACCTTGGGCTGCCGGGCCAGACGGCGCAGCGCATCCAGATGCTCCGGCACATAATCGCCGCAGTTCTCCGGGTGGATGCCCACGGCAGCATATACATGAGGATGCCGGGCCGCCAGCTCTACCGCCGCCCGGGAGGATTCCAGCGTGCAGCCCGGGTCGATCACCAGCCCGTCAAAAGCGGTCAGCACCGCGTCACGGTCGGCGTCAAAGGCCTCGTCGTCATAGTGAGCGTGGGTGTCAAACAATGTCATAGCAGCGTAACCTTTCCCATTTCGGTATCGTCGATGTACTGGGCCTTCAGCTCCCGCAGGCGGGCCATATGGGGCTGCTGCATGTGAACGCGCTGGTGGGCCTCGCTCTCCCACTGCTCGATGAGCAGCACCACATCTTCCTCCTGCGCGGAAAAGTAATAATCGTAGCGGATACAGCCCGCCTCATCCCGGATGGCGGTCAGGATGCCCTCGGTCACGATCTCCCGGACGTAGCGCTCCCGGCAGCCGGGCTTGGCGGTGTATTTCACATATAAGGTCAACATAGCAAATCACGCTCCTTTGGGGTCATTGTACCCCAAAGAAGCGTGATTGTCCAGATTCGTTTCGGATGGGACGCCGCGGCGCTGCCTATCCGCAAAGGCCGGTGGTTCAGCAGAGCTTGGCACCGGCGGGAACGCTGTCGTCAATGAGCATCAGGTGCAGCTTTTCCTCGCCCTTCTCCTTGTGGACGGCGGAGAGCAGCATGCCGCAGGAGGGGATGCCCATCATCTTGCGGGGCGGCAGGTTCACGATGGCCACGGCGGTCTTGCCGATGAGCTGCTCCGGCTCGTAGTAGTGGTGGATGCCGGAGACGATAATACGGTCGGTGCCGCTGCCGTCGTCCAGCGTGAACTTCAGCAGCTTGTCGGACTTCT
>CABSAW010000094.1:0-4769 GCA_902475745.1 uncultured Oscillospiraceae bacterium
AGGAGGAAAAACGCCGCAGCGAGCTGGACGTGCTGCAATCCCAGATCAACCCGCATTTCCTGTATAACACGCTGGACAGCGTGGTGTGGATGACGGAGAACGGCCGGACGCAGGAGGCGGTGGTCATGCTGACGGCGCTGGCCCGGTTTTTCCGGATATCCCTCAGCAAGGGCAGCAATATTATCCCCATCGGGGACGAGATCGAACATGCCCGCAACTATCTGACCATTCAGATGATGCGCTATAAAAACAAGTTTTCCGCCGATATTACCGTGGAGCCGGGCGTCGAGAAGCTGTATACCATCAAGCTGATTGTCCAGCCTATTCTGGAAAACGCCATTTACCACGGCATGGAGTATGCCGACGGAGATGGTGAGATCCATATCCGGGCTTTCCGCGAGCAGAGCGATGTTATTATCGAGGTGGCCGATAATGGGCCGGGTATGCCGGAGGAGGTCGTGGAGCAGCTTTTGAAGCCCGGCAGCGGGGCCGCTCCCAAGACGAAGGGCTCGGGCATCGGCTTGCGCAATGTCCACCAGCGCATCCGCCTTACCTTTGGAAAGCCCTACGGCTTGACGATTCTCAGCGAGCCGGATGACGGCACGGTGGTGCGTATCTGCCTGCCCGCGCTGGAAGAAGAGGACGCACGGCGGTATCGAAAGGAGGAAGAGCTGTGATTCGAAAGGTATTGTTGCAGCTGGTGCTTCCCCTGATCGGCCTGAGCTGTCTCTTTTGGCTGTTGGCCTTTGCCCCCGGGGAGAAACATCATCAGCCGGCACTGCTGGAGATGTCCGTTATTCTGCGAGATGCCGACGGCGCCTTTTCCACTATGCGAAAGGGCATGGAGCAGGCGGCGGAGGATCTGAACGTGGAGCTGCGCTTTTTGACGCCCACTACGGACAACAGTGCCTCAGAGCAGGTGCAGCTGCTGGAACGAGAGGCGGCGGGAGATGTGCCCGCCGTGGTACTGATCCCGGCGGATCGGGATGTGCTGGGCGATGCGGTATCCGCTGCCGCAGACAAGATGACGCTGGTCACCGTGGAGACGGACATGACCGCATGGGGGGCCGCGGCCTCCGTGGCTATGGATCATCAGGCACTGGGCGAGGCGCTGGGTACAGCGGCGCTCCACGGCGTACCCGAGGGCGGCACGGTGCTGCTGCTGGACAGCCTGCCCGGAGACAATGGGATACACGAGCGGATGGAGGCGGCCAAAGCAGTTCTGGAAAGAGAGGGGCGACAGGTGCGCATTTACCAGTGGACCCCCGATGGCCCTTCTTTCGCGGTTATTTTGCAGATCGAGCGGCCGGGCGCAGTGATTGCCTTTGAAGCCGCGGCGCTGGAGGATATGGCGGAGCTGGCCCGAAGCGAGGCGCATTTCCCACTGCTCTACGGCTGCGGCTCCACCGCCGGCATTGCCGCTGCGCTGGAAAAAGGACGTGTGACGGCCATCACCGCAGTGAACGTGTTCTCCGCCGGGTATCTGGCGGTGGAAGCTGCGGCGGCACTGGCAAGGCATGAAAGTTGGACGGATGTGCCTGCCGTGGCGTTTTCGGTTGTCCGACAGGAGACGATGTATGACAGCGAGAACCAAAAACTGCTGTTCCCTGTGACATGAGATGAGAGAGGAGACGGTATGAGAAGGATTGGTTGTCTGATTGCCGCGCTGTCGCTGCTGCTGACACTGTCTGCCTGCCGCGGGGATGCGGGATCTGTGCCGACGCTTCGGATCGGTGTGGCGCTGTACCAGCAGGAGGACACCTTTATCGAGACGGTGGCCAGAGAATTACAGCGTGCGGCTCTGGAAGAGGAACAGGCACAGAATGTGAAGATCAATCTGTATATCACCGATGGAAAAGAGAGCCAAACCACCCAGAACGAGCAGGTGGATCGCTTTTTGGAGCGGGGATATGATGTGCTCTGCGTCAACATCGTGGACCGCACGGCGGCAGCCGTGATCATCGATAAGGCGCAGGCGGCGGGAGTGCCGGTGATTTTCTTTAACCGCGAGCCGGTGGAGGAGGATCTGCGCCGCTGGGAGCACGCCTATTATGTGGGGCTGCCTGCGGGAGACGCCGGTATTTTGCAGGGTCAGCTGGTGCTGGATGCATGGCAGACCCAGCAGGATACGCTGGATCGAAACGGCGACGGCGTAATACAGTATGTGATGCTGGAGGGAGAGCCGGGGCATCAGGATGCCCTGCTTCGGACAGAGTATTGTATCTCTACCCTGACAAAGGCAGGTGTTCCCACGGAAAAACTGGCCAGCGACGCGGCCAACTGGCAGCGGGGACTGGCCGGTATCCGGATGAGCCAATGGCTGCGAGAGTTTGGAGAGAACATTGAGGTGGTCTTTGCCAACAATGACGACATGGCGCTGGGCGCTATCGACGCCTGCGCAGAGGCTGGTCTGGACAAAGATACCATGCCCTTTATCGTGGGCGTGGACGCCACGCCTCCGGCGCTGGAGGCTTTGCGGGACGGCACGCTGAAAGGAACGGTTCGCAACGATGCTGTCGGATTGGCGGAGGGGATCATGGATTTGATTCTCTCATTGTCATCGGGCACCGATCCTGCGCAGCAGATGGCGCTTACAGACGGGCGCTATGTATGGCTGCAATATAAGGCCGTAACCCTAGAGACATTGGATGATCCTTCCGCATAAGAACGGCAGGCGGAGGAACGGTTCTTCATAATTCGGGGCACTGATCCCCATGGAAAAGGAAATACAAGGAGAAACAAGATGATGATACCTTCAAAGTTGGAAGCATATCTGCATCAGGCGGCATTTGAAGAGAAGGCCGCGCACATCTATCCGGCGGAGGATAAGGAATGTGTGGCCGCTCGCTGTGCCGAAGTCGTAGAGGGATTCCGGCGGACCTTTGACCGTCCGGCGGAGGCGCTGTTCAGTGCGCCGGGGCGCACGGAAATCGGAGGAAACCACACGGACCATCAGCACGGCTGTGTGGTGGCTGCTGCAGTTGATCTGGAGATTTTGGCGGCTGCCGCACCCAATGAGAGCGGGGTTATCCGCGTA
The DNA here is from genome assembly GCA_902475745.1 of uncultured Oscillospiraceae bacterium. Lineage (GTDB taxonomy): Bacteria > Bacillota > Clostridia > Oscillospirales > Oscillospiraceae > Vescimonas. The sequence continues at coordinate 3,038 of CABSAW010000094.1, forward strand.
TTGTCTCAAGGGTATCCCATGACAGAGGTAGCGCTTCATGAGCTGGAACCGAAGCCGGAAGAGGTCAATACCTCGGCTGCACTGATTCGGGGGATGGCCTCCCGCATGAGCGCCATGGGCTGTGAGTTGCGGGGCAGGGGACTGGATGTATATATGACATCCGCTGTCCCAAAGGGAAGCGGCCTCAGCTCATCGGCAGCCTTTGAGGTGCTGGTGGGAACGATCCTCAATGAGCTTTTCTGGGAGGGACACTGCACACCGGTTGAGATCGCCCAGATCGGCCAGTATGCGGAAAACGTGTTCTTTGGGAAGCCCTGCGGCCTGATGGATCAGCTGGCCTCCTCTGTAGGCGGCGTGGTGTTTATTGATTTTGCACAGACCGCCAGCCCGGTAGTGGAGCAACTGGATATCGACCTTCATTCCTACGGCTATGCCCTGTGTATTCTGGACTCCGGCGCGGGCCATGAGGGGTTGACCGATGAGTATAGATCCATTACCGACGAGCTGAGCGCGGTGTGCCGTGTGTTTGGCAAGGACGTGCTGCGTGAGGTGCCGGAGGAGGACTTCTTGACCCGGCTACCCGAAGTCAGAGCGGCGGCGGGCGACCGCGCCGTGAACCGCGCCTTCCACGTCTATGCCGAGAACCGCCGCGCCAAGGCGGAAAAAGAGGCGCTGGAACAAGGTGACTTTGAGGGATTCTTGGCACTGGTGCGGGAGTCCGGGCGTTCCTCGGCCATGTATTTGCAGAATATTATCCCCACCGGCAGCACCACGGCGCAGGAGCTGATGGTGACTATCGCGCTTTGTGAGCGCATTCTGTCCGGGCGCGGTGCCGTCCGCGTTCACGGCGGTGGCTTTGGCGGTACGGCGCAGGCCTTTGTGCCGCTGGATATGCTGGCGCGCTTTAAAAAGGAAACGGAGGCGCTGCTGGGGGCAGGACACTGCCATGTGGTGAACATCCGCCCCGTAGGCGGCATCAAACTGGGATAAGGAGAACGGAGCATGATCGACCAAGCCATCAAGGATCTGGTGGGCTATGCAGTCCGCACGGGTCTCATAGAGGAATGCGACCGCACATGGGCGGCCAACGCCCTGCTGCACGCCATGGGAATGGACGCATGGGAGGAACCGCAGGAGGCGCAGGAGCGGCCGTTGGAGGCTATATTGAAGGAACTGCTGGACGATGCGGCGGCACGGGGGCTGATCCAAGACGATACCACCAGCCGCGACCTGTTCGATACAGAGCTGATGGGGCGCTTGACGCCCCGGCCCTCTCAGGTCATACAGGAATTTTTCCGGCGGTATCAGGTGTCTCCCAAGGAGGCTACGGACTGGCTGTACCGATTCAGTCAGGACACCGACTATATCCGGCGCTACCGTATTGCCCGGGATGTGAAGTGGAAGGCCGCCACGGACTATGGTGAACTGGATATCACCATCAACCTCTCCAAGCCGGAGAAGGATCCCAGGGCTATCGCCGCGGCCAAGGCAGCGCCCCAGAGCGGCTACCCCAAGTGTCTGCTCTGCAAGGAGAATGAGGGCTACGCGGGACGGCTCAACCACCCTGCCCGGCAGAATCACCGGGTCATTCCCGTCACCATCAACGAAGAGGACTGGTTCCTCCAGTATAGTCCCTATGTCTACTATAACGAGCACTGCATCGTCTTTAACGGCCGCCACACCCCCATGAAGATCGAAAAGGCCACCTTCCGCAAGCTGCTGGACTTCGTCA
>CABSAW010000095.1:0-4766 GCA_902475745.1 uncultured Oscillospiraceae bacterium
CAGTATCTTTCCGTTCTCCACACCGCGCAGCACGATGAAGTGTCCTGAGCTGGTGAAATGACCTTTCAGCATGATTGCCACCACCAGCTTGCCTTGAGAGAGCGCATCCACAATGCGCTGCCCTTCTGCTTTCCCGCAGCCCTGTACCGGAAGCCCCCACGCTTTGGCAGCACCGGGGATCAGCGAATGGTAGGAACCGCTTCTACTGCACCAGTAACCGTTTTCATAGGCCCAACGTGCCATCTCAACGGGATCGACCGTCTCGCTGGTCAAAGAAGATACCACCATTGCCATACAGGTAGGCCCGCAGCCGTAGGTGCCGATGTTGTCGGTGCCGTAGGGCTTGCTCGCGTACCGCTTGTCCAACTGATTATAGTAGACCACCTGCGTCGCGCCATCCGAGAAACGAATGTCGCCCAGAGATACAAGGCCGGTGGACTCGGCGGGCAGCAAGCCCTGCATCATACCATCGCCCAGGAATACGCTCAGGTTCTGGGCGTAGTTTTCCGCCAGTCCCTTTTGTTCATCCGACAGAGCGAATATCTTATCCTCAAAATAGGCCTCTCCGTTGTAGACGATGGTATATATCTTCCATATCTCTGTTACTTCCGTTTCCGTCACCGTGACCTTACCGGTTTTGGGATCTGTATTCGTTTCCGTTACCGTAGTCGTGCGAGACTCCTCCGTGCTCGTGAAGGTATAGAGGGCATCCTTGGCCTTACGGATCACATCCTCCATATCCTTGAGGGAGATAGATGCGTAGTCCTGATTTTTGGCGGCACAGTACATGGCAATGAAGCGGTTGGCATTGTAGGCCGGGGATCTTTCGTATGGATTGATGATCTCCTTCTGGTCAGCGCCGGAAGCGGTAAAATCCGTGTCAATACGGGCGCGAACATCCTCCTGCCCTTCCTCCAGCAAGTCGCTGATCGCCTGCGAGATCTGATTGATGTTCTCCACAATGGCGGCGTTGTCGTTGAGGATCGGTGTGTCTGGACTTCCTTCAACCCCTGCCTTGGTCAACCCGCCGAAGATCAGGGAGGGTAGCAGCATGATGAACAGGACGGGAAGCACCAGCAACCCGGCAATGATGGCAGCAACCGCCTTGCGATGTGTCCAGAGTGCCGCTGCCGCCGCGCCGTAAGGGCCTGCGGCAGCAGCACCTTTTGCCGCACCGCTTACCGCTTTTCCTGTCTTGATGACGCCGCGCACAGCGCCGGCAGCGTGTGCGCTGATCTCAGCGGCTTCGTTCAGACCGCTGCGTTCTTGCTGGGTCATATCAGGTCTTGTCCTTTCTGCGAGGCGGGTCAGGCAGACGCCGGATCAGGCTCTCACGATAGGAAATGCCGCCATCCGGATTCTGATAAGGCTTTTTCTCCACTACGTCCTGTGCGTACTGCCTATACCACTTTGCACCATCCACGGTGGTGACGGTGGTGTATTCCCGTTTTGGCTCCATATACTGTTCAGTGCTGTACATGGCAAAGGCACGACCGTCAGGTTCTTCCTCAGAGGTCTCCGTGCCGGTGATATGCCCACCGCCGATCTCCACATTGGAGAAGGTCGGAATATCCGCCGCGCCTTCACCAAGAGCCGTATAGCCCATATAGGACATGAGAGCGTCCGCCGCCATATTGCCGGACATGACATCCCCAGATCCCGCGCCGCCGGTGGCAATCCGGCTGATAACGTTATTGGCAATATCGCCGCCCTTGGTCATAGAGGCACGGAACGCCATGCCGCCAACGCCGCCGCTGCCTGTGCCGGTGGCGTTTCGGTATGCGCCGTTATAGAAGCTGCGATTGGCAACACCGGCCAGACCACCTTGCAGGAAGGTGTTGCTGTCACCGCCATTGCCACCGGTGCTTCCGGCTCGCCCTGCATTACCGCCTCGACCGCGTCCAGCGACGCCACGGGCGGCAGCGATGCTCCGCGCGGCCAGCATCGCTTCTGCCAGCATAGAGCCGCCTGTATGGCCCACATTGATGCCAAGGCCCTGCATGAAGCTGTCGATTTTCTGTGAGATCTTCAAAAATGCCACTGCGCACAGAAACCAGATGAACAGGTTTCCGGCCACGCCTTCTTTACCGGAGGCTGAGACCTGAGACTGCACATCTGATTCCGTCAGAGCAAAGGCCGGGATTGTGAGCGCACATATAACCAGTACGGACAACACGATCCCTGTGATGTATTTCGTTTTTTGATTCATGATCGTCTCCTATAGGGATAAGGGGTTTGCCAGGAAGGTTCCCACCATGGTGATGAACAGGCGAAGGCACCATGCGTTCATCAGCAGCAGAAATATCTGGCCGCCGAACATCCGGCACCACGCCTTGAAGATGTTGGAGGTGCTCTGCGCCGCGCCCGTAGCAAAAGCCACCGGTGCCGTGAATACCAGAACGCCCAGGAGCACATAACGCTCCGCCGCCTCAAATAGCAGCTTGATATAGTTCCACGCCAATATGAGGACGAGGATCAGGGCGATTAGAGCCACCGCGCCGTTGGCGCAGACCCCAAGGATGGTAAGTATGACCGAATTGAAGTCGGCAAAGTTCAGTGTGGGCAGCTCAGACGACATGATCCACGCGTAGGGTGTCCCGCCGATTTTCAGTATCAGCTCCACGATTTCATCTGCGAAATAGGCCAGCAGGATAAACAGCACGGAGCGGATCGTCAGTTTTACCGGGTCTTCTGCCTCTACGCCTGCTATAAGGCCGTAGTTCTTGAATAGCTGCCAGATCAGGTTCAGCAGGATCATGCCGATAGCCAGTGCCACGAAGATGTTGTACATCGTCTCCGCGGCAGGGAAGTAGCGCAGGAAGGTGGTCATGTCGCAGCCCAGAGCCCCCAGCACAGAGGTGTTGATAAGGTCAAGACCGTACATGACCTGTTCCGCGATCCATTCTACAATGCCATCTAATATGCCCATAGCACCTCTCCTTTCTCAGCCGGGCAGCTTGGCGTTATCCGTTCCATCTGCCATCCGCGAAGAAGGGCGTCACATAGGACATGATGAAGCCCAACCCGTTAAGGATCGCCCATGTGATGATGATACGCTTGAGCCATGCGCGGCTCTCGTCCACAGTGCGGCCGCTGCGGGAGAAGTTCATCATCAGCAGTGCCACCGACGCGGTGACAATGGCGGCAATGGTGGAGATAAGAAGAATCTGGTTATAGACATCCTTCATGATCTCATTGGCCTTCTCCCAGACGGTGGCGGCAAAGACAGGCTGGCAAAGCATGGCGGTCATGGTCACGCCCGCGAAGGCCGCATATAGTGCCATGCCGGGGCTTGCCCTGTGGAGATGTGTCTTGGTCAGGTCATGTTTTTTCACTCGTGATACCTCCTGTGATAGAAAAGATGTGGAGGGGCTACTCTCTAAAAGCCGCCCCTCTTGGACTGCCCAAATACCCGGAAACAAAATAACACCACCCCGTAGGATGGTGTTACTCGTATCGCCTTGGCATAGTTTTGAGCATACACAGTATAGCACACTTGGATTTACGCCGAAATCGCAAAACCGTGCCAATGTTGTGGCAAAGGTGTGCGAAATAAATGAAAGGCTTACAAAGTATGAATAAGTTTTTGATGGTAGTTCCTTTCCTTCAAGGCACAACACGCTTTTTCCTATTAAGAAACCATGCGGAAATAATAGAAAAACGTCACCGAAACAAAAAAACAAGGCGTTTTTGCGACTGTTTTTCTCGCAAAAACGCCTTTTGCCGTATTTTGATTCAGAAACCAATTTGTCCGATTTAACAGATGCTACAGCCATTTTTCTTACACCTTGCCACTTGACCTAGCCCTAGTATTCCGCTACAATTAAGAAGATTGGTGTGGGCACTGCAAAACCATCGCCAATCAAACAGACGAGAAAGGAGGGCTCAATTACATGCGCTAAGCACAGGAAAGAGAAAAAAGCAAAGGAACGAAGAAGGAAGCAGATCGTCGCAGTGTTGACCGAGGTCACATTGGTGCTTACAAGCATTTACTATCTCCTAGAGATAGTGAACAGATGCACTGAATTTTTCTGAGTACCCTTTTCTGCGCGGGTAGCTCCAACTACTCGCGCTCTCTTTTGCACCGTATTAATGTCCACACTACCGGACGTTTCATGCTGCAAAGTAAAGTGCTAATGCCTCATGGCTTTTCTTCTAGCTATCAGCTTATCCGCGCGTATCGAATACGGCAATGTATGACAAGGTTTTTTTGAAAATCGTTGTATCTCACAAAAATAAGCATACTCATTTGGTAAACATGTTGTCTACACTTCACTCCTCGTCTCCGGCACAAATTTCTCCAGCAGTGCCAGACTCTCCTTGGACGAATACCCCCACAGCACCGAGCTCAAGGCATCAATCGCCATCTGACGCTTGCGGAAGTAGGTGCGGTAGCTGATGTCCCGAATGTGCGGCTCCAGCTTTTCGATGATCTCCTGCGTGTTCGCCAACTGCTGCGGTGACAGGTAGGTGTAGTACAGGAGCCAGTAATAGCTCTCACCGTATTTGTGCTTTGTCCGCAGCAGCTCCACGGAGGTATCCAGCAGCTTCAGCATCTTGTAGCTGCGCTCGATGCAGCGGGCATGATCCTCAATCGCCGAGCCCTCGAAGGTGATGCCGGCCACATAGAGGGATTCCAGAAATTCCTCTATGCTGCTGCCATACTCGATCTGGAACTGCCGACGTACCTGCTGCACGGACAGCTCCAGGCTCCACACCACGTCCCGGTACTTGCGCAACAGCATCCACGTGTCATGGTACAAGGG
>CABSAW010000096.1:0-4589 GCA_902475745.1 uncultured Oscillospiraceae bacterium
TTGCTGACATCAGGGCGAACTAAGCTTTAGTCCGTGGTTCCACCTGAATTTGGATATTTCCACACTCTTACTGCCGCTAACGGGGCAACCGGCGGGCATTTCCTCCCGCAGCTCCGGGCAGCCACGCCCTTCATCGCCTGTAACAGTAAAAGGATAGCATCTTTTCCGCTGCCCGTCAAGGTCTATTTTTCCCCGTTCTCCATAGACCCCTCCCAGCAGAGCTGCCGCTCCGCATCGGAAACAGCGCCGTCGCTGTCCACATAGCGCACCGCGGCGTTGCCGCCGCCCATGGCGCCCTTTGAGAACATCACCGCCCAGCAGCCGGTCTTTACGTCGTATCGGCCCCACGCCGCATCATACGCGCCGCTATACTGCGCCTTGGCCAGGTCGATGGCCTGCTGCTCGGTCAGGATGCCCCGGCCCAGCTGTGCCGTGCCCAGAATGGCCAGCACCTCATCGCGGCAGCCGTTCCACACGGCGCTGTCCATCGTGCCGTCGTCATCGATCATGCACACATAGTCCCCCGGTACGCCCACAAACGCGATGTTGACCCAGACGCTGCCCTGCCGCTCCTCGGTGTGCTGCCACACCTTCTGGCCGCCGGAGAGGGTCAGCTCTGTGGAGGTAACGCCGGTGCCGCAGATGCCGTAGCCGTTTCGCCAGCAGAGCAGTTCAAAGGACACGGCCTTGTCGTCGGTTTTCCGGAAGCGGATGCCCTCGGCGCTCAGCTCCTTATCCTGCACCGCTTCCCACTGCCAGCCCTCGGGGAGGGTCAGCGCCATATCCACATTGCCGCTGGTATAGACGGCGCTCTGGCCGGTGGGGGAGGCAGGCGTTGTTACGCCGCCGGTGGGGTCGGAGACGGCAGGCTTTGCCACGCAGCCGCTGAGCGCCGTTACAGCTGCCAGCGCCAACAGGCACGCTGCCGCCAGCAGGATGAGAGAAATGGATCGTTTCATGGAGCTCACCGCCCTTTCTGTCTATAAGACGCTTCAAACGGGTAAAATGTTCCCGCGGCAAATTTTTTTTGCGGCTTTGCTGGCAGCGCCGCAGGCACTGCCGCCATGGTGTTGGTGTTGAAGCTGATGTTGGTGTTGATGTTGGTGTTGGTGTTGGCATTATTTGCATGCAAGCGCTGCAAATGCATCCTCGTCTGAGACAGGGGCGGGCTTGCTCCAGCGCTTTTCTGCCGCCTTGCGCCGCTGCTCCACCACATGGCTGTAGCGGGCATCGTCCCGGTCGATACCGGCGCGGACGAATGCCCAGGCGTAGTTCAGCGCAGCGGAGGAGAACTGGGGCGGCGTGCCGCAGCGGGCATAGTCCAGAATGGCCAGGATCAGGGCGTAGCCATCCTCGGGCGCCATGGAGCGCAGCAGCGGCTCCAGCTCAAAGTACAGCATCACACCCGGTTTGTTTCCGATTTTCATAAGGGCCTCCTTTTATCCGTTTGTCTGTAGGGATTATTTCGGCGGCCGTTGCCCTGTTTGGGGCAATTGAAAGGGAAAAACACCCTTACAACAACAGCGGAAAACAAAAACAGACGCCCGACGGACGTCTGTTACATGTGGTTTGTTAACCGATCTTGTTGAGCTTCAGGGTCAGCGCGGACTTCTTGTGGGCCGCGTTGTTCTTGTGCATCAGACCCTTGGCAGCAGCCTTGTCAATGGCCTTGACTGCGACCTTGTAAGTGCCCTCGGCCTCGGTGCGATCGCCGTCAACGGCAGCAGCCTCGAACTTCTTGATAGCAGTCTTCAGTGCGGACTTTTCGGCTTTGTTGCGGGCATTGCGCGCCTCTGCCACCAGAACACGCTTCTTAGCAGACTTGATATTCGGCAAACCAAACACCTCCTCGGTTATGACATTCACGGGGATCAACAGTCCCACGCAGGATAGTATTTTAGCATCTTCGCCCAGAAAATGCAAGCTTTTTTTTGATATTTGTCTGCCTTTTTCACGAAAAAGTTTTTTTCCCGTCAATTACGGGAGCAAGACACAAGATTTTGTGTTTTTGAAAGGAGTGCGACCACAAACATGAACAGAACGCGAACGGATCTGGCGCTGGAATCGGTGGAGGAGCTGGGCGGAAAGGGGGCGCTTTCGCAGCTGGAGGGCGTCAGCGTGGCGGAATTTACCCGCTGCGGCTACGGCGTGACCCATGTCCGGGTGGAGGACGCGGCGGCGGCGCAGCGGCTGGGAAAGCCGGTGGGGCGGTATATCACGGTGGATCTGCGGCCCTATTTCCGCCGGGAGGAGGGCTTCTTTTCCCGGGCGGCGTCCTGTGTGGCGGCGGAGCTGGCGGGACTGCTGGCAGGCAGGGGAGAGGACTGGCCGGTGCTGGTGGCGGGGCTTGGCAACCGGCGCATGACCGCCGACGCGGTGGGGCCGCTGGCGCTGGAGAGCCTGCTGGTGACGCGCCACATGGTTCATGCCCTGCCCCGGCAGTTTTGCGGCTTTACGCCGGTGGCGGCGCTGGCCCCCGGTGTGCTGGCCCAGACGGGGATGGAGACGGCGGAGCTGCTGCGCGGCGCGGTGGACGTGACCGGGGCCAGAGCGGTGGTGGTCATCGACGCCCTTTCCGCCCGCAGCCGGCAGCGGCTGTGCGCCACGGTGCAGCTGGGGGATACGGGGCTGATCCCCGGCAGCGGCGTGGGCAACCATCGCCGCGCCATCAACCGCGAGACGCTGGGCGTGCCGGTGGTGGCTGTCGGCGTGCCTACCGTGACCGCTGCCGAAGGGCCGGAGGGCGCGCTGTTCCTTACCCCGCGGGATATCGATGAAAAGGTGGGGGAGCTGGGCCGGGTGATCGGCTACGCCGTGACGCTGGCGCTGCAGGAGGGGCTGAGCGTGGCGGATATCACGGGGCTGCTGGGGTAAGGATCAGAAGTCATGGCGCGCACCGCAAAAGACCCCCCAGCTCTTCCAGAGCACAGACAATGGCTTCGATGCGCGCAAAGCAATCCGAATCCGACAATGCGGGATCGGCGAGGATCTCACGGATTTTGTGCAGCGCCTGATAGCAGCGGTCATGTACCAGCGCAGCGTCTATTTCAGGAAACCGGGAAAAGCACTCTTCCTTGTATTTTTGCATGATTTCTTGATGGAGTTCCATACCTTCACCTCCACGTGCTACAATATTGTAGCATACAGACCACCGAGATGCAACAAAATAGTAGCATCTCGGTGAGGTGAAATATATGTATTTTCAAAGACTGGAAGATTTGCGGATCGATGCCGATAAGACGCAGGAGGAAATCGCTGCGGTTCTGCACTGCAAGCGGGAGGTTTACCGCCGCTATGAAAAAGGAATCCACGAGCTGCCGGTGTGGGCGCTGATCGAATTGGCAAAGTATTACCACACATCAACGGATTATATTTTAGGCTTGAGCGACAAGAAATAAATTCTGCCTGCGGCAAGATTTTGGCTGCGTCCAAACGCTTGTGTGTCGAGGGCAAAACAGCAAAGAAGGAAGTCCCAAAGGACTTCCTTCTTCGGTAAACGGATGTTATTCGTCCTTTTCTACCTCGCCCACGATGGCAATGTGCAGCTCATCCAGCTGCTTTTGCTCCACGGTGGAGGGGGAGAGAGCCGTGCGCTGCCGGTGGCAGATGCAGCACGGCGAACGAGTGGCCGCGGTCAAATTTTCAAGCGGCAGCCGCAAGGCAGCGCAGAAAATTTGGGTAACCGCAACAGGCGCGACCTCCCAAAACAGGCCCGTTCGGCCTGTTTTGGCAAGTGAATCAGTCGTCCTTTTCCACCTCGCCCACGATGGCAATGTGCAGCTCATCCAGCTGCTTTTGCTCCACGGTGGAGGGGGAGAGAGCCGTGCGCTGCCGGTGGCAGATGCAGCACGGCGAACGAGTGGCCGCGGTCAAATTTTCAAGCGGCAGCCGCAAGGCAGCGCAGAAAATTTGGGTAACCGCAACAGGCGCGACCTCCCAAAACAGGCCCGTTCGGCCTGTTTTGGCAAGTGGATCAGTCGTCCTTTTCTACCTCGCCCACGATGGCGATGTGCAGCTCGTCCAGCTGCTTTTGCTCCACGGTGGAGGGGGAGAGAGCCGTGCGCTGCCGGTGGCAGATGCAGCACGGCGAACGAGTGGCCGCGGTCAAATTTTCAAGCGGCAGCCGCAAGGCAGCGCAGAAAATTTGGGTAACCGCAACAGGCGCGACCTCCCAAAACAGGCCCGTTCGGCCTGTTTTGGCAAGTGGATCAGTCGTCCTTTTCTACCTCGCCCACGATGGCGATGTGCAGCTCGTCCAGCTGCTTCTGCTCCACCGTCGAGGGGGAGAGAGCCGTGCGCTGCCGGTGGCAGATGCAGCACGGCGAACGAGTGGCCGCGGTCAAATTTTCAAGCGGCAGCCGCAAGGCAGCGCAGAAAATTTGGGTAACCGCAACAGGCGCGACCTCCCAAAACAGGCCCGTTCGGCCTGTTTTGGCAAGTGGATCAGTCGTCCTTTTCTACCTCGCCCACGATGGCGATGTGCAGCTCGTCCAGCTGCTTCTGCTCCACCGTCGAGGGAGCACCCATCATGATATCCTGGGCGTTCTTGTTCATGGGGAAGGGGATGATCTCGCGGATGGAGCTTTCAC
>CABSAW010000097.1:0-4430 GCA_902475745.1 uncultured Oscillospiraceae bacterium
GCATTTTTCAGCAGGAACTGGCTGAACTTCTTTTGCGGAACAGGCGATTCCAGATTATCCTCGCACCACTTGGTGTAGGCGCGGTAGAGGTAGGTGGAGCGTTCCTCGGTGTCGGGCTTGAAGCGGACATACGCCGTTGCCTGCATGAACTGGGTCAGGTTGTCGCTGTCCGCCATGGCTGCTTCGAGGTTCTGGATGGAGCGCTCGCTGATGGTGAACTGATAGCGGTTCGCCAGCAGACGGTGTAACCCCTCCAGCATCCACAGCAGGATGCCGGGACGCTCCTCGGACAACTCTTCGATGAGGAAGGGATTATCCACCCGGGCAGGGTCACGGTCTTTCACCGTGATGAGGATCTGTCTGCGCCAGAAGCCGTCGCTGTCATCGTGAGCAGCCACAAGGTTGCCATTGCCGAAGCAGATGAAACGAACGTACAGCAGGCCTTGGACAGCCTGCTTGTTCTTCCGCTCGATGCACAAACGGTCTTCAGCGGTAACGATGGACTTGATGTTCCGTGTTTCGGGCAAAGCCACCATGTTCAGGTCGTCATCGACCATGACCAGCTTGTACTCCAGATTTGCACTGGCAAAGCGGTTCGTTTCGATGCGGAGGATGGATTCGGAGTGAGAGGCTTCCCCGAACAGCTTCTTCAGCAGCAAGCCGATGCGGGATTTCCCCTCGCCGCCCTTGCCGGTCATGACCAGCATCTTCTGCGCCTTGGTAGACGGGATCAGAAGATAGCCGAGATATTCCTGCAAGGTCAGAATGTCCTCCGGGATGAGCAGACCGTCCAAAAATTCCAGCCACTTGGTCGGTGCGGGGGCATCGGGCTGGTATTCCACGGGGAGCCGGTTCAGGCAGAGTTCCTTTTCCGGCACAAAGCCCCGCTCGTCCAGAAAGTAGGTTCCGTTCTGGAGATGGATGCGGTCAAGCTGGGGTTTCCATTCAGGGGTATAGGTTTCGATACGGAGTGCGTCCAGAACCTGCTTCTCCTTCTTGGCAAGGTTGTCGAGCACAAAGTCACGGAGGTCGCTGTGGACTTCGTAGAGCAGTGCGTCCTCGTCTACCTCGCCGTTCTGGTCGAACAGCTTCTGTTTCAGGCACATCATGGGGTGCTTCTCTAAAAGGTACTGGCAGTAAGCGGTTTCACGCACTTTGCCCTTGCTGTCTACCCAAGGGCATTCGCATTCTTCCTCTTCTTCCAGTTCGTCCTCATCACGCCAATCTTCGTTCCTCTTTTTCCAGTCGCTCATGCAATCCCTCCCAATACTTCCGTAGCTCGTTTTCGGTCTGCGGGTCCGGGAGCACCGAACAGTCCAGATAATATTCAACGATGTCAAGGTTCTTTATCGCTTCAAGAAAGCAGGGGTGAAGTTCTTCTGTGGGTGACTGCGGTGCGTATCGGACCCGCCAACGCTGCAGACAGCGGTAATAGTCCAGCAGCTGCTGCCGGACGGTGGGCGGTCTGCGGGGAGCAAGCCGCACCTTGCCGTCGGCAAGTGCCATGCCGAAATCGTTCTTCAACTTTTCCACAGCCTTATAGGGAGAAAGTTGAAAAAGTCTGCCGACAAAATCGATCACATCGCCATCCGCCTGACAGGCGAAACAGTGGAAACGGCTGTCCACCTTCATGCTGGGGTGTTTATCCCCGTGGAAGGGACAGCACATCATGCCGTTCCGGTTTACGGCGAAGCCGTATAGCTCCGCTGCCTGCCGGGTCGAGATGGCGTTCTTTACGTCCGAAAAGACAGAGGTGCTACCCTCCGTCCCAATGGGTGGGGTACAGGCGAAAGGACGAAGCCCGGTGAGGGGCGTGGGTGAGGTTGGGTTTATTCACACATCGATCCGTCAGAGTGTTGTTCATTTGACCTCCTGCTGCGGTACGGCGTGGCTGCGCTCTTCCTTGCGGAAGAAGGCTTCCACGTTTTGTTGTGCGGTGCGGAGTTCACGCAGTTCGATCTGCGCTTTCTTGTAGCGGGTGTAGAACCCGTTTTTCTCCGAGGAAAGGGTCTGATATTCGGCATCCAGCTTTTTGAGGTCCGGCAGTGTCCTGAGCCCGTTGGCCTTGAAATAGGCGCAAGCGGCCTCATACACAGCAAACTCTGCACGATGCTGCTCCTTGAACTTGGCGGGGTTCCGCACAGTCTGGAGCTTCTGTGCAAGAGGCTTGTACTGCCGATAGACCACAAGATGCCCGCGCAGCTCCTTGAGGGAGACCATGCGGGCATCCATGTCTTTGACCACCGCCAGTGCATCGTCGTGCTGGGTTTGCAGTTCGGCAATGCGCTGGTGCAGGGCATCTTCGCTGAGCAGCTTTTTCTCCTGCAGGAGACACAAGGTCTGCGACCAGCGTTTGAGGTTGAACTTTTTCGCCCAACGCTCATAGCCGATGCCCTTACCTGCGGCAACTTTCGCCTGAATGTCAACCAGTTTCCTGATCTTATCCGGCTTCTTCTCGCTGCTGGGCTGGATGATGGCGGCAAGCTGGATGTTCTGGGAGAGGGCGGTCAGCACCTGCTCCTTTTCCAGCTTCTTGCTCAGTTTCTTGGCGGTGATGAACTTTGTCCGACCGGGCGGGCAGTAGCTCAACCGGCCTCGGCTCTCCTTCACGGCGATGCCGTGTTCCTGCATGAGCAATGCAGAAAATTCCTCGAAGGTGGTGGTCTTGTTCAGCACAGCGTAGATCTGCTTTCGCAGCTTGTCCAGCTCGGTCTGGTAGACGGTCTGGGTGGGCTGCTGCCCTTCGGCGGCAAGTTTGGCGTTGGCATGGTCGAGGCGGCGTTGTCCGCGCCGCTGCGCCCAATACTCGCGCTCCGAAACATGGTCGCCTTGGGCTTCCAGCAGATTGATCTGGTTCAGGTCGGCTTGCTCGCACATCTCCATGACAGCGACACGAAGGTGCCGGAGCATGGCAGAAGTGCAGCGGTGCTTCTTGCCCGCTTCCCAGTCGCACGGCTTGTCCATGAAGGGCTGCCGTTCCACGGTGCGGACACGCAAGCTGCCGATGACGATGTGGACGTGGATGTTCCCGGCACTGTTGTGACCGTCCGGGTGGGTGCAGACGATGGCGGGATGACCGGGGAAGTTGTCCTTGCAGAACTGCAAGCCAAGGGCTTGCGCCCGTTCCATGGTCAGGCCGTTCTCTACTGCGTCCTTCGGGTCGAAGCTGATGATATAATGGTGGGTCTTCACGTCCTCCCGCCCGCCGTTCTTGCCGTACTTGCGATTGGCGATCAGGCAGGCCATAGCGAACGAGGATTCGCCGCACTCAAGGGTGTCGAGCAGGTACGAATCCCGCAGCTTGGGTCTGCCCTTCTCGTCCAGAATGGGCAGACCGGTGTACTCGTTGTGCTGAAAGGTGAGATAGCTTTCGGCGGCGGCGTAGTTAGAGTTCTTCGAGCTTAAATGCTTGATGGTTGCCATACAGTTCACCAACCGTTTCTTCGGCTTTCAGCCGAAAGTTCGTGAGTGCGGACAGTTCCTCCAGAATTTGCGCCCGGAGCTGCTCGGTGTCTTTGCCGCCGGAGTTGAAGTGCCGTGCAAGCTGGTTGAGGTTGCTGCCTACCTTGCTGCACTGGGCAGACAAGGCGGCAAGCGCCGCCAGTGCATCCTCGCCGCCCTGCGCCACCACAACGGTGTGCTTGACGTTCACGCCGTACAGGACGCGGCGGACGAGTTCGGATTGGGTGAGGTGGAGTTCTTTGCAGGCGTATGCGATCCGCAGTTTTTCTTCTGCGGTCACCCTGACTTTGATGATGTGTGTCTTTCGTTTTCGCGGCGTGTCATTGCGGTTCTTCTTTGCGTGTACGTTCGGACTTTTCATTTCAGCCATATTCGACCTCCTGTGAAAATGATAAATGCCCGCTCCGGGATGGAGAGGGCTATGTAAAGCGACACGCCGCTTTTGCGCTGAAACCAGCGCAACGCTGGAGCAGGGTTTGGGGAAGGCACTCCCCAACAAGTGACAGACCATGTGACAGAACATTTTCAAGCATTGAAAATTTGTGGCCACAGGTCGATACTTGCTTTCGCCCTTTCCGTGCAACACTGAAAATTTCAGAAGTCGAACCGCAATGCACGTTGAAAATTTTGCAGAGCAAAACGTGTGAAAAGGCAAAGCCCCTGCTCATGGTCACCGTTCACACCGAACGCAGTTCCTGCCCCTGTTTTGCAGCGGCGTTGTCCGGCTCGCCCACAGAAAGTGTGAGGTCATGGCGCAGTATCTCGTTCAGACGGCTTATGTAAGATTCAAGGTACAGTATGAAGAAAGCCGGGCGCAGTGCGGACACTACAACCTGCTTCTTTCAAGCACAAGAATAACACTTTGCAGTTGTGCAGTCAACAACCAAAAACAAATTTTGGAAGATTGAACAACTACATAAGATTTTATTTGTGAAAAAGAAAAATACCGCCCACGCAGCGCAGCGATG
>CABSAW010000098.1:0-4240 GCA_902475745.1 uncultured Oscillospiraceae bacterium
GGATTACCCAATCGTCCGCATAGCGTACAAGATATTTCGGTATGACCCCCTGATAGCGGAACATGGATTTCTCTGCCGCGGTCTCACTCCTGGCGTTGATAATCGTGCCCTTCCCATCAAACCGCGGAAATCCCCAGCGCATGGCCTGCAGTTCTCCGTATTTGGTAATGACCGGCGCCAGATTCGTCTGGAAGATCTCCCCCGCCTTGACCTCCGGCTGCCCCTGGAGCGCAGCGTAAAGGGTCTGCATTTGCTGTTCATCCGGATCTGCGAAATATCTGCCGCACATATTGGACACCTCTCTTGCGTGAATGATTACTCCTATGATATCACAAATCAGAAAAATTACGAGCAGCTGTCCAATAAAATGTACACAAGGCAGTCTGCCACTTTTTTCTTCTTGCATTATCGAACATATGCTCGTATAATCGGACACAGAGAGGGGATTCAAATGCGGTCGATCTTGCATATTGACATGAATTCGTGCTACGCTAGTATTGAATGCCTGCACCGCCCCTCCATCCGACATCTGCCAGTGGCGGTGGGCGGCGATGTGGAAGCGCGCCACGGCATTATCCTGGCAAAAAACGAATTGGCAAAGAAATGCGGCGTCAAAACCGGCGAGGCGCTGTGGCAGGCAAAGCAGAAATGCCCCGAGCTTGTGATCGTGCCGCCGCGCTATGACCTGTATCTGCGTTTTTCCCGCATGGCCCGGGAGATATACAGCGAATATACCGACCTGATCGAGCCGTTTGGCTTGGATGAGGTCTGGGCCGATGTATCTGGCTCCGGTATGTTTGGCGACGCGGTGCATATTGCGGAAGAGATTCGCCAGAGGATCAAATTTGAACTGGGCATCACCGTGTCCATCGGCGTGTCCTACAATAAGATTTTCGCCAAACTGGGATCTGACTATAAAAAACCGGACGCTGTGACCGTCTTTGGAAAAGAGGATTATCAGGAGAAGGTCTGGCCGCTGCCGGTGGAGGATCTGCTCTATGTCGGACGGTCCACGGAACGAAAGCTGAAAAGCCGTTACATTCGCACCATCGGGGACCTGGCCAGGACTGACCCGGAGCAGCTGCACAGCTGGTTTGGTAAGATGGGCTATGTCCTGCACATGTTTGCCAATGGGAACGACACAACGCCCGTTGCGCCCATGGGCGAGGAGGCGGTCATCAAGAGCGTTGGCAATTCCACCACAATACCGCGGGACCTGACCTGCGAGGAGGACGTCAACATCATCTTTTATGTTCTGGCGGAAAGTGTGGCGGCCAGAATGCGGGAGGATGGCTTCCGGGCCAAAACAGTCCAGATATCCCTTCGGGACAACGACCTGTTCTCCTTCGAGCGGCAATGCAAATTGTCCACGCCGACCTGCCTGGCGTCGGAGCTGCATGATGCGGGAATGCGCCTGCTGCGGAACAACTACAAATTTCAAAAGCCCCTGCGCTCCGTCGGAATCCGTGGCACGAATCTGGTTCCAATTGACTCAGAAATCCAATTGAACCTGTTTGAAGACCCCGCCAGACGCGAAAAACGGGAGCGACTGGAGATGGCTGTGGATGATCTTCGCCGCCGGTTCGGCAATCACGCTGTTGCCCGGGCGATCACCATGCGGGACGCTTCCTTGGGAACCATCAATCCGAAGGACGATCATGTGATCCATCCCGTCGGATATTTCAAACCATCTTGAGCTAGGAGGAATATGGTATGGGACAAGAGCCGAAGGTGTATGTGGAGGTTGTGGCAAAATTTGATCCTGAAGGCAATTTGCAGCCCCAGTCCATCCGCTGGGAGGACGGAACGGTTTACGAGATCGACAAAGTGCTGCATGTCTGCCGCGCTGCCAGCCTGAAAGCCGGCGGCGCGGGCATCCGCTACACGGTGAGAATCTGCAACAAGGAAACATATCTGTTTCTGGAGGATAACCGCTGGTTCGTCGAACGGCGCAGCGCGTGAACAGCAGCTTGCATTTACGCGCAAATCGAAGTATACTGAACGGGTATTTTTTCAGGAGGCATCATTATGGGTTGTTGTTTTGATCGGGAGCGCGACGAGTGGCAGGATATGCCGCTGTGCAATCTCTGTGTGCACAAGAAGCCTGGCATCAAGTGCGACGCTTTTCCGGAGGGAATTCCGATGGATATCCTGAGAACCGGCGAGCACTTCTTGCCAGTGGCAGGAGATCACGACATTGTGTTTGAAAGAAAAGGATAACATAACAAACACATCTCCATTCTTCCCTCTGCTAGGGTGACATTTCAAACACCTCACATAATTTCATTGACTTTTGTTTATACTTTGTATATACTGTTGATAGAAGGAGGCATCGCCATGTACGCAACCGTTCAGAAATGGGGCAACAGCCAAGGCATCCGGATTCCCAAGGCGCTGTTGGATACGCTGGGTATCTTTGAAAATGACCGTGTGGAGCTTGTGCAGCAGGAGGACAGCATCACCATCAAAAAAGTGACCGCTCCCCGGCATAAGACGCTGGAGGAACGGCTGACTGCCTTCTATGGCAAGCCTTTGGATCAGATCCCGCAGTTGTCCGAGGAAGAAGTGGACTGGGGCAAGGCGGAGGGACAGGAAGCATGGTAACGATTTTTGAGCAGGGCGATATCATCTATATGGACTTCGACCCGCAATCCGGCCATGAGCAAAAGGGCCGCCGTCCCGCACTGGTCGTCAGCAACAACCTGTTCAACCGGATCAGCAGTCTGACCATGGTCTGTCCCATCACCCATACTGACCGCGGTCATCCGCTGCACGTCCGCTTGGATTCACGTACCAAGACAGACGGTGTGATTCTATGTGATCAGGTACGGATGCTGGACGCTGCCAGCCGCAGAGCCAGCTACGAAGAAAAAGCCCCGGCGGATATCGTAGCCGAGGTCGTGGATATCATCGCGGGGATCATCGAGATCAAGTAACAAGTTTCTTCTGTGCTAATCTGGTGAACCAAATTAGCACAGAAGTTTTTTATCTCCATACTGGATCTTCATGGTCGTCGATCCTGTGGCCGGCGGCCAGGCGTTTTTCCTGCAGCTCCTGACGGCGCTTGGAGTCCATCTGGATGAGCTTGTGGCTGTCTCTGGGGAGCGTCTGGTCGCGGAAGATGCGGCTCATGTGGTGGAACAGACGCAGGGTGGAGAGCAGGACGGGGATCTGCTCCGGCGTGTCGCTGTGCGCCAGCACCTGCTGGGCGCAGGCGTTGCCCTGCGCGGCAGACTGCTGTAACCATGAGCGTCCAAGGTCCACATTCTGCTCTACCTGCTGGCCCAGAAGATACATTTTCCCTAAAGTGTACTGCGCCCGGTCACTGCCCAACTGGGCGGCCTCGGTCATTTTGTAGATTGCGGTTTGTACGTTTTCCTGTTTCTCAGCGGTTTGCAGCAGCAGTTTGGCCTTTCGGTACATGGCATAGCCCGGGTCATGGTAGCTGCCGTCCGACCAGCTTTCCTCGTAGGTCAACTCGCCGGACCGCAGCCGGTCCGCTTCCCGGATGACCAGATTCTTGATCGTGCGGAATTCCTTCTGCTGTGACAGTGGCAGATGCTCCCGCCTGGTGGTTTTGTAGTAGCTCTCCAGCTCGTCCCGGATCTCATTCCACACGGCGTAGCACTGCGCCACCGCCGGGTCCCGGGCCAGTTCATCTACCAGTTCGTCCACCAGCTGCTTCAGCGGCTTTTTCAGATAGCCATATTGCTTTTTCCCCTTGACGGGTTCCAACTGCTCCGCCAGCTCCACCATGCGCTGCTCCAATGCCGGATTGGCACCATGCTGATTTTGCATCTGCGCGGTCAGCGCAGTCATCCGCGCCTTGGCGGCCTCGGTCACTTCTTTGTAGGACACATCCTTACGCTGATACCGGGAGATGTACACCCGTCTGTGTATCTACGCGATGAGTGCACTGGGAAGCAAGGCACTTGCTGAAGAAGCTGTACAAGATACTTTTCGAATTGCGTGTATTAAGCCAGATGGATTGATGAGCAGTAAAAATCCACGTGGTTAGCTCATCAATACACTTAAAAATGTGATTCGTAATAGACGGCGAACTGAGGCTAGACTTAGTAATGCACTACTTGCGGCGATGTCTGCGTATGAGCCGCAGGCAAGCACAACTGTGGAGACAACAGAATTCATTGTTGCCTATTCGGCTTCACGCCAAAGGATGTGGTTGTGCCGCTGAAGCTGCCGCGACAGACCTTGTAATACGCGGCCGCCCGCTGGACAT
>CABSAW010000099.1:0-4208 GCA_902475745.1 uncultured Oscillospiraceae bacterium
CTCGGGCAGGATGAGACGCAGCGTGGAGGGGGCGTCGCCCACCTTCTCCTCCACCGCCTGCCAGTACTCCGGCTCAGAGGTAAACTGGTCGCAGGCCACCACGGCCCATTTGGTCATATCCTGTCCCTTGGGCAGCAGGATGTCGGCAGGGAAAAAACCCAGCTTC
This sequence comes from uncultured Oscillospiraceae bacterium, assembly GCA_902475745.1. Lineage (GTDB taxonomy): Bacteria > Bacillota > Clostridia > Oscillospirales > Oscillospiraceae > Vescimonas. Next base: position 167 of record CABSAW010000099.1, read on the forward strand.
TCAAACTTTTTATCCATGTCGTTCCTCCTCGAATGTGATAAAGGTGCAGTTTGTTCCGTAGCATTCCCATGATACCATAAATGTACCAGATAATGCAATGGTTTCCAAAAGTTTTTAAGACAGACTGACAAAAATTCTTGCATAAAGTGAAAAGGGCGGGGAAAGCTATCCGCGCCAAGCTATTTTAGGGAGGTCACATTTTGAAGATCGTTGATAAAATCGCGCTGGTACTGATCGTCATCGGCGCGCTAAACTGGGGCAGCGTGGGCTTTTTCGGCTTCGACTGCGTGGCGTTTCTCTTTGGCGGCCAGATGGGCGTCATCAGCCGCGTCATTTATGCATTGGTCGGCGTGGCGGGCCTGTGGGGCATTACCATGATTTTCCGGGACGACGGAAGTGAGAGCGAATAAACTGAAGCAAAAGGAAGGGAGGCCGGTGCCTCCCTTCCTTTTACTTCCCGCTCAGCTTCTTTGCCAGCTCGCCGTCAGGATCGACATACATGGTCTGATAGGTGGTGTACACCACCATGCCGGGACGGCTGGCGGCAGGCTTCTTCACAAACTTCACCGGCGTATAGTCCACCGGCACCTTACTGCTGTCCCGTGCCTGAGAGTAGTAAGCGGCCAGCACGGCGGCCTCGTGAAGGCTCTGCTCATCCGGCTCCGCGCCGCCGGTACACAGCAGCACATGGGAGCCGTGGATCTTCTGGGTATGAAGCCAGATGTCCCACTTCTGACCCTCCTTGGTGGTCAGCTTGTCGTTCTGGCGGTTGTTGCGGCCCACCAGAATCCGCAGGCCTGCGGAGGAACGGAACTCGCGGGGCTTGGAGGCTCGCTGGAAGCCGGGCTGTTTTTTGCCCCGCTGGCGGATATAGCCGCCGTCGGTCAGCTCGGCGCGGATATCGTTGAAGTCCTGCTCGCTCTCCGCCTGCTGCAATTCCTGCACCACGCTCTCCAGATACCGCAGCTCCTCCCGTCCCTTGGTCAGCTGCTCGGTCAGCATCTTCTCGGCGGTCTTGGCCTTGGCGTATTGTTTGAAGTACCGGGCGGCGTTTTCCTGAGGCGACAGGCGCACGTCCAGCGGGATATCCATGGTGGGACAGCCCTCCTCATAGTAGTTCTCCGCCGTCAGCTTCCGCTGTCCCCGCTCCATGCGGTAGAGATTAGCGGTGATCAGCTCGCCGCAGATGCGCAGGTGATCCCGGTCGAGGCAGGCGGCGTACTCCTTCTCCTGCGCGGCGATCTTCCGGCGCACCCGGTCACGGGCGTTGGCGGCGGTTTTGATAAGATCCTGCCCTTTCTGCTTTACCCGCTCTGCCTGCTCCCGCTCCTCATAAAAGCTGTCCAGCAGCGCGCTGAAGCTGTCGGCTGTCACATTGGTGCAGTAGTCGCCGTACTGGGTGATGGAGCCGTAGGTGAAATCGAAAGGCTTTCCGCCGCGGTACAGCACCGTGGGGGCAAACGCGCCTCCGTTGACCTGCCGCTGCCACGCGGAAAAGCTGTCCCACAGGCGGCTGTCGGCAGCGCGGTGGTCACTTTGACCATAGGCGCGGCAGACGATCTCCCGGGCTACCAGCGGTGGCATGGCCGTAAACGTATCCAGCAGCCAGCCGTCCAGCGGCGTCTCCTCCCGCGGCAGCAGCGCCGTGAATGCCTCCTGCGTCATCGTCAGGGGATCGCGCTTATTCTGCCGGGGCGGCAGACGGTAGAATAGTCCCGGCAGTACCTGACGCTCCTGCGACATCTCCAGATCCACCCGCCGCAGACAGTCCAGAATACGCCACTCTTTATCGCACAGGATCAAATTGGCGTGACGGCCTAACGCTTCCAGAATCAAGGCAAAGCGGCTCTGCTCGCCCATTTCGTCGGTGGCCTCGATATGCAGCGTCACCACCCGTTCCAGCGGCGATTGTTCAATCGAAACGATGCGCCCGCTGCCGATGCGCTTGCGCAGCAGCATGCAGAACATGGGCGGCTGGGAGGGGTTGTCCCGCAGTTGAGCCGTTATATGAATGCGGGGCTGGTTGGGGTTGGCGCACAGCAGCAGCCGCCGGCTGCCACGCAGCAACAGCACCACCTGATCCCGGGCCGGCTGCTGAATTTTTTCGATTCTTGCGCCGGTCAGCTGCGGCGCAAGCTCGTCCACCACTGCCCGCAGGCAAACAGCATCCAAGGGCATAGCTTATTCCTCCATCATAATGTTGAACAGCGCGTTGATCCGCTGGCGCTGTCCGCTCAGGTACAGCCAGCCAAACAGCGCCTCCAGCGCCGTGGCCTGCTGGTACTGGGCACGGCTGGCGTGCCGGGGAATGGAGTGCACGTTTGCATTGCGGCCGCGCCTGAATACATCGTGCTCTTCCTCTGTCAGCAGCGGCAGGATCCGCTCGCTCAGCTCTGCCTGCTTGGGTGCGCACACCAGCGCGACCGTGGCGCGGTGCAGCCCCTTGCCGGTAGCCTTTCCGTGGGCGCACAGCCACGTGCGAACCAGCAGCTCATATACGCCGTCGCCGATATGCGCCAAGCCAATGCTGCTGATGCCGCGAATCTCATCGGCGGACAGTTGAATGGTAAAATAATCTGTCATAGACATCGTTCCTTCTCTGAAATCCTGCTCAGTATAGCATACTTCCCCCTTGTTCGCAAGGCGCTGAAAAAGACCGTTCTGATGACACGACAAAAATTCTGCAAAATTTTCAAAAAAGGGGGTTGACTTTTTTCATACTCTCTGGTATATTAAGCAAGTCGGCAGCGATGAGCCGACAAAAATATGGGGGTATAGCTCAGCTGGGAGAGCAAGTCACCGGCAAAGCAACCCGCAATCTCATCCTCGCATCTCAAAAGTAAATATCTTGGAAACCCGGTAAAATCAAGGGTTTCGGCTCCATGGGGGTATAGCTCAGCTGGGAGAGCGCTTGAATGGCATTCAAGAGGTCAGCGGTTCGATCCCGCTTATCTCCACCAACAACAGACCGTAAGGCCAACGCCTTACGGTCTTGTTCTATCTACGGTTCAGATACACCTACCCCACACAATTAAATCACTTATGCAGAAGCACCCATTTTCAACAGAAAATGGGTGCTTTTTGCGTTTCCAGAGAAAAATTCAGGGCGGCAGCCCGGAAAGGAGAACGGATGACCAATAGTATTCTGCGAAACTCAGACAGACGACGAAGCTCCGCTTTTGTGCAGGAGCCGCCGGAGCCGGTGTATTGCCGGCAGTCGGAGCGATGCGCCGGCTGCCCCTATCCACGGCACGGCATCGTCTGCTGGCACCCGGACGGGACTTGTCTGCGGACGGACATGAACAAAATCAACGGATTGGAGGAGAAAAATGTTTCAAGCAATTCTGAGTAACCCCGACCACCCTGACTATGGCGTGGTGACCATCCCATTCCCTATCCCCCGCGACCAGTACGCACACTGCATGGACTTGTTGGAGGCATTGGAGATCGGCGACGCGGTCAAGGCGGACTGCAAGGTGGAGAAGATCGACAGCTTCTATACTGTCCTCAAGCGCACGGAGATGCTCACGGTCAATGTGGAGGAGCTGAATTACCTCGCCAAACGGCTGGACAGCTTCGACACCGGCGAGGCCGCACAGTTTCAGGCAATGGCACACAAGCTGGAGCTTTTCGAGCTGAAGGATCTCATCAACCTGACCTTCTGCTGCCAGCAGGCCACGGTCATCACCGACTTTTCCGACCTCGCCGCCATCGGCCGCGACCACTACATGAACCTGCACGGCGGCAGCGCAAGTGTGGATGAACTGAACAAACTGGATGTCGAGGAAACCGCACGGCAGCTCATCGAAAATGGCGGCGGCGCGATCACGCCCTACGGTGTGGCCTATGACAACGGCATGAAGCTGGAGCAGGTCTACGACGGCCGCTTCTTCCCCTGCTATTACTATGAGCCGAACGCCATCACCGTTGCGGTGACATCCAAGAGCAAGCCGGAGGACACAGAACACATCACATGGCTGTACCTCCCCATGGTGCAGGAGGAGATCGACCGCGCCCTCCTTCGCGGGGGCATCACAGATCC
>CABSAW010000100.1:0-4133 GCA_902475745.1 uncultured Oscillospiraceae bacterium
AATGGATACCCACGAATCATGTCAGGCGGGGAACCGAGCAGCATTAAGAGGGATAGACATGTGCCGCGAGGGTGCCGGTTCCGCAGCTGCATACGGAGGACTTTTTTGCGCCGTTTGCGGCGCGGATTGCTTACACGAGAGGAGGCGGCGGGATGTATCAGGCATTGTACCGCAAGTGGCGGCCCAGAACATTTTCCGAAGTTGTGGGACAATCCCACATTACCTCCACGCTGCAGCGGCAGGTGGCGGAGGGCCGGGTGGGCCACGCCTATCTGTTTACCGGCACCCGGGGCACCGGGAAAACCACCTGCGCCCGGATTCTGGCCAAGGCGGTCAACTGTGAGCATCCCATCGACGGTGCGCCCTGCGGCGCGTGCGAGGCCTGCCGCGGGATTGACAGCGGCACGCTGCTGGATGTAACGGAGCTGGATGCCGCCTCCAATAACGGTGTGGATCAGGTTCGCGCACTGCGGGAGGAGGCGGTGTATACCCCCTCTGTGCTGAAAAAGCGGGTGTACATCATCGACGAGGTACACATGCTGTCCATTGCCGCCTTCAACGCTCTTTTGAAGATATTGGAGGAGCCGCCGGAGCATTTGCTGTTTATTCTGGCCACCACGGAGCTGCATAAGGTTCCGGCCACCATTCTCTCCCGCTGCCAGCGGTTTTCCTTCAAACGCCTGCTGGCCCGGGATATCCAGCACCAGCTGATGCACATCGCTCAGGCCGAGCAGATCGACCTGAAGGACGATGGTGCGGAGCTGCTGGCCCGGATGGCCAACGGGGCCATGCGTGATGCCCTGTCACTGCTGGATCAGTGCCGCGTCTCGGATGGCGTGATCGACAGTACCGCCGTGCTGGAGGTGCTGGGCCTTGCCGGCGCCGCCCAGACCGTGCAGCTGATGCGCTGCGTGCTGGAAAAGCGCACCGGTGACGCGCTGTCCCTCTTTGATCAGCTGTACCGGGGCGGCAAGGATGTGGCGGCGCTGCTCAGCGAGCTGAGCGACCTTGCCCGGGATATGACGATTCTCAGGGCCGCGCCCGATGGCGGCAGCGCCCTGCTGACAGGGCTTTATGACCGCAAAACGCTCTCCCAGCTGAGCGGCGAGCTGCCCATGGAGCGGTTTTTGTATCTGACGGAAACCCTACAGCAGTGCTGCGCGGCGCTGCCTGACAGTATCCGCCCCCGTACCGACGCGGAGCTGTGCCTTTTAAAGCTGTGCGATGAAACCCTCAGCGGTGACCTGACGGCTCTGTGCCAGCGGGTGGCCGCGCTGGAAAAGGGGGGCGTGAGCCGCGGCGCGGCCAAGGAGATACCGGCGGCGAAGAGGGCGGCACCCCCTGCACCGAAGCCCACCGCGAAGCCTGCGCCGGAGCCCCCGCTTGAAACCCGTTACGAGGCGCCGCCTCCTCCGGAGGAATACGGCGAGCGGGTATTCGATATTCCCGAGGATGCTCCTGCGCCGCCGCCCCGGCAGGAGCGGAGCGCCGCGCCTGCCGCTTCCGCCCCGGCGGATGCCGGGTGTGAAGGCGACAGCGCTGTGTGGACGCGGCTCATCGACCAGTATAAGGGCCGCTTGAGCGTGAAAGACCGGGTATTCCTCAATATGGCCGACGGTGTGGTGGCGGACGGCTGCCTGACCGTGCTGTGCCGGAACGATTTTGTCAGGGATTCCCTCAACAGCGAGACGATCCTCTCGGTGCTGCGGGAGGTGACATCCCGGGAGCTGGGCGTCCCCATCCGCGTGCAGCTAACGGTGGGCGAGGCGCCCAAGGCCGCGCCGGCAGCGCAGCCAAAGCGCGCGGCGCCCCAGCCTGCCGCCCCGGCGGAGACGCCGCCGTGGGAAACGGCGAAAAAGGCGGACGCATTAGACGAGCTGACGGCCAAGGGCCAGCAGCTGGAACACTTCAAGATCAAATAAGGAGACGAACGATATGGCAAAGGGTTACAGTGCAAGAGGCGGCTTTGGCGGCAGTCAGGGCCAGATGATGCGCCAGCAGCAGATGCAGCAGAAGATCATGCAGATGCAGCAGCAGATGGCCAAGGCGCAGGAGGACGTGGAGAACACGGACTTTACCGCCAGCGTGGGCGGCGGCGTGGTGCAGGCAGTGGTCAGCGGCAAAAAGGAATTGAAGGCGCTGACCATCCAGCCGGACGCAGTAGACCCGCAGGATGTGGAGATGCTGCAAGATTTGGTGATTTCCGCCGTAAACGAGGCGCTGCGTCAGGCGGACGAGGCCATGAACAACTCCATGAACAGCTTTACCGGCGGCTTGAATATTCCCGGCCTTATGTAAAGTGTAAAGGAACGCCATTTCCGTTGATGGCGTTCCTTTTTGCTGTCCGGGGGACTGCCGGCGCGCTGCACCGCAGATGCCGCGCGGCGCTTGAGAATAAACGTTGCAAATTCCGCCGTCATGCGCTATGATGATAGCATCCGGCGCGAGACCTTCTTTGCAGTGGGGCGCACTTTTCGCTGAGATCCGCCTGCCGCGGCCTTTGCCCCGGATGATATTCTGAGCATAACGGAGTAATGATCATGATCTATCTTCTCTATACGGCGGTGATCCTTGTGCTGGTCGGCTTTGACCAGCTGCTGAAGGTATGGACGGTTCACCATCTGGAGCTGGGCCGGAGCATGTCCTTTATCCCCGGCTTCCTCCAGCTGACCCGTGTGCATAACTACGGTGCGGCCTGGTCCAGCCTGTCGGGAAAGACGGTGCTGCTGGTTGCCGTTACGGCGGCGCTGCTGGTCGCGGTGGCCTACCTGCTGATCCGGCGCATCGTGCGCCATCCGCTGGGGGTGGCGGCGGCGCTGCTGGTGCTGGGCGGCGGCGTGGGCAATATTATCGATCGGATCGCCCACGGCTATGTGGTGGACATGTTCGACCTGCTGCTGTTCCGCTACCCGGTATTCAATCTGGCCGACTGCTTTGTGGTGGTGGGCGTGATTCTGGGCGCGGTATACTATCTGTGGTTCTATGAAAAATTTGATGCAAGGAAGAAAGACGATGCACCTGACGCTGACAGCCACAACTGAATCCCGTGGCCAGCGGCTTGATGCATGGCTGGCCGCCCATGCCGAAGGGCTGAGCCGCAGCGCCGCTGCAAAGCTGCTGGAGCGCGGCAGCGTCACCGTTAACGGCGCGGCCGCCGCCAAGAACTACCGCCTTGCCGGGGATGAAACGGTGTCCGTCACCTGTCCCGAGCCGGAGCAAACCGCTGTGCAGGCGCAGGATATCCCGCTGGATGTGGTGTACGAGGATGAGGATGTGATTGTGGTCAATAAGCCTGCCGGTCTGGTGGTGCATCCTGCGCCGGGCCATCCTGACGGTACGCTGGTCAACGCGCTGCTGCATCACTGCGGCGATTCCCTGTCCGGCGTGGGCGGCGAGAAGCGCCCCGGCATCGTCCATCGGATCGACCGCGATACCAGCGGCCTCATCATCGCCGCCAAGAATGACGCCGCCCATCTGGCCCTCAGTGCCCAGCTCAGCGATCATACCCTTGCCAGAACTTATGAGTGCCTTGTGGTGGGCAATCTCAGGGAGGACAGCGGCACGGTGGACGCCCCCATTGGCCGCCACCCCACAGACCGCAAGAGGATGGCGGTCAACCTCCGCAGCGGCCGCCGCGCCGTGACCCATTGGGAGGTCATCGCCCGCTATCGGGGGGTGACCCATGTGCGCTGCCGGTTGGAAACCGGACGTACCCACCAGATCCGCGTCCATATGGCCCACATCGGCCATCCCATACTGGGCGATACGGTATACGGCGCGAAAAAGCCGGTTCCCGGCCTGACAGGCCAGTGCCTTCAGGCGGTGGCGCTGCGCTTTATCCACCCCCTCACAGGCGAATCCGTCTCGGTAAGCTGCCCCCTCTGCGCGGAATTCCAGCAGATGCTGCATAAATATCAGGCCCAGTCTTAGGCAAAAGCCGCCCGCCATTCCACGCCGCACAATAGGGGCGGCTCTACAGAGCCACCCCTATTTTTTTCATTTTTCTTATAAAAGGTGTTGACAAACCGGACGTTTTGCGCTACTATATTACCGTTGTCTGCGCGGTTAGCTCAGCTGGCTAGAGCACATGCTTGACGTGCATGGGGTCACAGGTTCGAGTCCTGTACCGCGCA
>CABSAW010000101.1:0-4089 GCA_902475745.1 uncultured Oscillospiraceae bacterium
TGGCAAGGTCGGTGTTGATGGTGGAGATCAGCAGCTCGTTGGAGAAGTTGCCGTCAGAGCCGAAGGGGAAGGTGCGCAGCAGGAAGAAGCGCAGCGCGTCCACGCCGAACATCTCAGACAGGGCGTAGGGATCCACCACGTTGCCCTTGGACTTGGACATTTTGCCGCCGTCGATGACCAGCCAGCCGTGGCCGTAGACGTGCTTGGGCAGGGGCATACCCATGCTCATGAGCATGGCGGGCCAGATGATGGAGTGGAACCGGACGATCTCCTTGCCCACGATGTGGTAATCGGCGGGCCAATACTTGTCGTAGTCGTTGTAGCGGTCGTTGTCGAAGCCCAGCGCCGTGCAGTAGTTGAACAGGGCGTCCACCCACACATAGACCACATGGCCGGGGTCGAAGTCCACGGGGATGCCCCACTTGAAGCTGGTGCGGCTGACGCACAGATCCTCCAGACCCGGCTTGATGAAGTTGTTCACCATCTCGTTGACGCGGGTGCGGGGCTGCAAAAAGTCCGTATCCTCCAGCAGGTGCTGAACGCGGTCGGCGTACTTGCTCAGGCGGAAGAAGTAGGCCTCCTCCTCGGCGTCGTGGACCTCGCGGCCGCAGTCGGGGCACTTGCCGTCCACCAGCTGGCTCTCCGTCCAGAAGCTTTCGCAGGGGGTGCAGTACTTGCCCTTATAGGCGCCCTTGTAGATATCGCCGTTGTCGTACATCTTCTTGAAGATCTTCTGCACGGCGGCGCAGTGATAGTCGTCGGTGGTGCGGATAAAGCGGTCGTTGGAAATGTTCATCAGCTTCCACAGATCCAGTACGCCGCGCTCGCCCTCCACGATACGGTCCACGAATTCCTGCGGCGTCATGCCGGCCTCCTTGGCCTTGTCCTCGATCTTCTGACCATGTTCGTCAGTGCCGGTGAGGAACATCACATCATAGCCCTGCAAGCGCTTATAGCGGGCGATGGCATCGCTGGCCACGGTGCAATAGCTGTGGCCGATGTGCAGCTTGTCCGAGGGATAATAGATGGGGGTGGTGATATAGAATGTTTTCTTTTCCATGGGAATATCTCTCCTTTTCCGCCGTCCCGAATGGAAGGAAGGCTTAAAATTAGTATTTTTAATTTGTGCAAGGTGCCGAGCGGCAGGGGCTCCCTTTTCCGCAGGCAGACCCGGGGATTTCCAAAATAAAAAACACCCTTAGCATCACGCTAAGGGCGAACTGAACCAGCCGCGGTACCACCTTGCTTCGCCCCGGCCTTGCGGCCGCGGCCTTATAGAGTGCCAGCACACTCCTGCGCGGTAACGGGCGCATCCCGTCCCGGCCTGACAGAGATCCCCCTGCTCAGCCAAGAGGCTCAGGAGCCATGTTCACCGCCTTTTCCCACGCTCGCTTTCACCGCCTTCGAGCTCTCTTTCAGTGGGGCCGCCGGATACTCTTTCCTTCATCGCCTGACGTATCTATTTTCAGGTATCATACCCCATAATGTGGGGTTTGTCAACCGCCGCGCCATTTTTCTGGTGAAAATCATGCTTTACAGCCGCCGAATTATTCTGTATAATTGGAGGGTAGAATTTTTATGGTGAAGAAGTATCAATCAATCAAGGGAGGAAGTAACTTATGTCTTTTTATATTCTGGTAATTAACCCCGGCTCCACTTCTACTAAAATCGGTGTTTATGAAGACGAGAAGCTGATCTTCGACAAGACCCTGCGTCACAGCGCAGAGGAAATTGCACAGTTCAACTCCATTCCCGCACAGAAGGATTGGCGCTGCCAGCTGGTACTCAAGGCACTGCGCGAAGAGAACTTTGACATCAAGAAGCTGTCCGCTGTCTCCGGCCGAGGCGGCCTGCTGCGTCCCATCCGCGGCGGTACCTATGCCGTCAACGACAATCTGGTGAATGACTGCATTATCGGCGTGCAGGGTCAGCACGCATCCAATCTGGGCGGCATTCTGGCCCGTGAAATCGGCGATTCTCTGAACATCCCCTCCTTCATCGTTGACCCCGTGGTGGTGGATGAAATGGCCGACGTGGCCCGCTATGCCGGCCATCCCCTGTTTGAGCGCGTCAGCATTTTCCACGCGCTGAACCAGAAGGCCGTGGCCAAGCGCTATGCCAAGGAGCATAACACCCGCTACGAGGATCTGAACCTGATCGTGTGCCACATGGGCGGCGGCTGTTCCATCGGCGCCCACGTCAAGGGCAGCGTGATCGACACACAGAACGCGCTGGATGGCGAAGGCCCCTTCTCCCCCGAGCGTTCCGGGACCCTGCCCACCGGCCAGCTGGTGAAGCTGTGCTGCTCCGGCAGATATACCGAAGCCGAGCTGCAGCGTATGCTGTCCGGCCGCGGCGGCCTGGTGGCCTATACCGGCTCCAACGATATGCGCTATCTGCTGGAGCAGGCCAAGACGGACAAGAAAATCGCCGGCGTGGTGGATGCCTTCCACTATCAGATCGCCAAGGAAATCGGCTCCATGGCCGTTGCCATGCGCGGCAAGGTGGATCAGATCATCCTGACCGGCGGCATCGCCTACGGTAAGGAGACGGTGGACGCCATCAGCGAGATGGTCAGCTGGATCGCCCCCATCACCGTATATCCCGGTGAGGACGAGCTGCTGGCGCTGGCACAGGGCGCGCTGCGTGTCCTGCGCGGCGAGGAAAAGGCGCAGGAGTATCGCCGTCCCCGTCCCACGGAGGAATAATCCTGTTTTCCGTCAGGTGCCTGACAGCGTGGGCTGTCAGGCACCTTTCACTCTTGACCGGCTTTGCAGCCGGCACAGCATCATGATTTTAAGCTAAACTTGTAACGGACAAAGGAGGATCGTCATGACAATCAGCAACGATATCCGCTATATCGGCGTGAACGATCACCAGGTAACACTGTTTGAGGGACAGTATGACGTGCCCAACGGCATGGCCTACAATTCCTATGTGATTCTGGATGAAAAAATCGCGGTGATGGACACGGTAGACGCCCATTTCGGCGATGAATGGATGAACCGCCTGACGGCAGAGCTGGCAGGCCGCAGCCCCGACTATCTGGTGGTGCAGCACATGGAGCCGGATCATTCCGCCAATATTGTGCGCTTTATGCAGGCCTACCCCCACGCCACGGTGGTGGCCTCTCAGGCGGCATTCCGCATGATGAAGCAGTTTTACGGCAGCGACTATGCCGACCGCCGTCTGGTGGTGGGCGAGGGCAGCACCCTGCCTCTTGGCCGCCGCACACTGACATTCCTGACCGCGCCCATGGTTCACTGGCCCGAGGTGATCGTCACCTATGACGCACTGGACAAGGTGCTGTTCTCCGCCGATGGTTTCGGCAAATTCGGCGCACTGGATGTGGAGGACCCCGAGGGCTGGGCCTGCGAGGCACGGCGGTACTATTTCGGCATTGTCGGCAAGTTCGGCGCGCAGGTACAGGCGCTGCTGAAAAAGGCCTCCGCCGTGGAGATCCGGACGGTATGCCCCCTCCATGGCCCGGTGCTCAGCGGCGAGGCGCTGACGGAGGCGCTGCGGCTATACGATATCTGGTCCGGCTACGGCGTGGAAACCCCCGGTGTGGTGATCGCCTACACCTCTGTATACGGCAACACGGAAAAGGCCGTGGCGCTGCTGGCCCAGCAGCTGCGCGACAAAGGCTGCCCCAAGGTGGCGGTGACATGCCTGCAGCATGACGACTGGGCCGAGGCGGTGGAGGACGCTTTCCGCTATGGAAAGCTGGTGCTGGCCACCACCACCTATAACGGTCATATTTTCCCCGCCATGAAGGAATTTATTGACCATCTGACGGAAAGAGGTTATCAGAACCGCACCGTGGCCTTTATCGAAAACGGCACATGGGCGCCTACGGTGGCCAAGGAGATGCGCCAGATGCTGGAGGGCTGCAAAAACATCACCTTTGGCGATACGGTGACCATCCGCTCCGCCATGACCGACGAGACGCCGTCCCAGCTGGCCGCTCTGGCCGATGGGCTGCTGTAAGGAGAAGCGTGGAAAAGGCCGTCCGGCAATGCCGGACGGCCTTGTTGTATCCCGAAAACCACTCGCTGGGCGAGTGGTTCAAAAGAGGCTGCTGCCGAT
>CABSAW010000102.1:0-4008 GCA_902475745.1 uncultured Oscillospiraceae bacterium
CTTCATGGCCTTGATCTGGGCGTTGCCGCCCACGCGGGACACGGAGATACCGGGGTTCACGGCGGGCATGACGCCGGCATGGAACAGCTCCGTCTCCAGATAGATCTGGCCGTCTGTGATAGAGATAACGTTGGTGGGGATATAGGCGGCCACATCGCCGGCCTGCGTTTCGATGATGGGCAGAGCCGTCAGGGAGCCGCCGCCCAGCGAGTCGCTCAGGCGGGCGGCACGCTCCAGAAGGCGGCTGTGGAGATAGAACACATCGCCGGGATACGCCTCGCGTCCGGGAGGACGGCGGATCAGCAGGGAGATGGCGCGGTAGGCCACGGCGTGCTTGCTCAGATCGTCATAGACCACCAGAACATGCTTGCCCTGATGCATGAAGTATTCGCCTATGGTGCAGCCGGTATAGGGCGCAATGTACTGCAGGGGCGCCTGCTCGGAGGCGGTGGCGCTGACAACGATGGTGTAGTCCATGGCGCCGGCGCTCTCCAGCGTGTTTACCAGCTGCGCCACGGTAGAGCGCTTCTGACCGATGGCCACATAGATGCAGATGACATCCTGTCCCTTCTGGTTGATGATGGTATCGGCGGCCAGAACGGTCTTGCCGGTCTGCCGGTCGCCGATGATCAGCTCACGCTGGCCGCGTCCGATGGGGATCATGCTGTCAATGGCCTTGATGCCGGTCTGCAGGGGCTCCTTCACCGGCTGGCGCTGGATAATGCCGGGAGCAGGACTTTCAATGGGCGCGTAGCGCTCCGACGCGATATCGCCCTTGCCGTCGATGGGACGACCCAACGCGTCCACCACACGGCCGATCATGGCCTCGCCCACGGGCACAGAGACAACGCGTCCCGTGCGGCGCACGGTGTCGCCCTCGCGGATGCCCACGTCGCTGCCCAGCAGAACGACGGCCACGGTGTCCTCCTCCAGATTCAGCGCCATGCCGTATTCGCCGTTGGGGAATTCCACCAGCTCGTTGACCTCACACTTGTCAAGGCCGGACACACGGGCGATACCGTCGCCCACCAGAACGACGCTGCCTGTCTCATCGTGCTCAACGGTGCTTTCATAGTGCTTGATCTGGGAGCGGATGATCTTGGATATTTCTTCTAACCTTAATTCCATAGTTTACATACTCTCTTCCTTGAGATCAAAATACTGCTTTCGACAGCAGATCATTCATATCCTCCAGATGTCTGCGGACGGTGCCGTCCAGCCGCTGGCCGTCCATTTCCACACGGACGCCGCCCAGACAATCCGGGTCTGTCCGGCAGGTCAGCCGGATGGTCTTTCCGGTGACGGCGGAGAGCTTCTGCCGCAGCGCCTCCTGCTGCTCCTGCGTCATTTCCACAGCTGTCACGGCGCGCGCCTTCAGGATATTGTGATCCTGATCGTACCGCCTTTCATAGCTGCGCAGGCAGCCCGGCAGAAGCCGGATGGCTCCGGCCTCGCAGAGGATCTTCATAAAATTCAGCACATAGGGGTGTACCTGCCCGGAAAAGGCCTGATCCAGCAATCCTGTGCGCTCGGCCTTGGATATGGCCGGGCTGCTGAGAATATACTGATACTCCGGTGCGCCTGTCAGTAGCTCTGCGGCTCCGCGAAGCTGGGGCAGCAGCTGGCCGTCCAGTTCCTCGCTGCGCGCCAGCTCATAGAGCGCTTCGCCGTATATCTTTGCCGCGTCCTTCATGAGGCTTCTCCGATCTGGTCGATAAACGAATCGATCAGCTCACGATGCTTATCCGAGTCGATCTCCTTCTCCGTCACCTTTTCGGCGATCTCGATGGCGATATCGGAGATCTCCGTTTTCATCTCATTGAATACCTTCCTGCGCTCCTGGCGGATGTCGGAGTGCGCCTTGGCGGTGATGGCCTTGGCCTCCTCCCGCGCGGCATCGAGAATGTCGCGCTCCTGGCGGTGGGCAAGCTCGGCCGCCTCGCGGACGATCTCATCGCGCTTCTGCTTCGCCTGCGCGATCTCCTGGTCGTAGGCGAGCTTGGCCTGCTCCGCCTCCTGCCGGCGGCGCTCCGCCTCGGCGTACTGGTCGGCGATCTCCTTCTGGCGGTCGTCGATCATTTTTTTCACAGGCTTGAACAGGAGCTTTTTAAGGATCAGGAATGTGATAAGCATATTGCACAGCGTAAACAGAGCCGTCCAGAAATTTACGCCCACAATGCTTTCAAAATTCTGCAACTTTTCGTTCTCCTTTGCTCGGTATAGTCGGTTATGTTAAAACTTGACGAACAGAAGCAGCAGTGCCACGACCAGCGAGTAGATACCGGTGGACTCGGTGATGGCGCAGCCGAGGATCATGTTGGTACGGAGCGTACCGGTGGCCTCCGGCTGACGGGCCATGCCCTCCAGCGCCTTGCCGACGGCGTTTCCTTCACCGATGGCCGGGCCGATAGCGCCGATGCCCATGCAAAGACCGGCGCCCAGGGCGCATGCTGCGGAAATAATAGACTGTTCCATTTTTGTTCTCCTTTTTCTTTATTCGTTGTGAGTAGGTTGCTATATTCTACACCGTCCCGGAGGACAGCATACGAATCTATTCGATCTCCGGCGGCGGGCAGGCATTGCCCACATACACCATGGTCAGCAGGCTGAATACCAGCGCCTGCACAAAGCCGGAAAAGATGTCGAAGTACAGAGAGAGCACCGCGGGGATGCCCACCTGCAGGAAGGGTATCTCTCCCAGAAGGCCGGGCAGCCACCCGAAGATCAGGGACGAGGCTGCGGCCAGCGCAGAGTATAAAAGGCTTGTCAGCACGCCGCCGCCCATGATATTGCCGAAATGACGGAATGCCATGGAGATGGGCTGCGCGATCTCGCTGACGATATTCATGGGCAGCATGACCGCCACAGGCTCGGCATAGCCCTTGAGCCAGCCCCACACGCCGTTGGCGCGGATGGAGCAGACCCACACCAGAACGCTGGTCATCAGCGCCCAGGTCAGCGTTGTGGACAGGTCAGACGTGGCCGAGCGCAGAAAACCGGTCATACCGATCAGGCTGCCCAACGCAGAGCTGAGAAACAGCGTGCCGATATAGGGCGCCCAGTACAGATTGTGCCGCCCCATGGTATCGCCTACCATGTCGTACAGCGTGGTAATAAGTTTTTCCGTCAGCACCTGCCGGCCGCTGGGTCTTTTTTGCAGATGCCGTCCCAGGATCCCGCCGGTCACACACAGTATGACCATCACGAGAAAGGAAGAGACGGTGGTCTGCGTGATGGGAATACCACCCAGGATCGGGATGGTAAAATAGATCATAGGTCCGTTCATTGTTTACTCTCCTTCGTTTTCGTTGCCCTGCTGAGCGCCATTGTTCCGACACGCGTAAACAGCAGCGGTAGGATCATGGACACCGGCTCGCCAACGCCTGCCTTCAGCAGTACAAATATGACGGCGGCAATGACCAGAAGCCGGACGGAGGAGGACAACTGCACGGCCAGCTTTGCGCCCGCAGGATTGCCCTCCCGGTCAAAAGCCTCGACGCTTTTCTCCACGCCGATGCTCAATACCGCAAAATTGGCCACGGCGAGCACGCTGCCGACAATGGCGCCCACAGCCACCTGCGGCGTATATTTTCCCAGCAGCGCAAAAACGCCCACCATCAGGCCGGAGCACACCAGCTCCGTGGCCGCAAATGTCAGAAGCATGCGGCGCACGCCGCCGTCGTTCCACAGTTTTTTTATCATATTCATCGCTTTATTCATGTCCGTTGTAGCCTCTGGGTGGTTTTTTTCCGTCGTCCTCCGCGCTGATGCGCCGCAGGCTGCGCAGCGATTGCCGCAAGCCCGCCACGCCGCTGAGTATGCCGACAAGGATCAGCACCCACAGCACCCAGCTCCCCAGCGCGTACCGCCGTTGCAGGTAGTCGCCCAGCAGGGCGCAGAGCACCGGCGGCGCTGCGACGGATATCCCGAATTGGGTGATCCATGCCAGCAGGCGCAGTGACCGCATGGTATTACTCCCTGTGTGCCGCATATCCGCGTGTCCTCTTC
>CABSAW010000103.1:0-3987 GCA_902475745.1 uncultured Oscillospiraceae bacterium
CGTGTACTGGTGCCCCCACGACGAGACGGCGCTGGCCGAGGCGGAGATCGAGTATCAGGACGACCCCTGTACCACGGTGTATGTGAAGTTCCCCATGCACGACGATCTGGGCAAGCTCTCCCATCTGGATAAGAGCAAACTGAACTTCGTCATCTGGACCACTACCATCTGGACCCTGCCCGGCAACCTGGCCATCGCCCTGCACCCGCAGGAGGAGTACGCCGTGGTCCGTGCCGACGGCGGTGAGATGTATATCATGGCCCGGCCGCTGGTGGAAAAGGTCATGAAGATCGGCGGCGTGGAGCACTATGAGATCGTGGAGACCCACCCCGGCGCCTTCTTCGAGAATATGCTGGCCAGCCACCCCTTCCTGCCTAAGACCAGCCGTCTGGTGCTGGCGGATTACGTCACCATGGACTCCGGTACCGGCTGCGTCCACACCGCCCCCGGCTTCGGTGCCGACGACTATCAGACCTGTCTGCGCTACGGCATGGATATGGTGGTGCCGGTGGACGATCAGGGCCGCCACACCGACTATGCCGGCAAGTACGCCGGGATGAAGACCGAGGAGTCTAACCCCGTCATTCTGGCGGATATGAAGGAGAGCGGCGCTCTCTTTGCCAGCGAGGAGATCGTCCACAGCTATCCCCACTGCTGGCGCTGCAAAAAGCCCATCATCTTCCGGGCCACTCCCCAGTGGTTCTGCTCCGTGGAGTCCTTCAAGGACGAGGCCTGCGCCGCCTGTGAGGACGTGCGCTGGGTGCCCACCTGGGGCAAGGACCGGATGCGCTCCATGATCCTGGAGCGCACCGACTGGTGCATCAGCCGCCAGCGCCGCTGGGGTCTGCCCATCCCCGTGTTCTACTGCAAGGACTGCGGCAAGCCCATCTGCACCGAGGAGAGCATCGAGGCCGTGGCCAGCCTGTTCGAGGAGAAGGGCTCCAACGCATGGTTCGATATGGACGCCGCCGACATCCTGCCCAAGGGCTTCACCTGCCCCCACTGCGGCAAGGCCGCCGGCTTCGAGAAGGAGACGGACACGCTGGACGGCTGGTTCGACTCCGGCTCCACCCACTTCGCCGCCATGGAGCGCGACCAGCACTTCTGGCCTGCCACCATGTATATCGAGGGTCTTGACCAGTATCGCGGCTGGTTCCAGTCCTCTCTGCTGGTGGCCGTGGGCGCGCTGGGCCGCGGCGCTCCGTTCAAGGAGTGCGTCACCCACGGCTGGACGGTGGACGGCGAGGGCAAGGCCATGCACAAGTCTCTGGGCAACGGCATGGATCCCGCCGAGATCTTCAACAAGTACGGTGCCGACCTGCTGCGCCTGTGGGCAGGCTCCTCCGACTACCATGTGGATGTCCGCTGCTCCGACGAGATCTTCAAGCAGCTGTCTCAGAACTATCTGAAGTTCCGCAACACTGCCAAGTTCTGCCTGGATAACCTGACGGACTTCGACCCTGACACGCTGGTGGCTCCGGAAGATATGCTGGCGCTGGATCGGTGGGCCATGACCCGTCTCAACGCCCTCATCGCCAAGGCGTTCACCGCCTACGACAACTACGAGTTCCATGTGGTGTCCCACGCCGTCAACGACTTCTGCGTGGTGGAGCTCAGCTCCTTCTATTTCGACATCATCAAGGATCGCCTGTACTGCGACGGGGCTGAGAGCCTCAGCCGCCGCAGCGCCCAGACGGCCCTGTACCTGATTCTGGACGCCATGACCCGGATGTTCGCCCCCATTCTGGCCTTCACCTGCGACGAGATCTGGCTGGCCATGCCCCACCGCACCGGCGACGACGAGCGCAACGTGCTCCTCAACGAGATGGTGCAGCCCTACACCCAGTACGCTCTCTTCCCGGAGGAGATGGCCCGCTGGGACCGCATCGCCGCCGTCCGTACCGCCGTCAACGGCGCACTGGAGCAGGCCCGTGCCGACAAGACCATCGGCAAGAGTCTGGAGGCCGAGGTGGACCTCACCGTTCCCGCCGAGGATGCCTTCCTGGGCCAGATGGAGGAGGGCGCTCTGGCGGACCTGCTGATCGTGTCTCAGGTCCGTGTGGAGACCGGCGACAGCCTGTCCGTCACCGTCCGGCCCGCCTCCGGCACCAAGTGCCAGCGCTGCTGGAAGGTGCTCACCAGCGTGGGTACCGTGGCCGGTCACGAGGATCTCTGCCCCCGCTGCGCCGCCGTGGTGAAGAGTCTCCCCGTGGTGGAGTGATCCGGAAGAGAACGCCGCCTGTGGAAAAATAACCGAAAATCAGGGAAGGCCGGAGCGTATGCTCCGGCCCTCCCTGAATCTGTCAAAAGAGCGGGACACTTTCGTCAACGGGGCGGGAGGGTGTGTGCGGGAAACCCGGGAAGGGTGTCCTGCACGAGGATGATCCCCATTTTTCAGAGCTTTTTGAAGCTCTGAAAAATGCCTCAGCATGGCGAAAAGACTTTTTCGCCATGCTGAAGGAAGGCCGGAGCATACGCTCCGGCCTTCCCTGTTTACTTGCGGAAAAGCACCCCTATCAGCTCTCACCAAATTGTCGCTTGCAGCCCTCACCCCAGACCGTCATGGAGTCCCATGCCTCTGTACGGAGTTGATCTCATCGCTCTGTGTATTCCGTCCTGTCAAAGCGGCATCGGCCTCCGGGCGATCAGAATGACCGCCAGAATAGCGCCCACAAATGCCGCTGCTCCTATGGCTGCCAACACCTTTTTGCTGAGTTTCTTCTTCGCTGCCTTGCAGATCAGTGCGGCGCAAGCTATGCAGACAGCCGCAGCCGCAAGCGCAATGCCCAGCGTTTCCCACAACCAAGATAATTCAGATAGGATTCTCATACGATCATTTCCTAACTAACTGCTTTGATATTTCTCAATGATTCACCTTTGAAAATGGACAGCGCTTTCCGATGCACTGGTTGTTTTGTGCGGAGTAATGGCATACGATCTCCGGCTTTTCCATCTCAACGCCGAAATGCTCCCTTACAAAGTCAATGGCAGCAAGGATGGAGAGGAAGGAATCCCGCTTGCAGCAGCGCGGGCCTCCGATCTCGCTGATCGCTTGAAGCGATTTTGCCGTCATTTTGTGGGACAATGCAAACGGCTCATTGGTTAGCGGCGTAGACTGCGAAATGATGGACACAAACATTCCCGTGCTGATTCCTGCGCCGCAAGCACCCCAAAAGCCGCAAGCGCCGCCGGGAACGCTCCGTCCTCGATTCATCATCTCCGTCAATGCGCTGCGAAGATCAATGTCTCCGCCCGCGTTGTGATACGCGGTCAGCAGCGCCGCTCCGACCATCACATGATGCTCCGGACCGTGCATATGACAGGTGGGCAGCGCCATCATCTGTTCAATGATGGCGATAGGATCTCTCGATGCGCTCGCCATGCACAGCTCAATTATGCGGTCAAGCCCTTGGGTATGGCATTCGTTGCATACATAGTGCCCGTTCACGCAGCGCGTCTTGCTGTTTTCTTTCTTATGGCAAATCTCACATTCCATCAGAATATCGGCTTCGAGATAGGTAAGCGGGGCTTTGCAGATCAAGCATTCTTCATTCATAATTTCCTCCGCACGATCCCGATTTTTCTCTTCGACAAACTGGAATTGTTCAAGCTTTTCAAAGCAGCTCATTGAATCTCCATGGTCGTACAATGAAAGCAGTTCAAAAATATGACCAACGCACATTTTTCTCGGCATCCGTGGTGCACCCTTGGTGTAAATTGGTGTACGGATTGGTGTACGAGAGGCTTTTTTAGCCCGATCAGGGGGCAATCAATAGAGCTTTGCGCCGGCGGGGATGTGAGGATCCACCATCAGCAAATGCAGCTTCTCCTCGCCGTTTTCGTGATGCACGGCAGAGATCAACATACCGCAGGAATCGATACCCATCATCGGGCGAGGCGGGAGGTTCGTGATAGCGATGCAGGTCTTTCCAACCAGTTCTTCCGGCTCATAATACTCGTGAATACCACTCAAAATGACCCTATCTA
>CABSAW010000104.1:0-3826 GCA_902475745.1 uncultured Oscillospiraceae bacterium
GGCAAGTTGTAATATGTATTTTGACAGGTGGAACCTGTCGAAATACAGGGTCGGATCAAGGCCCAGAAGGTATGGAGGTACATCCAATGGAAGAAAAGGTATTTGTAGGGTACAATTTTGGACAGTTCCAGAATGACGAGGGACGGATGCAGGACTACTGCAATGTGTTCATGCTGGAGGACTTCGGTGGGCAGGAAAGCAACGACTATCACTTTGCTGGCCAAAAGGCCGTGAAGTACGGCTGCGTAAGCCCGGATGTTTTCAAGGATATCAAGGTTGGCATGAAGGTCCGCTGCTTCTTTGATTCTAAGAAGAAGGTCTCCTATATGGTTGCTGTGAACAAGACGTAAGGCCGTATTCCCGCAAAAAACACGGGGAGGTCGCTCCTCCCCGTGTGCCCCCCCCGCTAACAGGGGGGCACTACCTACAAAGACAGCCAAAAGGGGGGCGTTTTGTGGATGGTGAAAAGCAGAACATTGTCTTATATGATTGGTTGTCCTTCACATCGAAAAAGCATACACCGGAGGAGCTGATCTCCGCTATGGGCCTGTCAAGCTGTCCATGGCAGGAGATCAAAGGGGCCCACGGCTATCGTGACCGCAAGTATTTCTCCAGCATCAGCGTGCATTACAATGGCCGGGAGGATATGGGCGTATGGGTGGAGATGTCCGGACAGGGCTGCCGTGCCTTTGAATCCATCTCCCAACTGGGCTGGCCCGGCCTGTTTTCGTTCATCTCCGAAAGCGGTCTGAAGATCACCCGTCTGGATGTGGCCTTTGACGATCATACCGGAATCCTGCATATGCGGGATATCATCGAGGATACGCAGGACGGTAACTTTGTGAGCCGGTCGGACTATTGGGAAACGGTGCTGTCCTCCAAGGGCTCCACCGTACAGATCGGGAGCCCGCAGAGTAAGGTTCTGGTCCGCATCTACGACAAGGCCCGTGAGCGGCATTGCGAGGAGGGCACACACTGGAATCGTGTGGAGCTCCAGCTGCGGGATGATCGTGCGATCCAGTTCACCCGGCTGCGGCTTCCCATTGGGGAGGCGTTTTCCGGGGTACTGCTGAATTACCTGCGGTATGTGATACCGGACGGAGAGGATAGCAACCGCTGGCGCTGGCCCATGCGACCCTATTGGCTGGATATGCTGGAGGTGCTGACGCCTATCAGCATCTATACAGCTCCGGGTCTGGAGTATAACGTGGATCGCTGCCGGGAGTATGTGGTGAATCAGGCAGGCAACGCCATTGACTGTCTGATCAAGATATATGGATTGAATGAGTTTCGGACCATGATAGACAATCGTTCGACTTCGACAAATCCCAAGTATGAAAATCTGGTGCAGCAATATCGCTTTGAGCGTCTGGCTGCCCGCTGTGGTCGTGTATTCGGATGAATGGTATACAGCTTTTTTGGATGATATGGCGCTGTCTGCGCCATGTATGGTATAGATACAGGAGAAGGATCATGAGGTTTTGGGACAGGTTCAAATGGGCGCTGGTAGGCGGTCTCGGCTATATGGCAGCCCGCTTTCTGTTTCAGGGCCTCCGGACACTGATAGGAGGATAGTATGGCCATCAAGAACAACATCCGCAGCATCCGGTTTTCGGACGAGCTGATGGAGATCATCAACAATCAGGTAGGAGACAACTTCAACCAGCGGTTTGAACGGCTGGTATATAACTGCTATATGCTGCTGCCGGAAAAGGAGCGGCAGCTGAGGGAGCTGGAGAATCAGATCGCCCAACGGCGTAGGCAACTGGAGGACTTGGTAAACCGTTATCATTCGGCGGCTGGCTGCCTGCGGTCTCTGGAATACCAGCTGCGTGATATGCAAAGCCAGCTGTCCAAGCTGGCCGGTATGGATTCGTAACACAGGAACAACACGCTGCGGATCTGATCTGCAAGCCGACCAGCTGCACAGCGTGTTACATGGCGGGGTGTGAGTAATGGTAGCTGGCCGGGCTCTCAACCCGGAGATGGAGGTTCGATTCCTTCCCCCGCAACCATGAATTTCAGGAAAGGAGGAGTGCTTGAGGCCAGTTCTGCTACTTCTGTTGCCACCATCCTTGGCAACGTGAGCAGCATCAAGACGGTGGTGGGCGATGTCTGGGACGTCATGACTGCCAATCCGATCTTGTGCGTGTTCATCTGCGTTTCCCTTCTGAGCGTCGGCTTTGCCGTGTTCCGCAAGGCCAAGCGTGCCGCCCGTGGCTGATGCTGCGGCTTGGGGGTGTGGGGTTCGCCCCATACCCCCACATTTTTTTGGAGGTCAATGTTATGCCCACAACACTGCCGTGGTATAACCACTGCTACGCCGCCCGCTTCCCGGTGCTGCTGGAGGGTGTGGGGAAGCTGTTCAGCGGCACCTTCGATGCGATCTATTCGGACACCCAGACGGACACGCTGGCTGTGTTCCTGAGCTGCACCGTGCTGGCTCTGGTGGTGGCTCTGTTTTTCACCCTTTGGCATAATACGAAAAAGTGAGGTATTGTTATGGTCAAGTTTCTGGTCACCAGTGTGGTGGTGCTGATTTGCCTGTTCCTGATGGCGCTGCTGCTGTGTCTGATGGTCTGGGTCATTACCCGGCTGCTGCGGTTTCTGTTCCCCCAGCGCTTCCGGTCTCAGGCCCCAACCAAAAAGAAAAAGAAGAAGCCCTCCCCGGCCGTGACCGAGGAGGACGAGGAGTAACACATTTTTGCCGCCTGGCTCCCGGCAGCTGCAGCAATTTTGTGTGACAAGCAATAATCCCCGGCATAGCCGGGGATGGAGGTTAGTCTTTGATTCGCTCTAATTCCTTGCAGAATTGCTCCGTGGCGATTTTGAGCTTTTTAAGCTGCTTGGCTTCGTCCTTGCTGATTTGACCATCGTCCTTCATGGCAGCCATTTCGCAGGACTGGAAAAAGGTTTTCGCCATGGCCTGCATATTCAGTATTTGGGCGTGTATGTAGTGATTCATGCCGTCCCTCCTTTTTTAACATCTTAGCACAAGAAAGGTGGTATTTCAACAAGATGCGGCATAAATTTTATCATTTTACAGCTATGGTATGCCTTGTGCTGTTGCTGCTGCCTGTTCTTGCGTGTCGGTCAGATGCTATTGATGTGGCAACTTCTTATCAAGGAAAGATTCTGAAAAGCGATGTGCTGGATGATGCTGTAACAGAGGAATGGACGGAATTGACATTAGACGCATTGGCTGATCTCTGTGTTTCCTTCAATACTGATCCTGGCTGGGATACGATTTTCGGGTTTTATCTTCCTGGCGTTGATCTTGTGAAAAAGAGTGCCACGCTTTTGGAATCTGATGACTTAGGTATATATTATATTGCTATTAAACAGAACGGTGAATTGCGTGTTCTTTGTAATCAGAATGGTTATCCGTTTTATGCTTTTTTGCGTACTAATTCTGCTTATTGGCTCAGTCTTATAAAGATTCAGTTGGCGGATATCAATGATAAAATCGTTCCCCTGTTGCAGTCTATTGATACTCACTTGCAGAATACCTTCACCCGTGTAGCCGCCATTTATACAAATACCAGTCGGTTTCTTTCGAACATCGACGAGACTTCTAAGGACATCAACACGCAGTTCCGGAGTTTTGCGAACGGGCATACGGTGGATGATCTCATTGCCGCCATCGAGAATATCTCCGGAGGAGATCATAGCGGCATTGTGAGCCTGCTGGGCCAGATAGACGGCCATCTGACTGCCGGTCTGACCTCCGTCAAGTCAGCCATTGAGGGCATTACCATCCCGGCGAACCCAGCTTATGACGATACGTCGCTGAGGGCCTTGGTGTCCTCTATCGACAAGAAATTGG
>CABSAW010000105.1:0-3810 GCA_902475745.1 uncultured Oscillospiraceae bacterium
GCCGTTCCAGTACTTGCCATCCGTCCCGTGCTTGAAGTCCCCGATATTGTCACCGTATCGCGGTTCAAATATCAGGTCAATATCCGATCTGCTGCCGTTGCCGTAGTCAATATTGCCGTGCACAGTGCACTCCTGGTCGATCTGCCATGCAAAGTCTACTGCATAAACATGGTAGAGCTTGTCTGCCGACAAGCCAAGATACTCGATTTGGACATCATTTTCGCAGAACTCCGGCTTATTGAACACCAGCGTCGGCGGAGTGCCGTTACCGTTATTCTCCAACGCCAGCAAGAACCGTTGGTTATCCATGCCCAGCCGGAATGCAGGGATGTTGCCGGGTTCGACGAATTCACCCTGCAAGCCCCAGTCCTCGTCGTAGAGCAGCCAGCCATCCTTCATACCCGAGCTGATCATTATGCCGCGCCCCGGTCCATTGGACAGATTCACACCGCTGTGCTCACCGCCTTGGCTGCCGCCCAACGACACGGTAAACGGTGAGAAATCCATTGTATCGAACGCGATGCCCTGCGGCTCATAGCGACCCTTTAGCTTCTCATAATGGCTTCGATCCGCATTATAGTGGTGCACAATGATCTCCGGCTGTTCGTTCAAGTTGTCCTTGATGTCCGCGTAGTTCAGTCCAAAATAGCCATAGGGGATATAGATGGTCTTATTGCTATCCTGATGGCTGTCCTGCAGCAGCGTCAGTTCGAAATACTGCGTCCTGCCATTTCCCGCCTGAGGATAGCGGTCGCAGATCAACTCTGCCCCCTCCGCGCCAACTGCCACAGGAGCTTTGACCTCGCTGCCCGTGATGTCATCCACACCGGCAACGCCCTTTAGCTGCGTCCGATCCACAAAGTCGTCGTTCTGTCCGTAGACGTAGTCAATGCCGATCACTTCGCCATCCTCGCCATACCACGCCACGGTGATGCTGCGGTAGTTCTTCGTCCGGGACACGCACACCCGGATACCATCCACCCTGATCTCCTGCACCTGTACCAGCTGGATAGACCGCGCCTGTACGGCTTCCTCGCTGCCATCCTCAACACGGAATAGTTTCTCGTTCTCCAGCATCCCCTGTGTGCGCTGCGTCATGTCCTCATTGCCGCACCGGGGATCCACGTTCCCGTCCTCGTAGACGCGGCGGAATGTCTTTGCACCCTCCGGCGGCGTCAGCGTGATGCGCGTACCCACCAACGCATCATAGTCGGGCAGCCTGCCCTTCTCATAGTAGGCGTGGAAATACCCCCGTTCCGCGTCATACGTGAACTGGATGCCCGCTTTGCGCAGTCCCGCCTCGTCCAGTCCAAGGCTGTTGATCGCCTTGGCGGTCTTGTTGCCGAGCTTTACCCGCGCATAATATGGCATTCCGCTGGTGCTCACCAGCACGTTCAGCTCCTCCAGCAGCGTCCTGCCGTCAGCATTCTCCCATGTCACCTGATAGAACATATTGCTGCTGCAATAGCCGTTCTCCATCCGGCAGTACACAGGCGTCGGAGCGTTGCCGTCGCCCGTTGAACTGTCTCCGTCCGTGCGCCGCCATTCCTTGAGCGTATAGCCGCTCTCCGGCGCGGTCAGCTTCGTCCAGTCGATCTCTCCGATGCAGTAATCGCCATCCTCAAGGGGCTCCCTCGGGGTCAGCAGAAGCTTGCCGTCCTCATAGCTGACCGTCCATTTTTCCGCCATCGCTTCGTTCAGCCTGACAAGGCTTGACAGTCTCTCCGCCGGGATGTCCGATGCCTGCTGATAAGCGGCGTTCACCGCGAACGGACCGTTCTCCATCTTAATGTAGATGTTCACCATCTCTTTGCGGGTAATGGTACCGTCCTCTTTGCCCCATACCACGCAGAAACGGTGATGGTTCATGTCCGCCGTTGCCACGACGGTCAGCAGTCCGTCTACTCGGTTCACGCTGCCGATGTTCGCGCCGCCGCCGGTGCACGGCTTTCCATCGCGCCAGTAGAGCTCTCTGCTGGTCACTTTTTCCAGATTCATAATGTAGTCGAAGCCGCCGTTGCCGTTCACCGTCGCGGCACACTCATCACCGGCTTCTCCCTGAACGTCGATCTGCATATCCAAGCCTATTCGGCCGGTCTCCATGCGGTTGGCCGCCGTGATCCAGTTCGCTCCCCCGTTGGCCTTCCTCAAGACGATACGCAGATCCATGCCATCAAGCGTGTAGTCGTAGTCTACGCCCCTTTCCAATCCATTGGGAAAGCTGATCTGCACATTTTGGGGTGCCTTAAACCCGGAGTCTACCAGCTGCTTTG
Organism: uncultured Oscillospiraceae bacterium; assembly: GCA_902475745.1. Lineage (GTDB taxonomy): Bacteria > Bacillota > Clostridia > Oscillospirales > Oscillospiraceae > Vescimonas. Next base: position 2,274 of record CABSAW010000105.1, read on the forward strand.
TTTCTGCATCAAATCTATTTTCGCCCTGACCGCCATTATCCCTGCCTCCGGGATTCGGCTCCGGGTCTCTCTCGGTCTTTCTGAACAGTACCGCGAATCCGTCCTTTTCGCTGCTGCTATCCGTGCGCGGCAGATCAAACAGGTAGTTGACGCCGTTTCCCTCAAATTCCGGCACGGTCAGCTCGTAAACGTACTTGTCCGTCTCGTTCGTGCCGGTCGCGTTCAGCGAGAATACGTTCGTATCCCTCTCAACGTGATACGTCAACGTGGGCGCACTGTCCCCAAAAGCATCCTTATCTACCGCCAGAAAGCAGTGACTTTCCGCGTCTGCACTCATGCAGACGAACGCCGGCGCGGCATCGTCTGTCCGCACATCGCCGCCTTGCAGCAGTCCTCCGCTCATTTCTCTTGCGAAATAGACCCTGCGTCCGCCCACATCTATGGTCTTCAGCGAATTGCTCCCCTCCGCCCACACAGCCGTGGGCAGGAGGCTCATCACCATGACCAGTGCCAGCAGCAGGCTCGTCACCTTTTTCATACCTGTTTCCTCCTGATCTCCGTTTCTCTCATGGATACTTGTTTCAGGCACGCCTGAAACAAACCAAGGGGTACCCCTTGGTCAGCATTCCGTTTGAGGAAAATTGTAGCACCTATTACCAAATTTGGCAATAGGTGCTACCGGATTATTTCGGCATTTTTGCTATATTTCGTCAGGAAGGCACTCGCAGAAAGAAACGCCGCAATATAAAGAGACCTGCTAATGATCACTCCGCCATTTGGGAGACGGTCTCCTCGTAGAACACGTTCAGCTCGCCCAAATAAGGGGCGTATCCTCGTCAACGACAAGATGGAGACCAACGTTCCCGGCGTATACGCCATCGGCGACTGCGTGTTCGGTCACGCCCAGCTGGCACACACCGCCTCCGCCATGGGCGAGGTGGCGGCGGAGAATATCTGCGGTCACGAGGCGCACTACTGCGAAAAGACGAACCCCACCTGCGTGTACATGGAGCCGGAGGCCGCCTCCGTGGGTCTGACTGAGGAACAGTGCAAAGCGCAGGGCATTGCCTACAAGGTGGGCAAGTTCCCCATGAGTGCCAATGGCAAAGCTCTGATCCTCAACGGCGGCGAGGGTCTGGTGAAGATCATCGCCGGTGCCGAGTACGGCGAGATCCTGGGTATGCACATCATCGGGCCCCGTGCCACCGACCTGATCGCCGAGGGTGCACTGTCCATTGAGGGGGAAATGACGCTGGATGAGATCATCGACACCATCCACTCCCACCCCACCGTTACAGAGACCATGCGCGAAGCTGCACTGAACGCTGAAAAGCGCGCCATCCACACGAAGAACTGATTTTGCCATACTTTCTATCCCTCCGGGAGACACACTCCCTCCCGGTTGGATCTTTGGGACACAAAAGGGAACCCCCGGCTCTGCCGGGGGTTCCTTCAGGCTGTCGGAAAAGCCGCTGGCTTTTCCGACAGCCTGCAATAATGCCGGTATTTTCGTGCCGCTTCGCGGCACGAAAATACT
>CABSAW010000106.1:0-3796 GCA_902475745.1 uncultured Oscillospiraceae bacterium
ACTTTCTCCATCTCTTGCGAGACCATTCTGGACAACATGGACAAGTGCGTGGAGAACAAGAAGTTCCTCGTGCCGGAGGACGGCATTGTTTTTCCCGCCACGGAGGTGGAGTTCAGCGAGGGCGAGAGCGTATTCGATGTACTCCAGCGCGTATGCCGTGACAACGCTATTCACATGGAGTCCAACTGGACACCCATGTACAACAGCGCGTATGTAGAGGGTATCAACAACCTCTATGAGTTCGACGTGGGCAGTTTGTCCGGCTGGATGTACAACGTCAACGGCTGGTATCCCAACTACGGCTGCTCCCGCTACCAGGTGAAGGACGGCGACGTCGTGGAGTGGCGCTACACCTGTGACCTGGGTCATGACCTTGGCAGTGGTATGGGCGAATAAATAAAGGGGAGAGGCGGCGGTATGCCGCCTCTCCCCTTTTTGCAACTTGGTGTGTCGAAATGTGTCTCAACTTGAGACGCCTTTTTTTACCCCGCTTTTGCGAAAAAAGCCGAATGCAAAAGCCTTTTGTAACTTTACTGCTACTTTTCGGGAAAATTTCGGGTTTTGCCGTTCCTGTCCGTGATAGCTACATCAGAACGAAAGACAGCAGGAGAACGACTATGAAACTCACAGATTTTTACGCCTACACGGAGCAGACCTTTGACTCCTTCTGCAAGCAGGTCATCCGCAACGAGCGTACCGATGCCCTACGGGAGCTGGCGTACCACGCAAAGAACGAGACAGTGTTTTCGGCACTTACACCTGTGGAGATGGCGCGGCTATCCATGGTTGATCGTATCCCCGAAGATACGGTAGAGTTCCACATCCGCGGCTATACCGTGGCGGTAGAGAACGCCGCACTGGGACAGGCTATCGCCGTCCTACCGGTACGTCTGCGGGATGTAGCGCTGCTGTACTACTTTGCGGGCATGAGCGACCCGCAGATCGGTCAGCTGCTTCGCCTCAAGCCGGACACAGTGCAGCACCGCAGAACAGCGTCGTTGGCCAAACTGCGGAAGCTGCTGGGAGGTTCGTATGGACAATAAGATTTCCTACCAAACCATTCTTGCAGCCAAGGCCGGTGATCCTATCGCCATGGAGCAGGTGCTGCGCCACTACGACAGCTACATAACCATGTGCGCTCAGCGTACCATGACCGATGAGTACGGCAACCGCCGTGTGGCCGTGGATATGGAGCTGAAAGGCCGTCTGCAAAGCAAGCTGATGTTGCAGATCATCTACAAGTTTGACCCGACCCGCCTACCCGAAGGTGAGGTAATTGAAACGGATTAGTGTTACTGATCCGTGAGAGGGCACAGTGTGCTGCGCCTTCTCACGGGCTGGCAACAGTCCGGCTATATGCCATTCTAAAACTGAATAGGGCTGTTTGGGTACATTCCCGAAGCAACGAGCCGGTGAGAGGCGCGCCAAGATCGTCCACAGGGACGGGAGCGAGAGACGCCATCGTCACGTGGCGGCACTGTGGCAGTGCCACCGCCATGACTTGCGGAGGGGTAAGATACTTGCGTTGGCTATGCTTCACCGCGTAGAACGCCCCGCCATCAGAATGGAGGGAGGCCATGACCTATGAGACAGTTGCCGCTGTCGCCCATTCCGCCGCTGAAGAATATCAAGGAAATACAAGGGGGGAATTTCAATGAATGACAAGGGCAATTCTGTGTCTCCTGTCTCCCAGCGAATTGTTATTGACGGGTGTACCGTTATCCTCCGCTATGCTGCAAGCGGTGACCCTGCGGCAGCACGCGCTGTGCAAAACAGCCTGTTTAACTTTCAAAGTTCGCCGCAGCCGATTTTTTGCAATAACGGCGAAAGTATGAGATAATAATGGTGTAAGGTGTACCTTGAAAAATAAATAGAGAACAAAAAGTTCAAGACTACACACCATTTTCCGGTGGGGAAATGAGGTGTATGTAACATGGAAAACGTAAAGCGAGTATATTGCCTGTACCGCGTTTCGACCGTGGGACAGGTGGAAAAAGATGACATTCCCATGCAAAAGCAGTTTTGCAGAGAATTTGTAAACTGCCATTCTGGATGGCATATTGAAAATGAGTTCTACGAAAAGGGCATTTCTGGCTACAAGGTATCTGCCAAAGACCGCGATGCCGTGCAGGAGATCCAGCGGGACGCCGTACAGGGCAAATTTGATGTCCTGCTGGTCTATATGTTTGACCGCCTTGGCCGCCGTGACGACGAAACGCCCTTTGTTGTGGAATGGTTTGTCCGCAACGGTATTGAAGTCTGGAGTGCCGTGGAGGGGCAACAACGGTTTGACAACCATGTTGACAAGCTGCTGAACTACATACGTTACTGGCAGGCATCGGGTGAGAGCATAAAAACCTCCGTCCGCGTCAAGACCCGCATGGAACAGCTGACACAAGACGGCCTGTTCACCGGCGGCTCTATCCCATACGGCTATCGTTTGGAAAAGCGTGGCCGTATCAATAAGCGCAACAGAGAGGTCTGCGACCTCACCGTTGACGATGATGCCGCAAAGATCGTTCAGCTGATTTTCTATAAATACGTTCACGAAGGCTACGGCGCACAACGTCTGTGCCGCTATCTGACCGAGCTGGGTATCCGCAAGGCCGATGGAAGGAATTTTCCCAACACCACCATCAATCGTATCATCAAAAATCCCATCTATGTCGGCCAACTCCACAATGGCGATGCTACATCGGAGCGTATACCCGAACTGCAAATCATCGACCAGGATACGTTTGACGCCGCCCAACAGTTGATGGCGGCGCGGGCTACCCATCACGCAGACACGCCGTTGAACATGAAAGGGCAGTCCCTATTGGTGGGCAACATCTTCTGCGGACACTGCGGAAACCGCTTGACGCTGACCACCAGCGGGCGCAAGGCCATTCAAAAGGATGGTACAGTTCGGCGCGAGATACGCTGCCGCTATCAGTGCCACTACAACCTGCGACACCCCGGCGAGTGTGACGGACAATCCGGCTATGGTGTTACAAAGCTGGACGGTATCGTGGAGAAAATCATCCGCCATCAGTTCGCGCAGATCAGGATGGCCTCACAGGATGATGTGATTGCCCAGCAGCACGAAAAGGCCGTGGAACTGGCGCGGGCAAGGTGCAATATGGCTGAAATGCAGTTGAGCGAGAAACGCCGCGAGTTAGAGGATTACCAAAACGAAACCATTAAGGTCATTCGCGGGGAGAGCCGGTTGAATGTTGACCTGCTGAACGAGTTGATCGACAAAGCGCAGGCCGATGTGGAAGCCCTGTCACAGGCAGCAGAAGCGGCACGGCAGGAGCTTGAGCGCCGTACCGCAGACATGGAGACAGAGCAGCAGGAGTACGACAAGCTGAAAACATGGGCAGACCTCTATGACAACTGCAACTTTGCGGCCAAGAAAATGATCGTGTCGCAGTTTATCAAGTCCGTCCGCGTTTACCGCGACTATACGCTGGAGGTCGAGTTCAACGTTTCCTTTGAGCAATTCCAGCAGTTACAGGCCGCGTGCAGCGGTGGCGCAAACGAGAGGACAAATGTCTGCATCGAGGCATAAGAAAAGCAGACCTGCCTAAACAAGTCTGCTTTCATGGTGGACCCAAAGGGATTCGAACCCTCGACCTCTCGGATGCGAACCGAACGCTCTCCCAGCTGAGCTATGGGCCCATGTGCCTGACGCGTGAGCTACGCGCCCTAAATTGTGTTTGGGATGTGGCTCGCGTGACTACCGCGTGAGCTACGCCCCCGAAAAGTGTTGCGTAAAGTGTACCGTGTGGACTCCCAGCTGAGCTACAAGCCC
>CABSAW010000107.1:0-3697 GCA_902475745.1 uncultured Oscillospiraceae bacterium
TTCACAAGCTTACTCATTATTTTTTTTTTTTTTTTTTCACTCCCCTCTTGCACTTTCAGCAGAGATACATTATAATATGGAACACAGTTTTGACAGAACGCGAGGCGCGCGTATGAAAGAGTTTGTGGCAGGACAATTTGACATCGCCGTGATCGGCGCAGGACACGCCGGCATTGAGGCGGCACTGGCCGCCGCCCGACTGGGGCTTGAGACGGTGTGCTTTACCATCAATCTGGACGCGGTGGGCAACATGCCCTGTAACCCGGCCATCGGCGGCACGGGAAAAGGCCATCTGGTACGGGAGCTGGACGCGCTGGGCGGTGAGATGGCAAAGGCCGCGGACAAGGCCTGCATCCAATACCGGATGCTGAACCGGGGCAAGGGCCCCGCCGTGTGGTCGCTGCGGGCGCAGGCCGACCGCCGGGAGTACCAGAAGGTGATGAAGTACACACTGGAGCGCCAGCCACACCTGACAGTACGGCAGGGCGAGGTGGTGGATATCCGGGCAGAGAACGGCCGGGTGTCGCAGGTGGTGCTGCGGACAGGGGCCGTATTTCAGGTAAAGGCCGCCGTCATCTGCTCGGGCACCTATCTGCGGGGACGCACCATCATCGGCGAGTGCATCGAGGAGAGCGGTCCCGACGGTATGCACGCCGCCGTGGCGCTGACGGAGCGGCTGCTGGCGCTGGGGCTGCCGCTGCGGCGGTTCAAGACCGGCACGCCGCCCCGCATCAACGCCCGGACGGTGGACTTTTCCAAAATGGAGCGGCAGGAGGGCGACCCCTCTCCCCTGCCCTTCAGCTTCCAGACGGCGCAGCCGCCGGAGAATCGGGCGGTATGCTACCTCACCTACACCAACGAGGAGACTCACCGCATCATCCGGGAAAATCTGGACCGCAGCCCCATTTACAGCGGCGTCATCGAGGGCATCGGCCCCCGGTACTGCCCGTCTATCGAAACGAAGGTGGTGCGCTTTGCCGACAAGCCCCGGCACCAGCTGTTCATCGAGCCTATGGGCTTGGAGACGGAGGAGCTGTACATTCAGGGTCTCTCCTCCTCCCTGCCGGAGGATATCCAGCTCAGGATGCTGCATACGGTGGCCGGTCTGGAGCAGGCGGTCATGACCCGGCCTGCCTACGCCATTGAATATGACTGCATCGACCCGCTGGCACTGAAGCCCACGCTGGAGACGAAGGCCGTAGCGGGGTTGTACGGCGCGGGGCAGTTCAACGGCTCCTCCGGCTACGAGGAGGCAGCGGTGCAGGGCTTTGTGGCCGGCGTCAACGCGGCGCTGGCTCTGCTGGGCCGGGAGGAGCTGGTGCTCAAGCGCAGCGAAAGCTACATCGGCACCCTGATCGACGATCTGGTGACCAAGGGAACCGAGGAACCCTATCGCATGATGACCAGCCGCTCGGAGTACCGGCTGGTGTTGCGGCAGGACAACGCCGATGCGCGGCTGACGGCCATCGGCCACCGGATCGGGCTTATCAGTCAAGAACGGCTGGCGGCAGTGGAGCAAAAGTACGAGGCTGTGGCGCGGGAGATACGGCGGCTGGAGCACACCGGAATCCCCGGCAGTGAGGCGCTCAACCGCCTGCTGGAGCAGCGGGGCACCACGCCGGTCAGCGATGGCTGCCGCCTGATCGACCTGCTGCGGCGGCCTCAGGTCAGCTATGCCGACCTGCAAGCCTTTGACCCCGCGCCGCAGCCGCTGGCGGCGGACGTGGTGGAGCAGGTAGAGATCACCGTGAAGTACGAGGGCTATATCCAGCGGCAGCAAAAGCAGGTGGAGGAGTTTGAGCGGTTGGAGCGCCGCCTGCTGCCGGAGGACATGGACTACAGCCACATTCAGGGGCTGCGGCTGGAGGCGCGGGAAAAGCTGGCCGCCGTCCGGCCCCGCAGTCTGGGACAGGCCGGTCGTATCTCCGGCGTGTCCCCCGCCGATATGGCGGCGCTGATGATCTATCTGGGGAAATAAGGAGGGCGAGGCCATGAAGGTATACGATCTGACCCACACCATCAGTAACCACATGCCGGTGTATCCCGGCACGGAACAGCCCCGGCTGACCACCGCCTGCACCATCGAGACGGCAGGGTATCGGGAGACGCTGCTGCACATGTTCTCCCACACCGGCACCCATATGGACGCCCCGGCTCACATGCTGCCGGAGGGCGCCGCGCTGGACAGCTATCCGGCGGCGAAATTTACCGGCTCCGCCCTGGTGGTGGACTGCCGGGGCCAGACGGCCATCACGCTGCCGCTGCTGCAAAGCTATGACCTGAGCGGCGTGGACTTTGTTCTGTTCTGCACCGGCTGGGATAAAAAATGGGGCACCCCCGATTACTTTGAGGGCTTCCCCTGTCTGACGGCAGAGGCAGCCGGCTATCTGGCGACGCTGCCGCTCAAGGGCGTGGGAGAGGACGCCATCTCGCTGGACCCCTGTGACAGCACGGACTTTCCCAATCACATCACCTTGATGCGCTCGGACTTCGTCAACACGGAAAACCTGAAGGGGCTGGATGCCCTGCTGGGGCGGCGCTTCACGTTTGTGACGCTGCCGCTGAAATTTGAAAAATCCGATGGCTGCTCCTGCCGCGCCATCGCAATGGAGGAATGATACATGGGTAAGCTGCGGTTTCTGCTGGCGCTGTGGCTGGGCAAGCTGTCCATCCCGGCGCTGAAAATCACACGCCACAACGGCACCGACTTCCCCGGTTCGCTGGCGGTAAAGGTGTGTCCCGACTTTTTGAAATATGTGGGCAAGCCCCCCGTGATGGTGGCCGTCACCGGCACCAACGGCAAAACCACCGTCAGCAATATGCTGGTGGATATACTGGAGGCGGAGGGCCACCGGGTGCTCAGCAACCGGGCGGGCAGCAACATCACCTCCGGCGTGTCCACGGCCTTTATCCGCAACTGCGACCTGCTGGGGCGGGTGAAAAAATGCGACATGGCGGTGCTGGAGATCGACGAGCGGTCGGCTCCGAAAATCTATCCCCATGTGCGGCCCAACTATATCCTGATCACCAATCTGTTCCGGGACTCCATCATGCGCAACGCCCATCCCGGCTATATCGCCGATATTCTCAGCCGGAATCTGCCCCGGGAGAGCAAGCTGATCCTCAACGCCGACGATCTCATCTCCTGCGGCGTGGCGGAGGAAAACGACCGGTGCTATTTCGGTATCGGGCAAATGCCCGGCGATGTGACCGAGTGCGTAAATCTGCTCAACGATATGCGCATCTGCCCCCGGTGTGCCGGCAAGCTGCGGTATGAATACCGCCGCTATCACCATATCGGTCACGCCGTGTGCGAAAGCTGCGGCTTCCATTCACCCGAGGCGGACTATCTGGCGCAGCAGGTGAATCTGAAAGAGCGCACCATGGTGGTACGGGAAAAAGACGGCATAACGTATCCCTATGAGCTGATCACCGACAGTCTTTTCAACATCTACAATATGATGGCGGTGATCGCCGCTCTGCGTCAGCTGGGGCTGAGCCATGAAACCATCCGGCGGCGGTTTGCCGGAACCAGGATTCTGGAAAGCCGCCTTTCCGAGGAGAAGATCGGCGGCGTGAACGTGATCATGCAGATGTCCAAGGACAAAAACGCGCTGGCGTGCAGCCGGAACTTTGACTATATCCAGTCCAAGCCGGGCCGCAAGGAGCTGCTGGTGATGATGAACTGCATGGGCGT
>CABSAW010000108.1:0-3593 GCA_902475745.1 uncultured Oscillospiraceae bacterium
CCTACAATTTCCGGTTGGTCACATGGGATGAGGAGGGCATCTTCGTGCAGCAGAGTGCGTGACTGAGGCGAGGGAAAAGTGTGCAATGGTTGCACACTTTTCCCGCCCTGCGCGGCACACGAATTCGATTGTGCGTGTGCGCCTGAATTGTATGAACCGAGGATACGGAGAACGACATGATTATCAAAAACGCCATCAAATGCAGAAAGTGCGGGGATGTTATAGAATCTACCTCGACACACGACTTTAAAATCTGCTCGTGCGGTGCCTGTGCTGTGGACGGAGGACACGAATACCTGCGGCGTTCCGCGCCGTCGCTGGATGACTTCATCGACTTGAGCGTGGTCAAGCTGGACGAATCAACCGACAAGTTGTTTTTCTCATAATGGTACAGCAGGTCGCGGCAACGCCGCGGCCTGTTGTTTTATACATTTCATAGTTGTACATATGTGCGGGTGAAGGGTCGGTATCCTGTTTTGCCTTTCCGTGCGCTGCCTGCTACAATACTCAAAAACGACCGGGAGGCGTAGCGCATCATGCGGAAGAAATTGGAGATCACGGAGCGGGAGCTGGAAAGATTTGCAGGGTATCTGCGGCAGGAGGAGCGGGTAGCATCTACCATCGAGTCTTACATGAGGACGGCGCGGCGGTTTGCTGCGTGGCTGGATGGCCGCGCAGTAACGAAGGAGCTGGCGGCGGCGTGGAAGGCGCAGCTGCTGGAGCAGGGTTACCGTCCCGTCAGCGTCAACGCCATGCTGGCAGCGGTGAACAAGCTGCTCGTCTGCATGGGGCGTGAGGACTGCAAGGTGCGGTATTTGCGGCTTCAGCGGCAGATGTTCCGCAAATCGGAACGGGAGCTGACCCGCGCCGAATACCAGCGGCTGCTGGACGCCGCCCAGACGCAGGGCGACATACGGCTGCTGCTTCTGCTGGAAACCCTCTGCGCCACGGGCATCCGGGTCAGCGAGCTGCAATATATCACCGTGGAGGCGGCGCACAGCGGCGTGGCGGAAATCGCCCTGAAGGGCAAGATCAGAACCATTCTGCTGCCCACGAAGCTGTGCCGAAAGCTGCTGAAATACGCCAAAAAGTGTGGCATCGTCCATGGGAAGATATTCCTGACGAAAAACGGAAACGGGCTGTCCCGGAAATTCATCTGGTCGGAGATGAAAAAGCTGTGCGAGGCGGCGAAGGTGGCGCGGAGCAAGGTGTTCCCCCACAACCTGCGCGGCCTGTTCGCCCGGACATTCTACGCCGCCTGCCGGGACGTGGTGCGTTTGGCGGATGTGCTGGGACACAGCAGCATCGAGACGACCCGCATCTACCTGCTGTCCACGGCAAAAGAAAGTGCCCGCCAGCTGGACAGGCTCGGCCTGCTCAGCGGGTGGGCATAATTATTATTTCGTGCAATTTGATGAAAACCGTGCAATGACAACGCCCCGCAGCCAAGGCTGCGAGGCGTAAATGGATATAACTGGAAAAGCCGATTCAAAATACATCGAATCGGCACTGTCTTACCATGTGATATTGTTGCGTTTGCTTGACTTTAACTACTAACTGTGATACCCTATCGTTGTATTTTTGACGGCATATGGAACATTTTGCCAATGTCTCGTCAGATTAATAATTATGTCATGAACGGAGCGACTATGGCACGGAGAAGAGCGAACAGCGCGAAGATAGACCCGGCCCTTTTTCACCGCAGTGCATCATCCGTGACGCTGACGGAGGACGTGATCACGGCCTATGTGTCTATCCTGCGCGCAGAAGGCCGTACCGGGTCAAGCTTGCATCTCTGTGAGACTGTCCTGCGACAGTTTCTCGCGTTTTTACCGGACGGTGTTCTTGCGAAGGACTCGTTATCCGCATGGCGTGAGCAGCTGCTGGATGAGGGGTTTGCCATCCGAACGGTGAATTGCAGAGTATCCACTGTGAGCGCATTGCTGGAGGCGATGGATTGCCGGGAATTTCAGGTGGACCGACAGCTTCGCCCTCCTCAGTTTGAAGCCCCGGAGCTGACGCGGCAGGAGTACCTGCGGATGCTGCAAACCGCCAAGCTCTTGGAGGATCGGCGCGGCTATGTGCTGGCGAAGCTGTTTGCCACCACGGGCTTGTCCGTGTCTGATCTGCCGTTGGTGACGGTGGAGGCCGCAGAGGCCGGTCGGCTGGTGAAAAGTCGGGAGATCATCCGGTTTTCGGAGGGGCTGCAAACCGATCTGCTGGGCTATGCCAAGGAAAGCGGACGTCTGACCGGCACGATCTTCACGCAGAAGAACGGCGCACCACTCATGCGCACGCAGGTGAGCGTGTACATCCAAAAGCTGGGACAGGATGCGCGGATACCCGCCGAGAAAGCCAACGTCCGCGCATTGCGCCAGCTGCATAAAGCCGCCGTGGCGGCCATAGAAGCCAACTTCGACCTCCTCGTTCAGCAGGCCTACGAACGCCAGCTGGAGATGGAGGAGGTCAGCGCGGGGTGGTAAATCAAATTAGTAAGGGATCTCACTATGACTTTAGCAAAAGATAAGCAGCATTTTGATTTGAAGCGCGTGTTTGCGCTGTGTTTTGCCGTGTACGCGGTGCTCATCATCGCGTTTTTCTTTCTGGCAGGCGACCAGCTGCATTTCCGCCGCTCCCGCGGCGAGGTGACCATGCCCGCCGCTGAGGCGGGGACGATAGAGCTGGTGCAGGATACCTATGTGCAGCAGACGTTCACCGCGAAGATACAGCGGTTGGAGAGCGTGTCCGTCCAATGGGGTACGTACTACCGTGCCAACACCGGCACGGTGACCATGGCACTGTACCGCGGGGAGGAGCTGCTGGGGCAGCAGACCTTTGACGCGGCGACCATCACCGAGGGCGGCGTGACCACGCTGACCTTTGATACGCCCCTGGAGGGCTTGGCGAATGTGCCGCTGACACTGCGCCTGTGGGCGGATTCCGCCCCTGGCAGCGCGGTGTCTCCCATGATGAACACCTCCGCTGCCCAAGAAGAGGGGTTCGCTCTTGACCTGAACGGTGCTGCCGCTGCGGGGACGCTCTGCTTCTCCGCCGGAGGTGAGGACTATATCTGGACAGGTCTGCACTATTGGGAGTTCGCGGCGGCGTTTGGACTGCTGCTGGCATCGTACCTGTTCTGGTCGTACAGACGCTGGCAGCAGGGAAAGCCCAGCGCGCTGGTGAAGGCCGCCGTTGCCGTGCAGAAGTACCGGTTCCTCATCAAGCAGCTGGTGGATCGTGATTTCAAGGCGAAGTACAAACGCTCGGTGCTGGGCGTGTTCTGGAGCTTCCTGAACCCGCTGCTGAACATGGCGGTGCAGTACGTGGTGTTCTCCAACCTGTTCCGCTTCGACATACCGTATTTCCCCGTCTATCTGCTGTGCGGCAACGTGATCTTCACCTATTTTTCCGAGTCCTGCGGCATGGCGCTGACCTCCATCGTGGGCAACGCCAGCCTTATCACCAAGGTCTACGTGCCCAAATATATCTACCCCCTGACCCGGATACTGTCCTCCCTCATCAATCTGCTGATCTCCATGATCCCGCTGATTGTGGTGGCGCTGATCTCCGGGCTGCTGCCCGCACCGGCGTAT
>CABSAW010000109.1:0-3438 GCA_902475745.1 uncultured Oscillospiraceae bacterium
TCACCACCAGCGGCAAGACGCTGAAGGACGCGGCGCTGACCACCAAGGGAAGCACGCTGAGTCCCAATGACGGCAAGCTGGAATGGGTGGATGACAAGGGCGAGCCCCTGCCCGACGATACCACGGTCAAGGCCAACACGACCTACAAATGGCGCTTCACGCCTGATGATGACAACTACACGATCCTGTCCGGCGAGGTCGAGCTGTATCACAAGTCCAGCAGCGGTGGGGGCGGCAGCAGCAGCGGCTACAGCTACTACACCATCAAGGCAATTGCCGGGACTGGCGGCTCTATCTCTCCCTCCGGCAATGTCAGCGTTCGTGAGGGTGGTGATCAGACCTTCACCATCACCCCGGATAAGGGCTATGCCGTCTCCCGTGTCAAGATCGACGGCAAGAGCATCGGCGCGGTGAAGTCCTACACCTTTGAAAATGTCAGCAGACCCCATACCATCGAGGTCATCTTCGTCAAGGGCACTGCCAGCGCCAACACCGGAGACAGCAGCAACCTTCCGCTGTGGAGCATAACGCTGATCACCTCTCTTGCCGGTTGTCTTGCGCTGGCAGCATGGCAGCGCAGGCGGCGACGTGAGGAATACTCGCCGCAAATCACCGAAAAGTAAACAGCCTTACCTTTAGGGGCGCGGGTAAACAGCCCCGCGCCCCAGTCGCTGTCTTCCCGGGAAAAGACGGCTGTTCTTCAAAAGAACAGCCGCCCTGCTTTTTCGGTTGATGTGTACGCAATTAGAATCATTCCTCAAACAAAGTCAGCAGGTATCCGTAGCCCTCGGCCTCCATTTTCGCGTAAGGCACGAAGCGGAGGGCGGCGCTGTTGATGCAGTAGCGCACGCCGTTGGGCGACTCCGGGTCGCCGGTGAACACATGACCCAGATGGGAGTCGCCGGCGCGGCTGCGCACCTCTGTGCGGCGCATGCCGTGGCTCAAGTCCTCCCGTTCCACCACAGCAGGACTCTCGATGGGCTTTGTGAAGGCAGGCCAGCCGCAGCCGCTTTCAAACTTATCCGTAGAGGAGAACAGCGGCTCGCCGGTCACGACATCCACATAGATGCCCTTTTCAAACTTGTCCCAGAACTCGCCCGTGAAGGCGCGCTCCGTGCCGCTCTCCTGCGTGACGCGGTACTGCTCCGCCGTCAGCGTGTCCCGGATGGTCTCCGCCGCGGGCTTCCGGTAGTCGCCCGGATCGATGCGAAGCCTGGAGAACAGCTCCATCTCCGCCCGGGGGATGTGGCAGTAGCCGTTGGGGTTCTTTTCTAAGTAGTTTTGGTGATATTCCTCGGCGGGATAGTAATTCTTCAGCGGGCCGATCTCCACAAAGAATTTCTCGCTGCGGCCCCGCTCGATGTCCGCGATGCGCTCCACCGTTTCCCTGGCCTTGTCGTTGGTGTAGTAAACGCCGGTCTGATACTGGCTGCCCCGGTCGTTGCCCTGCCGGTTCTGCACCGTGGGGTCGATCACATAGAAGTAAGCCAGCAGCAGGGCATCCAGGCTCACCTGCTCGGGGTCATACTCCACCCGCACAGTCTCCCGGAAGCCGGTGTCGCCCTTGCAGACGGTCTGGTAGGTGGCGTCCGCCTCGCAGGTGCCGTTGGCGTAGCCGCTCTGGGCGTCGATGACGCCGGGGATGGACTGCATGAGCTGCTCCATGCCCCAGAAGCAGCCGCCTGCCAGATAGATGACATTTTCCGTGGTGTCCATATACATACCCTCCTCGCCGGACATATCCGAGGACTGTCCGGCCATGTCCGTTCCCTGCGTGTCCTTTTCCCGCGGTACACGCTGCCGTTCTGCGGCGCAGCCGCTGAGCAGCAGTACCGAGGCGAAAAGCAGGGCCAATACGCTTCGATACATGGCGTTTCCTCCTTTCAGGGGGAGCAAGGGTCACTCCACCCCGTCGCCATCCTGCCCTTTGCCGCGGCCGGGCCGCAGGACGGTATACAGCAGCGACCCAAGGACGCAGCCGAAGCCGGTGGAGAGCCACGGGCTGGATGTAACGGCGCAGGTGCCGGTGGCGCAGCCCACATAGCGGTAGTACAGAAACCCTCCGGCACTGCCCACCAGGGGCAGGGCAATGGCGCGCAGAATGCTCGTCAGCTTACAATGTTTCTTTTTCATAATGTCCTCCTTTTGAAGATATTGGATCAGCCCATATCGGCAGCCAGTGCCTTGTCGATCTGGGCTTGCAGTGCATCGGCCTGCGCCTTGCTGGTGATAGCCCCCACAATGGGATCACCCACGATGCGGCCGCTGCGGTTGACCACATAGGTGGTGGGATAGGCGTAGATGCTCTCCACGAACTTGCCCGCCTCGCTGCCGGAATCGAAGTACACGTTCTGATAGGTGGCGCCGCTCTGAGTCAGTACATCCTTGGCGTCAGAGATAGCCGCCTCGTTGCCGTCCAGCGTAAAGGCGTTGATGCCGATCAGCGCACCGCCCTTGCCGGAAAGCTCCTTGTTCAGCGCGTCCAGATCGCCCAACTCGCCCACACAGGGACCGCAGGTGGTGAACCAGAAATTCACCACGGTGACGGCCTTGCCGGAGAACAGATCACTGCTCTTTACCGTATTCCCGTCCAGATCCTTGCCCTCAAAGGCAGGGAACTTCGGCAGGCTGCTGTCATCCGTCTTGTTGCCCGTGCTGCCACTATCAGTCTTGTTGCCCGTACTGCCATTGTCGGGGGTGTTGCCCGTGCTGCCGCTATCGGTCTTATTGCCTGTGTTGCCGCCGTCGGTTTTATTGTCCTTGCTGCCGCCGTCGGGCATCGTGTCCATATCCTTGTCCGCCGGCATATTCATATCGCTGTCCAGAGATTTTTGCACGATCTCGGGATACTTTTCCTCCAGTGCGGCCAGCTTGTTTCCGATGTCGCGAATCTTCTCCGCCTCACTCTGAAGCAGCTTCAGCTCGTCTGCCGAAAACTGATCCTTGGCGGCGTTGATGGTTTCCAGCAGGAAGTCGCCGTAGTTTTTGCCGTCCTCCATCATGATCTTACCCTTGTCCGCTGCCATAAAGACCTTTTCCCAAAGTGCTGTGTTCTCCGCCAGAATAGCAGCCTCCTGCGCTGTCAGCTCCTTGTGCATGGCGGCTGCCTCCTCGGCGTTCTTCGGCTCGTTGTCCATGCCGTCCATGTGATCGCCGCCCTTTGCGCCGCAGGCGGCCAGAGAGAGCACCAGCACGACTGCCAACAGCAATGTCATTAGTTTCTTCGTGTGCATGTTCGTTCCTCCTTGATCTTTGTCGTCGTTCTTCTGCGGCGTTTCTGCCGCAAGGACTGTTTATTTTTACTGTCTCCACGGCCGCAGCGGAAGAGGGCGGCGCTGGTGGGACAGACACGCTGCATTCTATTACCATAATAAAGTGAATGGGTTAAAATCTTTGTTAAGAACGGGGATTTAATGGAAATATATCTTAAATTCGCTG
>CABSAW010000110.1:0-3425 GCA_902475745.1 uncultured Oscillospiraceae bacterium
TCGTGACATGGAAGGCCACGGGAACGTGATTATACCCGATGCACAGCAAGCCCTCCCCGCGCCGGAATCGCGTGATCTGCCGTACCTCCTCTTCCGAGAGGTTGAGGATCTGCTGGATAAGGCGGGCCTCCTGTTCCTCCATCTGCATGACGAATTTGATACGGCTGGAGTCCAGAATACCCTTGCCGTACTTACCGCCCTCCAGACTGAACAAGTCCTGCATACCCTGCGTAGAGGTGATAGCGATACCTCCAAGGCCGCGGATGGTCTTGACCATCTCCTGCACATAGGCGGCGGCCAGCGGATTGGAACCGGCGCCTACCAGACTCCACAGCTCATCCGCGATCAGGGCGGACAGCTCGCCACCCGCGTTCATGATAATGTCGTTGGCCACGTCGATGGCCCAGTAGATACCGGGCAGGATCAGATCATCCGGCATACCGGAGGTGTCCAGCACGATATACTTATTGTCGATGCTGATGTGGTTGCGGCGACCCATGGCGGCGGCAGAGCCGGTCACATAGCGGGTCAGTACCACCGCCAGATGTTTGGTTTCCGGCTTTTCCAGCAGAACGCTGTACCAATCGGGGATGATGGGCATTTCCTTGAATGCTCCGTTTTCATCCACCACGGAGGCGTTGTCAAAGGTGATCCCATAGCGGTCATAGCACTCCACCAGCGAGGCATCCAGATAGTTCTTGTCCTCCTCCGTGAGATCCTTCTTTTGCAGGGAGTACCAGATGATGAGCCGGGAGATCTTGTCTGCCAGCACGGAGTCGTCCCGTGCCGCCAGCTCTTGTATCCCAGCATAGGCATCCAGTGTCTTGCGGCGGATAGCCATGATATTGGGGCAGTCCCGCGAGGAAGGGGACAAGCGCAGATACAGACCGCCCAGCTGCTCACAGTTGGGGCGGAACTCGTGGCCCTTCTTGGGAATGACGCATACCACACGCTTGCCCTGCTCACGCAGGCGTCCGGCCAGACATTGGAGCGTTACGCTCTTGCCGGCGCCGGAGTTGCCGCCGATCCACCAGTTGCCGTTGGTGTATTTGTAGTCGTCGTAAGGGTCGAGGAACACTGGGGACTTGTTGTAGAGATTCAGCCCCAGAAAGATGCCGTTGCGATCGCTGTGCTCATAGGACACAAAGGGGAAAGCCGCGGCTACGCCGGTAGTCAGCGCATTGCGGCGGCTCTTACGCTCAATGTCGGCATCCAGTGTGACCAGCGGCAGTGTGGAGAGGAAGCCTTGTTCATTGGCGTAATCGCAGCGGCGGGCGATCATGTCCACCGATACACACAGCTTCTCCACGGCGGTGACACGCTGCTCCAGCGTATCCGGATCATCTGCCACTACTTCAATGAGGGTGTGCATATAGTAGAAGTCCTCACCCTGCCGGTTCATGACGTCCTTCAGGTAGAGACCGGAGGTGATGGCACTGTCCAGTTCCTCATAGTCCTGACGGGTATCTCCCACATCCCGCATCCGGCTGCGGTTGAGCATGGTAGTCTGTGCAATTTTGGAGAGGATCTTTTCCCGGTTCTGGCGGGTAAAGCTGAAGCTGACATTGACGCCCTCGCCCGCCTCCACCAGCGGCGCAAGCCAGCAGGAGCCGACTGTGGTGCTGTAGCCATAGCCGGTGATGTAGAGGTAGGCATGAAAAACGCCGTCCACTACGATGTAGTCACGGCTTTTCGTATCAATGGCGGTGGGGGAGAGAATGTCCAGAATGGTGGTAGAGCCGGCTTCCAGCTCGGAGAGATCCGGCCTTTCCGGACCGAACAGCAGCCGTTTCAAAAGCGGCTGCTTCTTGATAACAGGCTCGGCTTCTGCCGATGGTACGGGTTTCTTTTGCTTTTTCATTGGTGATACTCCTATGATAGATGGTGTGGCTGATGCAGTCCATTTCAAAAACATAAAATGAAACACATCAAAAACATAAAACAAAATCCTTCAAAAACACAAAACGAGATTGACGTAAATAGAATTTTTGCGTATACTATAGAAGAACAGGAGGTGCAGCGTTATGCAGCAATACTTGCCACGAATCGTAGACCGTGAACTGGCCTTGAGGTTAGAGGCGTTTGGCGCAACTTTGATTGTCGGCCCCAAGTGGTGCGGAAAAACAACAACGGGTCAGCAGCAGGCGAAGAGTATTCTGCGGATGCAAGACCCAGACAAAAAGGCAGCTTATCTTGCGACTGCTGAGGCGAAACCTTCGTTGCTTCTTAAGGGTGATAACCCGAGACTGATTGACGAGTGGCAGATTGCCCCCGTCCTTTGGGACGCTGTGCGAACTGCGGTAGACATCCGGCAGGAAGAAGGCCTGTTTATTCTGACGGGCTCCACCTCCGTGGATGATAAGAAGATCATGCACACGGGGACAGGACGAATCGCCCGCCTGAAAATGTATCCCATGAGCCTGTACGAGTCTGGCGAATCCAATGGACAGATTTCGCTGAAAACGTTGTTTGACCAGCCAGATGCGGATATTGATGGGGTCACAAGTCCGCTCTCTATCGAGCAGCTGATTTTTGCCGCATGCCGAGGAGGATGGCCAGCAACACTGCGCAGAAAGAGCCAAGAGGCTCAGCTTTTGACTGCACGGGAATATATCACAAATATTTGTGAGTCTGATGTTTCCACAGTGGATGGCGTACAACGAAACCCCGTCTGGACCAGCCTGATCCTACGTTCCTATGCCCGGAATATCTCCACACTGGCGAAGAAAACCAATATCCTGAAGGACGTGTCCGCCAATGCGGACGGTATAACTGCCCCCACATTGGATTCGTATCTGAACGCGTTGGAGCGCCTTTTTGTGATAGAGGACATTGATGCGTGGTGTCCAGCTATCCGCTCGGCAACAGTAATACGATCCGGTAAGAAACGAGGTTTTACAGATCCGTCCATTGCCGTAGCCGCTATGGGGCTTACCCCCGAGTATCTGGAGCAGGATCTAAAGACCTTCGGCTTTATCTTTGAGTGTCTTGCCATCCGAGATCTGAAGGTCTATTCCTCAGCTTTAGGTGGAAAGGTATCTTATTATCATGACCGGCTTGATTTGGAGGCAGACTGTGTATTGCATCTTTCTGATGGAAGGTACGCGCTGATAGAATTTAAGCTGGGCAGCCGTGAGATTGAAGAAGGCGCTCAGCATCTGCTTGAAATCAAGAATTTGGTCCATCAAGCCATTGAAAACGGCACGACCAGCCTGCGGGAACCAGATTTGTTAATGGTCATTACAGGCGGAGAAATCGCGTATACCCGGCCTGATGGGGTGAAGATCATTCCGATTGGCTGCTTAAAGGACTAAGGCTAATTTGACAGGAAAGGGCATCGCTGCTGCGATGCCCTTTCATTGTGTCTGCGCCTCATACACGCCATGCACCGCCGTGGTCATATCAAACACGCCCTCCGGCAGCTT
>CABSAW010000111.1:0-3397 GCA_902475745.1 uncultured Oscillospiraceae bacterium
AGCGGGAGGTGGTGGAGAACAAGGGCTGGGCCACCGATGAGGAGCTGACGGATTATTTTGCCATCGGGCAGTGTACGCCGGGGATCATTGCCGTGAACACCGCTACGTTTATCGGACAGAAGCAAAAGGGCGTGTGGGGCGGCATCGTGGCCACGTTGGGCATTGTGTTTCCGTCGCTGCTTATCATTACGGCGCTGGCGGGGCTGATTACCAGCTTTTCCCATCTGGAGTGGGTGCAGAACGCCTTCGCCGGAATCCGGGTGTGCGTGTGCGTGCTGATTTTTAATGCAACGCTGAAGCTGTGGCAGGGCGCGGTAAAGGATGTATGGGGCGCGCTGATTTTTGCGGCGGTGCTGGCCGCGTCGCTGCTGACCGAGGTTTCACCGGTGTTGTTTGTGCTGGCCGCCGCTGTGGCGGGCATTGTGATCCGCTGTGTGGGAGGTGGGAAGAAATGATCTGCGTGAGGCTATTTTATGAGTTTTTCAAGGCGGGACTGTTTGCCATCGGCGGCGGTCTGGCTACGCTGCCGTTTCTCTCACACATGGGTGAGCGCACCGGATGGTTTACCCAGGCGCAGCTGGCGGACATGCTGGCGGTCAGCGAATCCACACCGGGGCCGGTTGGCGTGAACATGGCCACCTATGTGGGGTTTGAGTCGGCAGGCGTGCCGGGGGCGGTGATTGCTACGTTGGGACTGGTCACGCCGTCCATCATTGTGATCCTGATCGTTGCCAGCTTCTTGAAAGCATTCCGCACCAACAAGTATGTGGATGCGGCATTCTATGGGCTGCGGCCCGCTTCTACCGCCATGGTTGCCTCCGCCGGTATCGGCGTGGTGCTGCTGAGCCTGGTGAATACCGCTGGGGTGGGACTGGAGATCTTCCGGTGGAAGGAAATCGCGCTGGCAGCGGTGATTCTGGTGCTGACCCGGTGGGTCCCGGCAACCAAAAAGCTGCACCCCATTGTGTTCATCGGCGCGGCCGCCGTTGTGGGCGTGCTATTCCATTTCTGATGTTTCGTGCAAAGCACACTTTGTTTGCTCAACAAGGTGTGCTTTGCTTTGTCTGATGTGTCAAAATGCCTGTTTTTATGGTGAAAATGTTATAATATTTGTCAGTTGTAATTTTTTGCGTGCTGTCGTATGATAAAATCAACTTACTATTGTTATGAGGGGGTCTATTCCTATGGAACAGTTGAAGGAACGCATCCGCCGAGAAGGCAAAGTCCTGCCGGGCAATATCATCAAAATCGATGGTTTTCTGAACCACCGGGTGGATACCAAGCTGCTGGGCGATATCGCGGATGAATTTGCCAAGTATTTTGATACCAGCAAGGCTACCGTGGTGCTGACCGCCGAAGCCAGCGGCATCGCATTGGCAACGGTGTGCGCCGAGCGGTACGGTGTTCCTATGCTGTTTGCTAAGAAGGCCAAAAGCGACAATATCGAAAGCGGCCTGATCCAAAGTGAGATCTACTCCTATACCTATAAGAAAAAAGTCACGCTGCTGGTGTCTCAGGAATGGCTCAGCGAGAATGACCGGGTGCTGATCATCGATGACTTTATGGCCAATGGTTACGCCATGGGCGGTCTGGTGGACATCGTGAAGAAGGCCGGCGCCCAGCTGGTGGGCATCGGCGTAGCGGTGGAAAAGGGGTTCCAGGGCGGCGGCGACAAGTTCCGCGCCATGAAGGACGTGCCCTATAAGGCGCTGGCTGTGATTGAATCCGCCAATGAGAATGGTATTACCTTCCGGGAGGATGACTGAGATGAAGAAAGTTCTGGTTCTGGATTTCGGCGGACAGTATAACCTGCTGGTAGCCCGCCGTGTCCGCGAATGCGGCGTGTACTGCGAGATCAAGTCCTTCCGCATGTCCATGGAGGAGATCCGTGCTTTCGCCCCCGATGCGCTGATTTTTACCGGCGGCCCCGCCACGGTGTTTGAGCCGAACGCTCCCATGGTGGACAAGGCGCTGTTTGAAATGGGCATTCCCGTGCTGGGCATCTGCTACGGCCAGCAGCTGATGATGCACCTGCTGGGCGGCCAGTGCCGTAAGGCGGAGACCCGCGAATATGGCAAGGTGGAGCTGACCCATACCGCCTCCGCCTTGTTTGATAACGTACCGGAGAAGGCTATCTACTGGATGAGCCACGGCGTGGAGGTGGAGCATCTGGCACCCGGCTTTGAGGCAGTGGGCTATACCGAGGGCTGCCGCCACGCGGCGGTGCAGTGCGCGGAAAAGAAGCTGTACGGCGTGCAGTTCCATCCTGAGGTGCTGCATACGGAGTACGGCACCCAGATTCTGAAGAACTTCCTGTACACCATTTGCGGCTTCGGCCCGGAGTGGACCATGGCCTCCTACATGGAGGAGGCAGTGGCCGAGTGCCGCCGCCAGATCGGCGATGGCCGCGTGCTGCTGGCGCTGTCCGGCGGTGTGGACAGCTCTGTGGCTGCCGCTCTGCTCCAGCGTGCCGTGGGCGATCAGCTGACGTGCATTTTTGTGGATCACGGATTGCTGCGCAAGGACGAGGGCGATCAGGTGGAACAGGTTATGAAGAACCAGTTCCATGTGGATGTGCGCCGTGTCAATGCCGGCCCCCGCTTTTTGGCGAAGCTGGCCGGTGTGACCGAGCCGGAGCGTAAGCGCAAGATCATCGGCGAGGAGTTCATCCGCGTTTTTGAGGAAGAGGCCAAAAAGATCGGTGCGGTGGATTTTCTGGCACAGGGAACGATTTACCCCGATGTGGTGGAGTCCGGTCTGGGCGGCGAGAGTGCCGTCATCAAGAGCCACCACAATGTGGGCGGCCTGCCGGATTGTGTGGATTTCAAGGAAATTGTGGAGCCGCTGCGCCGTTTGTTTAAGGACGAGGTACGCCAGTTGGGTACCGAGCTGGGTCTGCCCGATGAGCTGGTATGGCGCCAGCCCTTCCCCGGTCCCGGTCTTGCCATCCGCGTGATCGGCGATATCACCGAGGAAAAGCTGTCCATCCTGCGTGAGGCCGATGCCATCTTCCGCGAAGAGATGCGGCTGGCCGGGCTTGACCGTACCACCAGCCAGTTCTTTGCCGTGCTGACCAATCTGCGCAGCGTGGGCGTGATGGGCGATGAGCGTACCTATGACTATACGCTGGCCCTGCGCGCCGTACAGTCTCAGGACTTTATGACTGCGACATGGTCCCGCCTGCCCTATGAGCTGCTGGACAAGGTGTCCAACCGCATTGTGGGCGAGGTGAAGCATATCAACCGCATTTGCTATGACATCACCTCCAAGCCCCCCGCAACGGTGGAGTGGGAATAAATATTTAGTGTTTTTGGAATCCTGAAAAGCGTTGGTAATACAGCACTTTTCAGGATTTTTCTTTTTTAGCGGCTACAAATTGGCTACATTTGCAGCGATT
>CABSAW010000112.1:0-3384 GCA_902475745.1 uncultured Oscillospiraceae bacterium
AGCTGGCGAAGGAGTGGATGATCGACTTCGACGAGACCGGCTCCATCGGCAAGCGCTATCGCCGCGAGGACGAGGTGGGTACGCCCTACTGCATCACCGTGGACTTTGACACCGTGGGCGACGCCGAGCACGAGGGCGACAACTGCGTTACCGTCCGCGAGCGCGACACCATGGAGCAGGTGCGCGTGCCCATCAGCGAACTGAAGAGCTATCTGACGGAGAAGCTGGCGTACTAAGACCGGCGAAAAGTCCAGCGACTTTTCTGCCACCCACCAAATCTGAAACAAAGGAGGCGCTCTCCATGGAATTTAACGTGCAATTGCAGCTGGCCGGTCTGCTGGAGTGGATGCACCAGCAAATGACCGCCTGCTGCGGCAAAACCGCCGTCATCGGCATCTCCGGCGGCAAGGACAGCTCCGTTGTGGCGGCGCTGGCGGCGGCGGCCTATGGCAAGGACAACGTAATGGGCGTGCTGATGCCTGACGGCGTGCAGCCGGATATCGACTATTCCCACGGTCTGGTGGACACGCTGGGCATCCCCCATGTGACCATCAACATCCATGACGCGGTGCAGGGTGTGGTAAGCCAGCTGGAGCAGGCGGGCCTGACCCCCAGCCGCCAGACGCTGGTAAACCTGCCCAGCCGCATCCGTATGTCCACGCTGTACGCCGTGGCCCAGTCGGTAGAGCAGGGCATCGTCATCAACACCAGCAACCTCAGCGAGGACTGGGTGGGCTACTGCACCATCTACGGCGACAGCGCCGGCGCGTTCTCGCCCCTGGGGATGTATACCACCGAGGAGGTCATCGCGCTGGGCCGGGCGCTGGGCCTGCCGGAGCGGTTCCTCATCAAGCCGCCCTCCGATGGGCTGACCGGCCTTACCGACGAGGATAATCTGGGCTTCACCTACCACGCGGTCAACGAGTATATCCGCCGCGGCGTGGCGGAGGAGGCCATCAAGACCCAGATCGAGCGCAAGCATGCCGCCAGCCGCTTCAAGTTCCAGACCCTGCCGGTCTATCAAAACGGCCTGCCCATCGTGCCGGAGGAGCCGACGGATTACTATAACCCCCACAAGAAATAACCGCTTTGCAGAGGAGCCGCCCTTTGTGGCGGCTCCTCTGTCTGCCGGGGTGAAAATTCCCGGTTGCCTTTTTCGCCGATTTGTAGCATACTGAAAGATGGAACATTTTCCAAAAGGGAGAGCTACATGGAAACCATCAAGTTATACGAACACGATCCGTATCTGCGCCGCTTTGACGCCACGGTGCTGCGCTGTGTCCCACAGGGCAAGGCATGGCATGTGACGCTGGATCGCACCGCCTTTTACCCCGAGGGCGGTGGGCAGGATGCCGACCACGGCACGCTGGGCGGCGCGCAGGTGCTGGACGTGCAGGAGCAGCAGGGGGTCATCGTCCACACCTGCGACCGGGCATTGCAGGAGGGCGCGGCCGTCACCGGAGAGCTGGACTGGCAGCGGCGCTTTGACCACATGCAGCAGCACTCCGGCGAGCATATCGTCTCGGGTATGCTGTGCGCGGCCTACCACTGCGATAATGTAGGCTTCCACATGGGCGCGGAGGCCGTGACCATCGACTATAACGCCGATATCCCGTGGGAGGGCGTGCTGGCCATCGAGCAGCAGGCCAACCGCTATATCTGGGAAAACCATCCCATCCACATCACCTTCCCAACGCCAGAGGAGCTGGCCGCCTTGTCCTATCGCAGTAAAAAGGCGCTGGAGGGACGGGTACGCATCACGGAATTTCCCGGCGCGGATCGCTGCGCCTGCTGCGGCACCCATGTGTCCACCAGCGCTCAGGTGGGTCTGGTGAAGTTCATCAGCTGCCAGAAATTCCGCGACGGCGTGCGTCTGGAGGTGCTGTTCGGCCAGCGGGCCATGGATTGCCTCAGCGCCAGCTGGCAGCAGAATACCGCCATCGGCCGCGAGCTTTCCGTCAAGCCGGAGGCCACCCATGCCGCCGTGCTGCGCCTGAAGGAGGAGCTGGCGGCGGCGAAGCAGCGCTGCGGCGATATGGAAACGGAGCACTTTGCGGCGCTGGCGGAGCGGTATGCCGGCGCAGGCGATGTGGCGCTGCTGTGCCCCGCCATGGAGCCGGACGCCGTGCGGCGGCTGTGCGACGCGGTGGCCCAGCGCTGCGGCGGGCGATGCGCCGTGTTCGCCGGGAATGCGGGCGCTTATAAGTACGCCGTTATCCAGCCGGGCGCCGATATCCGCGCTTTTATCAAGGACATGAACGCCGCGCTCCACGGACGCGGCGGCGGACGGGACGGATTTGCACAGGGCAGCGCCGCCTGTACCGCTGAGGAAATCAAAGCATATTTTGGAGGATTGAACGAATGACACAACAAGGAAAACGGGTCTATCACGGCCGCCGCGGCCCCTCGCCCATCGTGTGGCTCATCGCCCTTGCGGTGGTGATCGCCACGGTGGTGCTGGTGGTGGTGGGCCTCAGCAAAAAGCCTGCCCCCGATCCCATCCCCCTGCCCGGCACGGTGACGGACAACGGCAGCGCGAAGCCGGACGAGCCGGACACATCCCCTACGCCGGATACACCGGACAAGCCCCAGACCCCGGAGAACGATCCTGCCCAGCAGACAGAAAGCGACGAGCCGTATATCGACGAGAGCGGCATGCTGCAATACAGCACCAAGGGCCACTATGTACAGGCCGACAGCTATCAGGGCGGCGGCGAAGCGCCGTGGAACCTGCTGCTGGTCAACGACTGGAACCCCCTGCCCGCCGGGTATGACAGCGATGTTACCTTTACCACCGTCAGCGGCGGCAAGCAGGTGGACAGCCGCATTATCGACGCGGTGAACCGGATGCTCAGCGACGCCAGCGCCTACGATCTGGCGGTGGTCAGCGCCTACCGGCCCGCCAGCGAGCAGAACACCCTCTATTGGCGCAAGGTGAAGCAGTACACCGACAAGGGCTACAGCGATCTGGACGCCCAGAAGGTGGGCGGCACCGTGGTCAAGCGTCCCGGCTTCAGCGAGCATAACTGCGGCCTTGCCATGGACGTGGGCGGCAGCGGCAACTATTCGCTGGAGCAGGACTTTGCCAACACGGAGGTTTACCGCTGGCTGATCGACCACTGCGCCGACTACGGTTTCATTCTCCGCTTCCCGCAGGGTAAGGAGGACATCACCGGCGTCATCTATGAGCCGTGGCACTATCGCTACGTGGGGGTAGAGGCCGCCCGGTACATCATGGACAACGATCTTTGTCTGGAGGAATATCTCTCCCAAGTGCAGCAGTGAATGGGCGCAGCGTGCCATAAAACCATAAGAAAAAAGAGAGCCGATTCCGCTACTCCTGATAGGGGTACCTTGAAGCGTGTCCTCGGATTAGGCAGGCAG
>CABSAW010000113.1:0-3331 GCA_902475745.1 uncultured Oscillospiraceae bacterium
CAGCAGATCATGGTCGGCACGAATCTTGGACAGCAATCGGTTATAGAGTGTAATGTCATGCGCTACACCAGCAAGCCTATCACCGATTCCACAACAGCATTATCCGTCAGTTCACTGGTTCGGTAAATCTTCTGACAAAAGGGTTTCAGGCTGAAATCCATACCTGCCTGCCCTTTATCCAGCAAAATACCCGTTACCGTGAAATGATACGCGGCCTGTGCTGCCTGCAATTCTTGCCGGCAGGCATCGGGCAACTCACATTCACCATCCGTGATGAAAACCACATCGGCCTTTTCAAAGCCTTCAGTGTCCATCAATCGGATCGCTTCACGGACGGGGCGTTCAAAGTTGGTGCCGCCGCCGAGGAATGTTTCCGCAGCGGACAATTTATCCTCCAGCGTGTATTCACCCGGGCGGAATATGTCCACCTGGCAACTGCTTCCTCCGGCAAAATGGATCAGCGCAAAGCTTCTGTGGCTCTCAGCGGCAATCTCCAGCAGGGTCATGGCTACCGCCTTGCCCCAGGCCGCAGCTTCGCCTTCGGTGGAACTGGACTCATCCAGACAGCAGATAATGTCGCCCATACCTTTATAAATAGGTTCGCGCCGACGATACTGTTTGATCTGCTTTTGCTGATACTTCCGCAGGAACAGCGGGATAGTCTCCGGCGTGGCCAGCATGGCAAGCTCCGAGGTCAACGCACGGGATAGGTTGTTGCCCAACTCCAGAGAGTAGGTTTCACCCCGCCCATAGGCATAGCTGTTGTTCTTGGCCTGTGCGAAAATCTCGCGGAAGCGTCCCAGATACTTGGAAATATCCTTCAGCGTAGTGCTTTTGCGTACCTTTTCCAGCAGTGCAAGATTCTCAGGCGTGCAGCGCATATTCGAGGGTTCATCGCTCCATGCGCCGATGATGCTCTGTACCTCCTGTGCCCGCTCTGTGGCAGCCTGCACAGCGGCGAATACCGCCAGATTGACTGTTTCTTTTTGGCGCAGCATGGTCGTGTCCAGCAGCTGGGATACAGCCTCCACCTGCCGCTGCTTACTGTCCAGCCGATTGGCAGCATTTATCAGCGCCTGCTTACCCGGCTCGGTCGTTTCTCCTTTAGCTTGGGCGTCAAGCAGTTTGGCGAGGCCCTCTGCCGCGGCATCCCGTGCCGTTTCCAGCTTTTCAAGAGTATTCAGCGCGCCTTTATCACCACCCAGCTCGGACAACAGTCCGTTCAGCTCTTCGGCGGCTCGATCGGTGAACTCCGCCGCCGCTTCATAGGCGGGTAGGCTGCGACCCTCGCAGATATTCTTCAGCGTGGGATAGTCGTCCTGCTGGACAACATGATTAAGGATGGGCGCGTTGAATTTCTGCGCCGCAGCGGTGAGCATATCCATGTCGTTTCTGCGTGGAGCCAGCGAATACAGGGATTGAAATACATCGCGGGAGAGGGCGGGAAAAGACTTGAGCCTCTGCGCCGCGGCGTTCTCCGTCATATCCATTTCTGTATCATCCTCGCGTAGTTCAGCGTATATGCTGTCTTCCAGTTTGCTGGAGCGCATCACCCGGTCGGTTTTCTGTGCCGGTTTTCTCCGAAGAGCCGCAAGCTCCGCAATGGGGGAATGCAGTACATCCGCTATTGTCCGAAAGGCTTTTCTCATGTGAAATCCTCCTCAAAGCTGTGAAACCATGCCAGCAGAACGGCGTTTGCGGCCTCGGACCGTCTTAGCTCCGGAAATTCCCGCTGGAGATACAACGCAGCGCCGAACATATTAGTTTCACCGGATTGGCGCAGATTTTCAAGGTAATCGAAATATATCTTGTTACTGTTGTTGGTGTCCATATCGCATCTCCTATCCGCAGGGGGAGGCGTGAGCCTCCCCCCTTCTATTTCATTACTCTACAGGATTAGAACGGCAGCTCTTTGCCGGAGCCGCCCACAGTGGATGGGAAATCATCCAGCGGCGGGAAATCCTTAAAGGCATCGGCCTCGCCAGTCCCGGAGGCTCCTTCGGTCTGCGCCGGGCGGGAATCGCCGAAGTAGACATTATCGGCGTTGATCTCCGCGCTGCGGCGCTTGTTGCCCTCCTTGTCCTGCCATTCACGGATCTGAAGCCGCCCTTCTACCACGACCATGCGGCCTTTGGCAAAATACTTGCTGACGAATTCTCCAGTAGCGCGCCACGCCACCACATCAAAGAAATCGGTCTCCTTTTCTCCGGACTGCGATTTGAAATCGCGGTCACAGGCAATAGAGAAGCTGCATACCGGTGTACCGCTGCCGGTGCGGCGCAGCTCAGGATCATGGGTCAAGCGGCCCATCACAAAAATCTTGTTCAGCATAAATCGTTCCTCCAAAAATGTAGTTATTGCAGAGCAGCCATCTGCTCCAACGGGATATAGGTGAAATTCACCGCATTGTGGGCGGCCATGCTGATGGTCTCCAGATCGTTCAGGAGCTTGTTCACCACGTCCTTTTCAGTGTCAGACTGTGCGGCGGCACATAGCTCCTGCTGCCGCTTATACAGCTGGAGCAGTTCACCACGCAGCTTCAGCAGTGCCTTGCTGCCAGCCTTGGGATTGCCGCCATCCACAACAACGGTGTTGAAATCCTCCTGCGCCTCCACCGCCATGGCAAGGATACTGTTTACCTTATCCTGCAAGGGATTGACGCACAGGCGGGTCAGCGTGTTTTCTACCGTGGGCCGGTCACTGGGGGCCTGCCAGAGATAGCACTTGAGGATCAGCAGGTCTTGGGACTCCACTTTGTCGCGCCCTTCCAGCCATGCCTTGGCCTGCACCAGCGGGTAGTAGTTGAGATATTTACGATCCGACACCTCAATCCCACTGTTCCGCAGTTCACAAAGTACATCGTCAGCCAGCTCGTTGATGGCATCCGGCACAGGGATGGCGGCCACCTCCTGCTGCATGGTGTACAGCTCGGACAGCGAGATCATGGCATTTACCGATCCATCGCCGCCGTTTTGCTTGCTCTTGAGGACGGCCAGACGCTTATCGCGGTCAGCAATATCCTCTGTCACCACCTTGATCTGCAAACGGTCATACAGCGGCGATAGGATCTGCTCCTGCGGATCGGCAAAGTTAGGTATCTCGTTGGACGCGGCAAAGAAGGAAATTGCCGGAATGGGATAGGTGCGCCCCTCGTTGGTATACTTTCGTTCGTTGAGTGCTGTCAGCAGAGAGTTCAGCACGCCATCATTGGCCTTGAATATCTCATCCAGAAACACGATATCCGCCTCCGGTATTTTGCCGGCGGTTTGTACCACGGGCTCATTCTGATGCAGCGCGGCCACGGCCTTTCGGTAGCTGAGCAGCTTATCCG
>CABSAW010000114.1:0-3117 GCA_902475745.1 uncultured Oscillospiraceae bacterium
ACGTGGCGTCCGTGAGGCGGGAAAGAGTTGACCTGCCCACGCATCATGACTCTACCAAAGCGTAAGGTCCGTCAGGTGTCCTTGCGCGGAGGGAATGTTTAAATCCTGACTGCGCCCGGAGAAAGTCCTGTTAAAGTGCTTTCGGACGCGGGTTCGACTCCCGCCGCCTCCACCAATGAAAAAACCTCGCAGTCTCAACGGCTGCGGGGTTTTTCTTGTATTTACAAGGGTTTTCGGGCTTGCCTATTTGAGCATTACTTGCGATATTTGCAAGTTTACTCCCGTTAAAACGACACTTTTGCAGATGGATTGCAGATGAAATTACAGATAAAATTCGGATTCAAAAAAGCCGTCAACGGCATTTGCCGCCCGGCGGAGACGGGCGGGCCGTCGTTGTCCTGCCTGTTGGTGCCGCCTGCGGCAGGGATGTTTCCTGCTCAGCGCGTCATTCCCTTTCGCTGAGCCCGCGCTCAAAGCGGAACTTGGCCTTTTTCTCCGGCACCTCAATGGGGTATTCCCCTGTAAAGCAGCCAGTGCAGAAGCCCTCGCCGCACTCGGCCAGCTTTGTCACGCTGTCGGTGCTGAGATATCCGAGGGAGTCAACACCGATAATCTCCGCGATCTCCGGAATCGTGTGACTGCATGCGATGAGGTTCTCGCGGGAGTCGACGTCCGTCCCAAAATAGCAGGGGTTAAGAAAGGGCGGCGCGGACACGCGCATATGCACCTCCGTTGCGCCGGCCTCGCGGACGAGCTTTACAATGTGGGCGCAGGTAGTGCCGCGGACGATGGAATCGTCGATCAGCACCACGCGCTTGCCACGGATGGTGGAGGAGATGGTGTTGAGCTTGATGTTGACAGATTTTTCCCGCTGGCTCTGCTCCGGCTGGATAAAGGTGCGGGCGATATACTTGTTTTTAATGAAGCCTACACCGTACGGAATGCCGGACTGCTTGGAATAGCCGAGGGCAGCATCAAGGCCGGAGTCCGGAACGCCTATGACCACGTCCGCCTGAACGGGATGCTCCAGTGCCAGAAAGGCTCCGGCGCGCTGCCGCGCGGTGTGGACGCAGCTGCCGTCTATGACGGAGTCCGGACGGGCGAAGTAGATGTACTCAAAGACGCACAGCGAGCGGGGGCACTGGCCGCAATGGGTGGTTATGCTGCGCAGGCCGCCCTTGTCCGCGATGACGATCTCGCCGGGACGCACGTCCCGCACGAACTGTGCACCGATGCCGTCCAGCGCGCAGCTCTCGGAGGCAAAGACCCAGCCGTCTCCCAGCCTTCCGATGCAGAGCGGCCGGAAACCGTGGGGATCCCGGACGGCGATCAGCTTCTGGGGCGACATGATGACCAGCGAGTACGCGCCCTTGATCCTGTCCATGGCGGCAGAGACCGCCTCCTCGATGGAGGAGACCCGCAGACGCTCGTTGGTGATGGTATAGGCAATGACCTCGGTGTCGCTGGTGGTGTGGAATATCGCGCCGTTGAGCTCCAGCGCCTCCCGCAGCTCGGCGGCGTTTGTCAGGTTGCCGTTGTGGGCGAGCGCCATGCTGCCCTTGATATGATTGATGATCAGGGGCTGGGCGTTTTCGCGGCTCTTCCTGCCGGTTGTGGCGTAGCGGACGTGACCCACCGCCAGCTGGCCTCCGCCGAGCTTTTGCAGGCGCTCGGGAGGGAAGACCTCACCGACAAGGCCGAGGTCCTTATATCCCGATATGACGCCGTCGTCGTTGACGGCAATGCCGCAGCTCTCCTGTCCCCGGTGCTGGAGCGCGAACAGGGCGCTGTAAGTCAGTCCGGCAACATCCGTCCCGCCGCTGCTGTAAATGCCGAAAACGCCGCATTCCTCATGAATCTTTGAAAACATAGGCCCGCGCCCCGTTACGCGCCGAGCATACGGCGCAGGATCTCCTGATATGCGCCCTCCACATTGCCGAGGTCACGGCGGAAACGATCCTTGTCCAGTTTTTCGTGGGTCGTCTCGTCCCAGAGGCGGCAGGTGTCGGGGCTGATCTCGTCGGCGAGGACGATGCTGCCATCGGGCAGGCGGCCAAACTCCAGCTTGAAGTCCACAAGGTCGATGCCGATGCCCTTCATGATGCCCTTGAGCAGGTCGTTGATACGGAAGGACAGCGCCTTGATCCGCTCAAGCTCCTCAGCCGTTGCCAGCTTCAGGGCCAGCGCGTGGTAGGAGTTGATGAGCGGGTCGCCGAGGCTGTCGTTCTTATAGGAGAACTCGATGGTGGGGGCGTCAAACACAATGCCCTCCTCCACACCGTACCGCTTGGCGAAGGAGCCGGCGGAGATATTGCGGACGATGACCTCCAGGGGGACGATAGTGACCTTTTTGACGAGGGCCTCCCGGTCGGAAAGCTCCCGCACGAAGTGGGTGGGCACACCCTGCTCCTCCAGCAGTGTCATCAGGTGGCTGGTCACCCGGTTGTTGATGACGCCCTTTCCGGCGATGGTTCCCCTTTTCTCACCGTTAAAGGCGGTGGCGTCGTCCTTATATTCGACGATCAGCAGGTCGGGGTCATCGGTGCGAAAGACCATCTTTGCCTTGCCCTCGTACAGCTTCTCCAGCTTTTGCATAGCGATACCTCCATGTTGAATTGAGTTTTTTGCCAGAGCATTTTTATACTGCGATATTAGACCGAAAGAATCAGAAAAACAATATTTTTTTCAGGGCGTTTCCGCGATTTCGGATGGTGTCACAATGAGAGTGGGGAAATGCACCCCTGCTTATGTTCGTTTTGCTCCCCCATCCCGGCGCGTTCTGTGCCGTAAAGCCCGCTGATCCGGAGTGTGGATGCTGCACTGCTGTCAAAACGTACAATTATGACATCACTTTGTTATTCGCTTTGCCTATGACGGAGCCCTGCCTTTTGCTTCTTCAAAAATTCGGTGCTGGAAAAGAAATCTGAATTTCTTTCCAAACGGAGGAAAATAAACATGAAGAAACGACGCTTGAGTTTCCGGTTCCCTTAGAAAAGGAGTTCTTCCTTGATTCCGATGGAGCAGATCTGCTTGACATAGAGGTCTACTTATGATAGACTTCAAGTATCAGAAGTCTATCATAAGTAGACTCGCAAAGAAAAGGAGGCCCACATGGAC
>CABSAW010000115.1:0-2992 GCA_902475745.1 uncultured Oscillospiraceae bacterium
GTTATCGTCGCACCATCTTGTATAGGCTTCATAGATCGCCTTGGAGCTGGCTTCGATGTCTGCTTTGAATCGGATATAGCCCTCAGATTGCAGAAACTCGATCACATTGTTGCTGCTGCGTTTGACCGTCTCCATGTTCTCTCTGGCCTTGGAGCTGACTGTAAACTGATAATTGTTCCGGATCAGCCGGTGCAGCCCCTCCAGACACCAGAGAAAGATACCTTCCTTTTCCCGCAGCAGCTTGTCCACCAGAAACGGATCGTCCGCTCGGCCTGCGGGCCGGTCTTTGGTGGTCAGCACGATCTGGCGGCGAAAGAAACCGTCGGACTTGTCGTGCAGGGCGGTCAGCGCACCGTTGCCGAAGCAGAGGAACCGGACATAGAGCTGGCTTTGGTAACTCTGGACGCCCTTACGTTCCATATCCATCTTGCACTCGGAGGTCACGATGGATTTGATGTAGTTGGTCTTGGGCAGAGCGCTCATATCCATATCGTCGTCCACCATCAGGAGCTTGTTTTCCAAATCCGCGCGGCTGAACCGGTTGCTCTCCACCTTCTGGATACTGGTGGTATTCATGCTGTCGCCCAGCAACGAGCGCATGACCAGCCCGATGCGGCTTTTGCCTTCGCCGCCCTTACCGATGAGCATGAGCATTTTTTGCCCCTTGGTAGTCGGCAGCAGGCAGTAACCAAGGAACTCCTGCAAGGTGGGAATGTCCTCCGGTTGCAGCAGCTCGGACAGGAATTGCAGCCAGCGTTTCGGTGTAGGTGCATCAGGATTGTAAGAGACGGTCAGGCGGTTGTTGCAGTAGCTCTTGTTGGGGGTAAAGCTGCCGTCCATGAAATACGTCCCGTTGGCAACGTGGATGCGGTCCGTTTCAATGGGCAGCGGCGGCGAATAGGCTTGCAGCTTGATGCTGGCAAGTAAGTTTGTAACCGTCTTAGAGAGGTTAGCTGTCAGTACGCCGGAGATTTCCTCCAGAATGAGATTGCCGATCTGCCCCTCGTCCTCGATCAGCCCGTCCACGGTGAACAGCCGCCCACGCACACATTTCATGGGATGCTTGTCCAAAAACTGCTGGCAGAACAGCACCTCGTTGATGTGCCTGCCGTCGTACCACTCAGGCCACGTCTGCGGTGTCATATCCATCTTCCAATTCCTCCTTGTGAATTTTCTCTAACCTCCGTCGCAGCCTGTCCAGCTTTTCGTCCGCCATCTGCTGCTGAATTACTTCGGCACGTTCGTGAGAATCCCCGGCGCACAGAATATCTAAGTAATACTCTGTCCGGTCGAGTTCGTGGCAGGCTCCTACAAACCGTGCGTGAACAGGCTTGTCAGGTGACTGCGGCGCATACTGCACCTTCCAGTCCCGCAGGACACGGGCATAATCGGACAGAACAGAAAAGCACAGCCGCTCGTTTTCCCTGAGCTGCTGTGCTTCTGTTCGGATGCGCTTTGCGTGGAGCGCCGCTGCGCTGGGCGGTTTGCCCGGGGTAAGGTGAAAGTCTGCTGCCAGACGCTGCGCCGCCTCATAGAGCGGCAAGCCGAACAGCCTTGCAGCAAAGTCGATCACATCGCCGTGTTCCCCACAGGCAAAGCAATAATAGTGGTCGTCTGCCACATACAAACTGGGATGTCGGTCGTTGTGAAACGGGCAGAGGGCCATGCCGTAGCGGTTGACTTCCACGCCGTACAGCTCCGCTGCCTCCCGGCAGCTTACGCCGTATTTGACAATTTCAAAAAGATTCATTGTTCCTCCATTTCTGCGCAAAAACCGGCGGCCTGCCCATTGAGGGGCAAGCCGCCGGTTGCGTCTTATCTTATGCTGATTTCGTTTCTTTTTCGTTCTTAGCTTCTCGTAGAGCTTTCTTCCGTGCGCCCTGCCGCTTG
This sequence comes from uncultured Oscillospiraceae bacterium, assembly GCA_902475745.1. Classification (GTDB taxonomy): domain Bacteria; phylum Bacillota; class Clostridia; order Oscillospirales; family Oscillospiraceae; genus Vescimonas. The sequence goes on from CABSAW010000115.1 coordinate 1,891, forward strand.
ATCTGTGCTGCATACCGACAATCGTCACTGCAATATTTCACATCTGACCTTGCTGTGATAAACTCCTTGCCGCAGTTTTCGCAGGTACACGCCCGGCTGCGGCTCTCCGCCGCCTCCTGCCGGTAGAATTTTGCGCGGCAGTTGGGGCCGCAGAACAGGGTGTTTGTCCGCTTGGAGGCAAATTCCTGCCCGCAGCACTTGCAGGTCGGCATGAAGGGCTGTCCGACAGCGTGTTCACCGGCCTTGATTTTCTGATACCGCTCCCGGCTCTTGATGCGGTGCCGTTTGAGCTGCTCCTGCCGCTTGATTTCTTCCTCGGTCAGCTCCGGTGCGGGAAGCTCAAACTGCCCGATAAAGCGAAGGTGGATATCCACTTCCTGCACCCGGTCACCGTCGATCTTTTCTGGAGCGTGTACGATGATTTTCTCCACGAACTCGTTGATCATGGGCGTGGTCAGCTCGGAAAAATCCGTGTACTTCTTTGCCAGCTCCAGAAACTGCTTGGCCCGGTCGGTGTCCTCCGCAAAGGCGGACATCTGCGTTTCCATTTCGGAGACGGACGCTGTCAGCGCTTTCTGCTCATTTTCGTAATCTGCCAGCAGACTGTCAAAGCGTTCACCGGTAATGCGCCCGACGGCAAAGGATTCATAGAGCTTCTTGATGATGGTATCCAGCTCAGAAATCCGCTTTTTCTCCTTGTTCAGCTTCCGCTTGGTTTCCTTGGCGGCTTCCGCCTGGCGCAGCTGGGAGGCGGAGCGTACCTTCTCCAGAAAAGCGTCTCGGTCGGAGATGGCAAAGGTGCTGGCAGCCCGGATGGTTTCCAGAATCAGCTCCCGCAGCGCTTTGGTGCTGATATGATGTCCACAGCAAGCGGCGGAGCGCTTTTGACCTGCCAACTTGTATGTGGAGCATTCAAACGCATCGTAGGGATAAGGTTTGCTTTCTGTCCCTCGTGACCGATGGTTATACATCTTTGCTCCACAGTCGGCACAGAACACAAGCCCTGTCAGGGGATTCGCCTCACCCAGCGTGTCATGCCGCCGTGGCGTTTTCCGCAGCTTCTGTGCCAGCTCCCATGTTTCTGCATCCACGATGGCTTCAT
>CABSAW010000116.1:0-2935 GCA_902475745.1 uncultured Oscillospiraceae bacterium
CCGGCTGGTAGTAGTCGTAGTAGGACACGAAATACTCCACGGCGTTGTGGGGGAAGAACTCCCGGAACTCCTCGCACAGCTGGGCGGCCAGCGTCTTATTGTGAGCCAGCACCAGCGTGGGGCGCTGCACCCGCTCGATCACCTTGGCCATGGTATAGGTCTTGCCGGAGCCGGTAACGCCCTTGAGCACCTGCTCACGCAGGCCGTTATCCACACCCTCGGCCAGCTTTTCAATGGCCTGAGGCTGGTCGCCGGCGGGGGCATATTCAGAATGGACTTTGAATTGAGGCATAGGTGTCTCCTTTTTTTTACGGGGTACTTCGCTCTCAGAGATGACCTGCTTTTGTCAAGCGTGGCAAAAGCACCGCGGCCCCGAGGGGACGAAACGCCCCAAAATCAAACCAGATACCCGCTCTGGTTCATGCTGACGAAATCACCGTCGGCCACAATGATATGATCCAACAGGCGGATATCCATCGGCTTGAGTGCATCACGGATCCACAGCGTAGTGACCCGGTCACTCTCGGAGGGCAGGGCGATCCCGCTGGGATGGTTGTGGGCCAGCACCACGCCGCTGGCGCCGCACAGCAGGGCGTTTTCCACCACCTGCCGCACAGACAGAACGGCACTGTCGGCGCTGCCGTTGGCCAGCTTCTTGCAGCTCAGCAGCTTTCCTTTGGCGTCCAGACACGCTTCATACAGCGTCTCCTGCCGCTCGCCGCACGGCAGCTCGAGAAAATACCGCCCGCACTTATCCACGCTGTTGAGCACCTGCTCCCGGCCGCCGCTGCGTCCGGCCCGGCGGTTCGCCGCGGGAATGAGCGCCAGCAGCAGCGCCGCGTTCTCCCCCACGCCCTCCACCTTCATCAGCTCCTCCGCCGGCGCGTTGAACACACTTTGCAGGGAGCCGAATTTTTCCAGCAGCCGGTGGGCCGTTTCGTTGGTATCCCGCCGGGGAATGGCATAATACAGCACCAGCTCCAGCACCTCATGGTCGGCAAAGCCATCCAGTCCGTTTTGCCGGAACAGCGCCTTTTTCCGCCCCCTGTGACCGTCGTGCAGTCCCATATCGTGCCCTCCTCTCCGGTGATAATTGCTTACTTTTTACCAATCATACAGTATAGCACATTCCGCTTTTTCTCACAAGCTGTGGCGGCAAAACAATTTTTCACTTTTTACAAAAAACACCGCCCTGTATACTTGACAACGCCTCAATTTTGACATACACTGAAACTGTTCACCGGTAGGTAAGGCTACCGCGAGGGATATGGGCTGCTGCCGCGAAATGGTGGAGACACCATAAGATGGTTTGAGCAGGTACTATCGAAACCAAGGTGGTATCTAACGTAGCTTCACTGCCCCGCGATGCTAAAGCTTGTAACGGTAGGGCCTGAAGCCATTATCCTGCAAGGGCTTCCCGCTACGCCGCAGCGCCTATCGCGCTGGGGCTTTTTTTACTGCCCGGAATTTCGGGCGATCCACAGAAAGGAGGAGCGTGGCATGATCGATTTGGAAACCAAAATGGACGAGCTGCTGGATAATATCAGGGAGATGATTCGTGAAAAACGATATGCCCAGCTGCGTGACATGTTCCTGCCCATGGAGCCGGCGGATATCGCCCTCATTCTGGAGGAGGCCGGCGCCGAGGTCATGCCGCTGCTGTACCGTCTGCTGCCCAAGGAGGCGGCGGCGGAGGTGTTTGTCGAGCTGGAGCCGGACAGTCAGGAAATGCTGATCAACGGCTTTTCCAACACAGAGCTGAGCGAGGTGCTCGACGAGCTGTATCTGGACGATGCTGTGGATATCGTGGAGGAGATGCCCGCCAACGTGGTCATCCGTATTCTGGATAAGGCCACGCCGGAAATGCGCAAATCCATCAACGAAATTCTGAAATATCCCGAGGACAGCGCCGGCTCCATTATGAACATGGAGTTCCTGTCGCTGAAGAAGGACATGACGGTGGCTGACGCTTTTAAGCGTATCCGCCGTATCGGCGGCGAGCTGGAGACCATCAACATCCTGTACGTCACCGATCCCACCCGCCACCTGCTGGGCGTGCTGTCGGTGCGTGATCTGCTGCTGGCAGACGAGGATGACCTTATCGAGGACATCATGGACCCCGATGTGGTGTGGGCCAAGACCACCGACGATAAGGAGGACGTGGCGCAGGCGCTGAGCAAGTACGACTTTCTGGCCATGCCGGTGGTGGATCAGGAAAACCGCCTGGTGGGTATTGTCACCGTCGATGACGCCATGGACGTCATGGAGGCGGAGGCCACCGAGGATATGGAGAAGATGGCCGCCATTACCCCCACGGATAAGCCCTATCTGAAAACGGGCGTGGTCAGCACCTTCAAGGCGAGAATCCCGTGGCTGCTGCTGCTGATGGTGTCCGCCACCTTCACAGGTCTTATTATTGCCAATTTTGAAAACTCGCTGGCGGTGCTGCCGGTGCTGACCGCCTATATCCCCATGCTGATGGATACCGGCGGCAACTGCGGCTCCCAATCCAGCGTGACCGTGATCCGCGCCCTCTCCCTGTCCGAGGTGGATTTCTCCGACATCTTCCGGATCATCTGGAAGGAGCTGCGCGTGGCGCTGCTGTGCGGCGTGGTGCTGGCCATTGCCAATTTCGGAAAAATGATGCTGGTGGACCGGCTGCTGCTGGGAAACACGTCTCTTTCTCCCATGGTGGCCGCCGTGGTCTGCGGAACGCTGGTGTGCACCATTGCGTGTGCAAAATTCGTGGGCTGCTCGCTGCCGCTTCTGGCGAAAAAAATCGGCCTGGACCCGGCGGTCATGGCGTCGCCCTTCATTACCACCATCGTGGATGCGCTGTCCCTTCTCATTTATTTTGCCTTTGCAAAATCGCTTTTGGGCGTATAATCCCACCGAAGCGGTACACAATAAAGTCAGGCCTTACGGCCTGACTTTT
>CABSAW010000117.1:0-2904 GCA_902475745.1 uncultured Oscillospiraceae bacterium
GCGGGATGAATATCATCAAGGGCTTTCTGGCGGTGAGCCTGTTCACCGTTGTCCCCGTCCGGCTCTATGCCTTATCGGTGTCGCTGCAGGGAACCTTTTCCGCGGGACTTACCGGCTACGGACGAAGCATCGGTGAGGTGGGACAGGACATCATAACGGAGCTCAGCGAGATCCAGACGCTTACGGATGTGGTGAACAGCTCCCACTTCGGCCTTGGCATCATCACCAGCCCCATTATGCTCCTTTTTTGCGTGATCCTCATGGGCTACGCGGTCATCAAGGTGTTTTTCGCCAACCTCAAACGCGGGGGCATTTTGCTGATTCAAATTGCCGTGGGCAGCCTTTATATGTTCAGCGTCCCACGGGGCTATCTGGACGGCTTTATGGGCTGGGTGCGGCAGGTCATCGGTTTGTGCCTGACCGCCTTCCTCCAGTCCACCATCCTCATTGCGGGACTCATGGTGTTCAAGGACCACGCGCTGATGGGCGTGGGGCTCATGCTCTCGGCGGGAGAGGTGCCCCGCATCGCCGGCAGCTTCGGCTTGGACACCACAACAAAGGCCAATATTACGAGCGCCGTTTATACGGCGCAGGCTGCCGTCAACACCACCCGAACCATCGCCGCGGCGATCAAATGAAAGGGTGATGATATGACATGGTTAACACAAATCACCATGGGCAGCCTGTTCGACGGTATCGGCGGATTCCCTTTGGCTGCGGTCCGCAACGGCATCACGCCGGTATGGGCGTCGGAGATTGAAACCTTTCCCATTGAGGTGACAAAGCTGCGCTTTCCCGGCATGATCCATGTAGGCGACATCACTAAGCTGCGTGGCGCGGAGCTGCCGCCTGTGGACATCATCTGCGGGGGCAGCCCGTGTCAAGATCTCTCCGTTGCTGGCGCAAGGGCAGGTCTTGCCGGCGCGCGTTCTGGCCTCTTTATGGAGCAGATGCGCATTGTGCGTGAAATGCGGTTGGCAGAGAAAGCCCGTGGCCGGGAGAGCGTCAACATACGGCCGCGCTGGATGTGTTGGGAGAACGTGCCGGGTGCTTTTTCAAGCGGGACACCGAAGTATGAGGATTTTCGGATCGTGCTGGAGGAGATCGTGCGGATCTGCTTTCCCAACGAGCTTATCCCAGGCCCCTATCCTTACGGATGGCCCGATGTCGGTGATCTCACGGCAGGCGATATGTTTTCTATTGCGTGGCGCTGTCTGGACGCGCAATTGTGTGGCGTCGCGCAGCGTCGCAAGCGCATTTTTCTCCTTGCTGACTTTGCCGGGCCGCTCGCGCCCCAGCTTTTATTTGATGTATTTGACGAAACGGAAAACAGCGGGAAGGAGGTCTCATAGATGTACCGATTCGACACGAACGGGCAGATGACGATGCTTGGGTTAGACACGGCTGAAAGGGGCGGAGCACCGCCCAAGCGCAGACCGGGCAAGCCGGACTCCGAACTGGTTTCGATCCCGTATTTCCACTTGGATCTGCTGTCCTCTCCCGTGGATCTCTTTGGACAGCGCCATTGGGAGCTCCGATCTCCATGGCGGGAAGGCAAGCGGCCCCTCAATACCGGGGCCGCGCCCCGCCGCCCGATCCGCGTCTCACTGTCTGGCATACTGGAAGCGTACCCGTCTCTAAAGTATTATTTATCGAAAACCGCCTGTCTGGGCATCCTGCGCCGCGCCTTTGAGCGCGGCAAGGAGCTGCCGAAGATGCTGGCGCGTGCGCTGAAGATCCAAGCGGGGCTCATGAAGCCGGACAGCCAACCTACTGACCTAAAGGCATTTCATGTGAACCAGCGCAATGAGGGCATTGACCTGGACGGCGTGTCAGGCGCGTTGATGGCAACCACCAATATGCAGATGCAGACCTTCGTGACACAGCCAAATGGAGCCGCGGAGGGCTTTGATGGCTATAGCGGCGTCATGGCCTTTGCCGCCAACCAGCGGGACGAGGTGCGTGACCTGCACGATGTAGCTGGTGTGCTGGGCGCACAGCCGGGGATGAAGCAGCAGACCTTTGTAGCCGGTTTTTCCGCCGGAGCAGGCGCCAGCGCAGGCGGCATTGGATACAACGAATCGGTTGCTCCAACCCTCAAGGGCAGCCCCGGCGGGAACTGTATGCCGTCTGTTTTATGCCTTAATGACCAGGGCGGCAGCGTGATGGAATGCAGCGAAAACGTGTCCGGAACCCTCCGAGCACAGGAGCATGGACACCAACCTCTTGTTTACGAAAATCACGGCATTGACAGCCGCTACACTGGCCCCCACAAGGTAGTGCCCACCATGTCTGCCCGTTATGGCACAGGTGGTAACAATATACCTCTGGTTGAGCAGAACGCGGGTGCCATCTGCATTGCCGGAAATATTGTAGACCGCCAGCCGGAGAACGGCGGCAACGGCCTTGGCTGTCAGGAGGATTTGGCGTACACCTTGACCGCCACAGACCGCCACGCGGTCGTAGAACTTTATCAAAAAACAGTTGGAGCATTATGCCGCGGAGATGAAAAAGGTATCGGTAATCAATACGTCAGTCAGGATAAGTGTATCATCAACGCATCCTGTTCTGAAACACATCACCTCATTCGCCGCCTGACGCCTTTGGAGTGTGAACGGCTCCAGGGCTTCCCGGACGGCTGGACAGACATCCCCGGCGCGTCGGATAGTGCAAGGTACAAAGCTTTGGGCAACAGCGTGGCGATACCCTGTGTGGAGTTTATTATGTCGCGGATCGCCGCGGCCATGCGGGTAGCATAGCCGCTTTGTTGGTATCGCCGCTGTTTCACGCCACTTCTTCGTTGGCTTTGGTCATAGCTTTCACACTTGCTTTCGGGTATCTTAGCTTTACCATTAAAAAGATCGGAGGAACTGCTATGGCAGAAAAAACGCGCAACCTCTGCGC
>CABSAW010000118.1:0-2876 GCA_902475745.1 uncultured Oscillospiraceae bacterium
GCCTGTCACGCTGGAGGTCGAGGGTTCGAGCCCCTTCTTGGTCGCCATATGCCTCGGTAGCTCAGTTGGTAGAGCAGCGGACTGAAAATCCGCGTGTCGCCGGTTCGACCCCGGCCTGAGGCACCATTCTGCGGGCGTAGCTCATCTGGTAGAGCGCGACCTTGCCAAGGTCGAGGTAGCGAGTTCGAGCCTCGTCGCCCGCTCCAAAAAAGAAGCATCATCCAACAGGATGGTGCTTCTTTTTTTGGTATAGTGTTGGCCGAGGCTCGAACAGGGCACGAGCAAAGCGAGAAAAACGTGCCGGTGGCACGTTTTGGTGCCCGCGTGCGTGTCACGGCGCTGTGCGCCGTGAGCGAGCCGAGCCAAGTAGCTGTGAACTTTGCTGACGGGGCATCAAAAAAGAAGCTTTGTGTGCGTCTCGGCTGTGCCCTCGTCGTGTCTGCCAATGCCCGGTCCTTTCGGCACCGGCCATTGGGACACTTCCTTAAAACCGCCTCGCTTTTTCTGCCACAGGCAGCGCTTCGGCGGTCCTGCCCTCGTCGTGTCCGCCAATGCCCGATCCTTTCGGCACCGGCCATTGGGACACTTCCTTAAAACCGCCTCGCTTTTTCTGCCACAGGCAGCGCTTCGGCGGTTTTCCCATCGCCCGCTCCAAAAACACCACCCAATAGGGTGGTGTTTTTTTGTATCCTTAAATCACCTTACTGTATCTGCCCGCTCCCCTTGCGTCCTCCCCGCTCCTATGTTATGATAGTTTTATCAACTACCAGGAGGTGCCCCATGACGCCCCTATCCAACTACGAGCGCATGCGCCAGCGTATGGCGGAAGCATTCCTGCAATATGATCAGGCGCAGATGATCCGCAAATTTGCCCTAATGCATGACGAGACCTTTCTCTATGTTGACCTTCTGGCGCGAAGGCACCGCATCCATCGGCTGACCGGTGCCGTCACATGGTCAGAGGACGGCTTTCAGACAGAGGCAAAGGCGGCGTATTCCGCTGCCATGACCATCTATGACCTGCTGTGCGGTGCAAAAGAGCACTGCCATCTGGCCCACGAATGGGTCAATGTGGCCAGCCTGTGCAGCATTCAGGGCGGCACGCTGGCCAAGGACGGGGACTTTTTCAAAAATAGCGGCCGCACATTCAACGGCAGCGGCGCTGCATTGGATCGTGCTTGCCGCGCACTGGGCGGCAGACAGCAGCCCAAGGGAGATGTGTCGTATGAGCTGGCGCTGTTTCCCTTTTTGCCGCTGATTGTGCGGTACTGGGAGGCAGATGAGGATTTTCCCGCCAGCTTACAGATGCTGGTAGATCGAAACATACTGGATTTTCTCCGCTATGAGACGTTGATGTTCGCACTGGATTATGTGGTACATCGGCTGAACGCGCTGAGCGCCGCAATAGAGTAATCATATAAGAATCACCCTTCTCTGTGCCGCTCGGCACAGAGAAGGGTGATTTTTTCATTGTAATCATTCGTCCAGCACGCCGCTATACTGCCGCTCCAGCTGCTTATAACGAAGCCTCCGGCCGGAGGCTTCAATTATCTTTCACGCACGTTATGTGCCCTGCTTTGTCACCTGCCATACGCCGATGAGCACCAGCACCATACCCAACAGCATTGTGCCGGTGAAAGGCTCATGCAGGAAGATCACCCCGGCAAGAGCCGAGACCACCGTATTGATATTACCGATGGCGGACATTTTGGTAACGCTGATGCGCCCGGCACCGTAGTTTACCAGCATATTGGCGGCAACGGAGCACAGAACACTCAACGCCAGAACCGCCGCCACAAATGTGGGCTGGTGCAGCGGCTGCACATAGGCATTCAGATCGCCCCCACACTCCACGAGCGCCGCCGCGGTAAAGAAGACCGCGCAGCTGAGCAGCAGCGCATAGGTCCGCTCATACGGTGAAAACTCCGATGCCGAGCGGTTGACCACCTTAAAGTAACCTGAACACACACTGTATCCCAGCAGGAAGGGGATACCGATCCAAGCCACCACGCCCACTTCACGTCCCGCCGCCGTCAACAGCACCACACCGGCCACCGGCAGCAGGATAAACAATGCCTGACGGCGGGTGGGATACTCCTTCAGCAGCACCGCCGCCAGTGCCAGTGCCACAAGAGGCGCCAGCGCGGACACCACACCGGTGATGGTGGCATTGGTAAAATAGATGGCATAGCTTTCAAACACAAAGCACAACGGCTCCAGAATTCCCAGCATCAGCAGCGGCCGCAGCTTTTTGCCCCGCAGGCACAGCCGCTCCCGTCCCAGCAAAAGCGGGATATTCAACAGCACAAAGGCCAGAAGAAAGCGAATGCTCAGCAATACCATAGGACTGGTATACCGCTGACCGACACGGGTCAAAAGCAGGCTGAAGCCCCAGATGGTAAAACCGACCATTGGCAGGAGAATCCCCAGATTCATCCCCTTCTTCCCCGTTGTGCTGACTTCTGTCATAACATCCTCTCCCTCTTCTTTTTTCCCCATTTTAGCGCACTTGTTCTCAAATGTAAAGAAGCGAATACACAGGCATCCGCTTCTTTATATTTTAAGGCTTGCCGCCGTTTTGCAGCCTCCGTAATTTCACTATTACCATTTAACGGCTGGTAAAAAAAGGCTGTGGGCCGCCCAGATGAGCGCCGCTTTCCGGATCGGCGCCGTGGTCGGAGGCCACCATAATCTCATGCTCAGACGCCAACAGCCGGGAGAGCACCCTATCATCGACCCGGCGCAGGAAAGTCTCCTTTTCCGCCGAATCGTGGCGATGGGCCGCTTCATCCGCCCCGTTGATATGCAGCAGCACAAAGGGGCAGCGTTCCGCCGCTCGCAGGGCTGCCTCTGTCTTGGCGTCCAGATCCGTATCC
>CABSAW010000119.1:0-2773 GCA_902475745.1 uncultured Oscillospiraceae bacterium
CCGCTGGTGGAGGCCACCGGCTCCCTGCGGAATTTCCGCACCCAGGCGCAGATCGGCGGCACCGACGAGGTCACCGCCTTCCATACCGCCGTGGCCGAGCTGATCGGGCGATTGGAGGGCTGGGAGGCGCCCGCCCCCATCCGGCACATTCTGGCGCTCCACGCCTCCCAGCGCAGCACCTCCAACACGCTGGCCCTGTGGGAGCTGGTGAAAAGCGCCCTGCCGGACACGGTGGAGGTGGAGGAGATCTGCCTGCGCAACGGCACCATGGCGGACTGCAACGGGTGCAGCTACACCGCCTGCCTCCACTTCGGGGAGCAGGGCGGCTGCTTCTACGGCGGCCCCATGGTGGAGGAGGTCTATCCCGCGATCCGCCGCTGCGACGCGCTGGTGATGCTGTGCGCCAACTACAACGATGCGCTGGCGGCAAACCTGACCGCCTGCGTCAACCGGCTGACGGCGCTGTTCCGGCAAAGCCGGTTCTACGATAAGCGGCTGTTCGGGCTGGTGGTGTCCGGCTACTCCGGCGGCGACCTGCTGGCGCGGCAGCTGATCTCCTCCCTGAACATGAACAAGTCCTTCTTTTTGCCGCCCCACTTCTGCCTGCTGGAGACCGCCAACGAGCGGGGCAGTCTGGTAAAGCTGCCCCATATCGCGGAGGAGGCGGCGCAGTTCGCGGCAAATATGATGCAGCACTGACAAGCCGCGCAAGTACCCTTGCCTCCTGCGTCCGACAGGCCCGCCGAGCCACCGGGATCGCAGGGTCACGCACATTTTTCAAGAGCGAATACGCATCCTCCCGCCAGGTAGATGCTTTTAGAACACAAAAAAGCTCCCGACCGTTGCGGTCGGGAGCTTTCGGTCATACGGACCGCTCCTTCTTCTGTTTTTTGATGCAGAGGCCGTAGAACACGATGGCAAGGAGCTGCACGGAGACGGAGACTGCCACCAGCCATGCCGGGTTCGCGTCGTACAGCGCACCCAGCAGCCAGCTCCCCAGAAACCACGCGATGCCGAAGCCCGTCTCGAAGATGCCAAAGCCCGTGCTGCGCATGGCGGCCGGGACGATGCGGCTGACGGCGGCCTTCATAATACTCTCCTGCGCGCCCATGCCCACGCCCCACAGCACGATGCCAACGCCCATCAGCACCGGCTCGCCGCTGAGGAAGACAAAGCAGGAGAAGAACGCGCTGCACAGGGTGGACAGCATCAGCGCCCGCAGGCCGATCTTGTCAAAGAGCCAGCCGAAGAACAGCGCGGCAAAGGCGTCCACCGCCATGGCCGCCGCGTACAGCAGGCTCAGGGCGGAGGTTGGAAAGGCCTCCGTTCGGGCGGCGTGCAGCGTGATGAGGGTGAAGTCGGCAAAGCCGAAGGCAAACAGGCAGATGGCCGCCATGTACAGTACAAAGGACTTTTGCGTGTGGAACTCTGTCGGGGCGTCCACCGCTTTTTCGAACATCTCCGGGTGGGGGTACTTGACCTTGGCCAGCACCACCAGCGCGATGGTGATCAGCGCCGGGATACCGAGGACGGCGAAGCTGAGCCGATAGGTGGAGAACAGGTCGCCGGTCCCCTTGATGGCGGCGATGACAAAGAGGATGACCGGGCCTAAGAACGCGCCCAGCTGGTCTAAGAACTCCTGATAGGCGAAGCCCTTTCCCGTTCCGATCTCGCTGGCGGCAAAGCTGACCAGCGTATTTTTCGCCGGCTTTTTAATGGCCTTGCCCACCCGCTCCAGGATCACCAGCCCGCAGGCGATGACCCAGCCGTTTTCCGGGATGAGCGCCAGCGCCGGGATAGCCAGCACCTGTAGAGCGTAGCCCGCGATGACCAGCGTCCAGTATTTTTTCGTTTTGTCCGCGAAAATACCCGACAAAAGCCGCAGGGAGTAGCCGCACAGCTCGCCCACGCCGGACACGAAGCCGATGGCCGCACCGGAGGCCCCTGCCAGATTCAGGTATTCGCCGAGAATGCTCCGCGCACCCTCGTGGGTCATGTCCGAAAACAGGCTGACCACGCCCATCAGCGTGATAAAGGCCACGGCACCCCGCAGGCGCTGCTTTTCCCCTGTGCTCATTTGCTTTTCTCCCACCCTTCCGCGCCATTCGCGTTTCCATGTATCCATAGATTATACCACGCCCCCCGCCGAATGCAATCGCGCCGGACGACAGCTTAGGCACAAGCAAGTAAGTGCCTCTTTTTTCGCACGCGCCCCGTGCGCGGCAGCCGGTTAAAATAGGTAGATACAAAGCCGTGGAAGTATGGTATAATCATCCTCGTGTGTTAAAGCGGCAGAGCAAACGGTCTGCCGCCTTCCGAAAAGAACGACAGAAACAACGAGAGGAAAGAAAATCATGTCAAGAATCGTCAATGAGCCCAAAATCAAAAACGCCTTCGTGGTCAAGATCCGCGAGCTGCTGGAGCACCGTGCCTTCTGGCTGTATCTGCTGGTGGACGAGGCGGAGAAGCGCGGCCTCGACCCCAGGGATTTCGCCTCGGCAGCCATCTCCCGCTGCGGCATCTCGCAGGGTAACGACCTTGTGAAAAAGGGCGGCACCAAGAGCCTGAAGGGTCTGCGCAAGACGCTGTTCACCAAGGCGGCCCGCTGGGTCTTCGAGATGGATCTGGTGGAGAACACCGACGACACCCTGTATCTGGATTTCCACTACTGCCCGCTGGTCAAGGCGTGGCAGAAGGCCGGCTGCACCGACGAGGAGATCGCCCGGCTCTGCGACATCGCCATGTGCGGCGACCACGGCATCGGCAAGTGCTT
>CABSAW010000120.1:0-2748 GCA_902475745.1 uncultured Oscillospiraceae bacterium
CTGCACAGTGATCGGCCCTAATTTGCACACATCAAAAATAGTGACCGCCATCTCAAAGCGAGCTGCTGCTCACCGAGATGGCGGTCTTTTATTTTTGCGGCATACAACATTCTTCCGGAGCGTTTGCGGGAAGCAGCTTTTCAGCCCATGCGGCATCCTCTTCGCTCAGCTGTGGTGCATTTTGCAGGATCCAAAGCAAATATCGATATGGATCCAGCCCGTTTTCTTTCGCCGTTTCAATCAGACTGTAGATCACTGCACTGGCTTGCGCGCCACCGGCTGTATTGGCAAACAGCCAGTTCTTTCTGCCCATCACGAAGGGCTTGATGCTGCGCTCGGCGCGGTTGTTGCTCAGCTCCAGACGGCCATCCTCCAGATACCTTGTCAGGTACGGCCACTGCTCCAGCAGGTAGTGGATGGCCCTGCCCAACGCGGATTTCGGTGCTGTTTTCACCTGCATCTCATTTGCCCATGACAACAGCGCGTCTAAAACAGGTTTCTCCTGTTCCAGCCGCTTTTCATACCGCTCCTCCGGTGTCAGCTCTGCAAACGCCTGCTCCAGCTTGAAAAGTCGGGAGCAATAGCATTCGCCAATCGCTGCCGGAGCGTCCTTCTGCATCTCTTTGGGCAGCGTTTGCAGAGCCTCGTCAAATTTTCGCCGCGCATGTGCCCAACAGCCAACCACACGGATATTCTCAGGAAGCTTGTGGTAGCCATGGTACCCATCCGCGTGTAGCCAGCCGTTGAATCCTTGCAGGAAATGTTCAGTGTGCTCCGCCTTTCTCGTGGGCTGCTACTCATACAGTACAATGCCCTGCTTTGTGCAGCCGCTGGTGCGGTACAGCCACATGTAGGATTTGCTGGTTGAGGGCCGCCCAGCTTCTTTCAGCACCTGCAAGGTCGTCCCATCCGCGTGCAGCACCGACTCCCTGCAAAGCTGCTCTCGCAGCGTATCGTAGATGGGCTGCAGCCACTTCTCCGAAGTGTTCAGCAGCCAGTTAGCCATGGTCTGTCGGGACAATTTCAGGCCCTGACACTCAAACTCCTGCTGCAACCGGTACAGCGGCGAGTACATGACGAATTTCTGTGCTGCCAGATAAGCCACCGCCTCCGCAGAGGCAAAGCTGCCGGGCAGCAGCGCGGGCTCCTTCGCCGCCTTCACAATGTTGGCCTCGCCGGTCTCCTGCTCACAGTTTTTGCAGGCGTAGGTGTAGTATACGTCCTCGCGAACCCAGAACTCTGCCGGCTTCATCTGCAGCGTCCGGCGAACCTCCTTGCCGATCTCAACCAACTCGCTTCCGTAGGCAGAGCAGATCCGCTCATTCTCGGGAAGACGGTGCTCCACTACCTCGGTGGGAGTACCCTCTGGAACAACATCCAGCACATTGCCGGACTGCCGTTTGCGCTCGTGTGCCTTCACGGTGATCTGCTTCTCCGTGGCGGCCTTTATGCCGAAGGCGTAGGCCTCCAACTCATTGTAGGTCAAGCTCAGCTGCTCCATGACCATCTGCTCTGCCTGCTCTGAAGAACGACCAAACAACTTCTTTTTGGACAGCTTCAGCTGCTCCAGCAGCCACTCATTCTGCAGCGTGAGGCTGGTAATGACCTGCGCCTGTTCCTGTTCGCGGGCGGCAAACTTTGCTTCCAGCTGCGCATTTTCCTGCTGCAAGCACTCATATTCCGCACGGGAAATGGTCACCATTTCCACCGTGCTGCTTGTCTGCATTTCTCTGTTTTCTATGTAAACAGTATACCATAGAACACGGCAAAAATCCAGTGTTTTCAATGGTTTTCAGCCACTTTTCTCTGCTCAGACTGCACTCAATCCGGCAACCGGGCGGTGGGCTTTCGGCTGTTCGATTTGCAGTCCCTCCATGAGCCAGCGGTACTGCTGCGGCGTTAGCGTCTTTGCCTCGGATTCAGAGCGCGGCCACTGGTATGCCCCTTGCTCCAGGCGTTTATACAGCAGGATGAAGCCGTCCTTTTCCCAGTACAAGCCCTTGATGCGGTCTCGCCGCCGTCCGCAGAACAAAAATAATGTGTTGGTAAATGGATCCAGTTCAAACCGCTGCTGGACGAGCCGCGCCAGGCCATCTATTCCCTTACGCAGATCTGTGTAGCCACAGGCAATGTAGACTTTATCTGCACCAGTGAAGTCGTTCAGCATAGGCGCAGAAGCTCCACCAGCAGCCTCAGCTGTTCCGCATCGCATCCCGGGTAAATGTCCAGACTGGCGTTTCCAATATGCAGTGTGGCGCAACGTTCCGCAACGTTGCGTGACACCTGCTTCGGCGCCGGCAGCTCCGCAAAGGTCACGGTCGTTGATGGCGGTGTTCCGTTTCTCCGCACTCCCGTCAGAAGTTCCCGCTCCCAACGGTAATAGGCGGCTGTCGTAACACCCCGCTGCCGGCACCATTCGCTTACGGAGAGACCGCTACTGCGGCATTCATGTATAGCTGTGTTCCATTCCTGCTTCCTGGCTTCGTGTTTCAGTTCATTGCTCGTCATTTACTGTACACCCCTGAACGCGTTATAGTGGTGGAAAGCTTCGCAACTTCCCACCACTATTGTCCCATGTGTGTCCAGCCGCTGCATGTTTTGACGGTTACGTCCGCTTCCGCTACGCCCTCGATCATATCCGTTACCACGGTATTGAGCTGGGCGGCGTTCTCCGCTGTGACGGCGGGCCGCCCAGTGTCCGCTTCGATGGCGCGCCGCGCGTCTCCCGCCACCTTGCCGCCGCGCCGG
>CABSAW010000121.1:0-2737 GCA_902475745.1 uncultured Oscillospiraceae bacterium
ATTCCCGTCTTTCCGGTGCTGCCTCTAGAGTCCCGCACTTTTTGCAGCGTGTCGATAATGACCAACTTGATGTCGGGGTGCTCGGTCAGGAAGTCGGTGACCTGCTCCTCCAGCCCGCCGCCAATCAGCCCAGCGGTCACGGCAAAATACAGGTTGTCCGGGGCAGTATCGGTAAGGTTATAGAGTCTGTCCTTGATGCGGCGCTGGGTGTCCTCGAGACTCAGATAGAGCACACCGCAATGCAGTGTCGGCAGCCCCCACACGGGAATCCCCTGCGCTACCATCAACGCCAGCCACAGCATCAGCCAGCTTTTGCCGATTTTGCTGGCGCCGCTGATGACATTGACGCCCTGCGAAATCAGGCCGTTCACGATGAACATCGTCTTGCTCATCGGCGTGGACATCAGAGTCTCTGCGTCCACGGTTTACAGTTTTTTAGTCATAGGATCCTCCTTATAAAATGAGTGAAGTGTATTTTTGCGGATGTGGACAAGCAGTCCCACCCGTACCAGCTTTTTCTTATAGAAACTCTGTAGGATCTCGGATATGGGGCTTGATTCTGCGCTTCTGGTCTCTATGTAATGAGCTGACTGCCATACCGTGGCAGTCAGCCCGAATGCCATACATCTCTGCTACCTGTCGCATGATCAAGCTCTGCTTGGCCGATTCTAATATTTCCATTGCATCCTCCTTTTTGGGGAACAAAAAAGGCACTTGCCGTTTCCAGTACAGAAACAGCAAGTGCCCTTAGGTAAGATTCACGTGTATATGTAAACAGCCAGCCTTCATTACGAAGGCTGGCTGTTTTTTACTTGTGCGCGTCAACGCGGTTCTATCCAGTTATCCACGCTACAATTATACCACACAACAACTGTAATGCAATTCCATTTTGATTTTAGATGTCTCTACTTTTATTCTTAGCGAAACGGGGTTTCCTAAGACTTTAACAGGAGATACGCGTCAGTCATTTTGCCATAATTCCCCTAAAAAAATGTTTTGAGGAAGAAATTTTCTCTTAGTTCTCCCCATTCTTGGCAGCAGCCTGCGGTGACGACAGGCAGATAGGGAGCCGGATATCTCCGGCTCCCTGATTGGGCTCTATGACTTACGCCGCGTCGGGCGGGAGGACGATGCCCTCCTCGTCCCAAGTGGACAGCGCAAAGTGGTAAGGGCGGCCCTTCTTGTCCTTCTGGCGGTTCAGCTCCGCGAGCAGAGCCCTCACCGTATCGGGATGGCGCCGGGCAATGAGCACGGCCTCCCGCACCTCCATATCGTCCGCGATGCAGCCGTCGTGATACATCCGCAGCTGATACAGGTCCTCTGCCTTGCTGCCGCCTGCCTTCGCCTCAAAGAGCGTGACGCCCTCCGTGCTGCTGACGAAGAGATCAGACTTGATTTGCAGCTTTAGGCACTGATACAGATTCTTCTCCGTGGAGACCCGCAGAACGCCCGCCTCCGCCGCCTTTTTCTCCGCGAGCAGACGCACCAGCATTTGCTCGCGCCCCTCATCCTTGACTGGCTCCGGAACATTGGCGCGGATCCAACTAAACAGTGCCGCTACTTTCGCGTCATCCTCGCGCAGACCGTTTTTCGCCGACTTGGTGTCAGGCAGCGCCGCCGACTGATCGCTCAGAATGTCGATCTGGGCGATGAAGCGGTTCTGGTTGGGGTGCAGGGCCTTTCCCCAAATCTCGCTGTGCAGCCCGTGCTGGATGACACGACCGTTGATTCGGATCTCTGCGCCGCTGGACGCCATGTTTGCCTTGTAATAGAAGGCGTTTTTCTTGCTGCGGCGAATGCTGCCGTAGCGGCAGAAGATGGTCACCGCTCCGCCGCCCAGATCGGTTTCCACTGGGGGCAGCTCCGTGTACCCGTTCCTCCAAATGGGCTCCAAAGGCTCGGCGAGCCACGCGTCGTCGGAGGTGCCGGTTTTATCAACGGCGGTGAAGAGAATGGAAAACACCTCGTCCCGAAGCAGATTGGCGTAGGTGTAACGCAGCATCTCGCACAGATAGGACGCCGCCTGCGCAAAGGAGAGGTCGTCCTTCTGGGAGGCAGGCTTGAGGGTCAGGAACTTATGCATGGGGCAGCGGACCTGCACCACCGTACCGGTATCGTCTACGATGTCCCCGCTGCCGGGGACAAGGTACACGGGCATACCGATGCTGTAGGGGCTTTCCACCCGCTGGTGGCGGTCGTGAGCAGCATCCTCCGCTGTTCGGGTCTGGATGCTCCAATGCTGGTCTGCCCCAGCGTTGATGGACGCCAGCGCGTGCTTGAGCCCCATGCCATGTTCGTTCAGGGCGGATTCGGCGCAGGAACGGGCGGCAATGGTGAGGGTTGCGTCCATGTCCTCAATGCCTGTGCCGTTGTCGCGGACCGTGACATCCACATAGTCGTCATGCTCCACCAGCATGATTTCGATGAAGCCGCGGATATTGTGGGCGCGGAAGTTGGAGATGGCGTTGTCGGTCAGCTCGCAAAGGGTCTGACCGAAGTCCTTGAAGTTGCCGGAAATGCCTTCGAAAAGCTCCTTGCCGTCGGGGATGTTGCGGCTCTTACGGGTGATGATTTCTTTCATGATGGATACCTCCACAATATTTTTTGAAAATAAAGCGCACGGTGCAGGTCATTGCCCTACATCGTGCGGGAGGATCTTACAACATTCCTCTTGCCCCGCCCGCCGAAAAAGGGTATACTGTCCCTATCGGTGCGGGGAATCCCGTTGTGTAGGTGG
>CABSAW010000122.1:0-2714 GCA_902475745.1 uncultured Oscillospiraceae bacterium
CACATCGGGGACGCCATCGCCTTGGGCGAGGACAATCTGCTGGACTGGAATGACTATTTCACGGAGAAGGAACAGAGCGAGTTTGTGTCCGGTTTCCTGGCCGACGGTAAAGCGGATGATGGCAGCTTGCTGGTGTTCCCCCTGTCCAAATCCACGCAGCTTCTCATGTTCAATGGCACGGGCTTTGCCCGCTTTTCCGCCGCCACCGGCGTGACCTACGATGACCTCTCCACATGGAAGGGATTCTATGACGCTGCCGGGAAGTTCTATGACTGGACAAACGGCACGGAGCCCTTCTGCGCCATGGACTATCCCATCCGGGCCGTGGAGCTGAACGCACTGGAGCATGGGGCGGAGGATTTCTACACGGAAGACGGCTGGTATGACTTCGACAATGCCGTGTTCAAGGAGAGCTGGATGCAGTTTGCCCGTGCGCTGGCACAGGGGCATATCGTGGTGTCCGATCTCTACTCCAATACGCAGGTCATGACCGGCGAGGTGCTCTCCGGCCTTGGCTCCTCCGCGGCAATTCTTTACTATAATGATACCGTCACCTATGAGGACGGGCACAGCGAGCCGATGGACCTGCAGGTGGTCCCCCTGCCCATGACAGCGGGGGCGGAGCCATTGATGACGCAGGCAGGCGTTGGCCTGTGCGCCTATAAGACCACTGACCAGAAGGCGGAGGCCGCCAGCCTGTTTGCCCATTGGCTGACGGAGAAGCAGCGCAATCTGGACTTCGTGACCTCCACCGGCTATATGCCGGTGCGCAGCGGGGCCTTTGACTCCATTGACGAAGTAGAGTTTACCGATCAGAGCTATGCCAATCTCTACGCCGCCCTCAAAACCATGCAGGAAACCTATACCCCGCTGGCCGAAGTGCGCTTCAACGATTACTACTCCAAGGTCTATGCCTTGTATGACGGCCTGCGGCAGATGCAGCAGGAGCTGCCCCAGCGGGCCGCTGCCGGTGAAGATGTAGAGGCGCTGGCGGAGGAAACGTGGGCGCTGTTCCGCTCCATCCACTGAATCACTTTTCCGTAACTCTCCATTAAGGCAGGTGAAGGCCATGCAGGTGTTGTCCTATTTGAAAACCGCAAAGCGCTCCATGCGGTATAGGCTCATCGGCTACATGATCGCACTGGCGGCGCTGCTGATCGCGGCACTTTATATGGGGCTATTCCTGTTTGGTCGGTTGAGCAGCCCCAAGACTGAAATTAAAAAGACGCTGGATCTCCAGATGGAGGTCTTTCAGAACGATATGGAATCCCTGTGGCATAATGTTTCCATTATGAGTATCCATCTTTCCGAGGACATGACCGCGCTGCTGGAGGACACGTTGGTACAGCAGGGTATCTCCTTTGATGATCTGAATGGGAATGCGGAGGCGACCAAAGCGGTGGAGGACGCCATGCTGGAGCCGCTGAGCCAGTATGTCCGGCAGGCGGACTGCTCCGGCGCGTTCGTCGTCTTGGAGAGCTCCATGAGCGACGGGGATGCGGCAGATGCCCGCAGCGGCCTCTATGTGCAAAGGGCAAACGCGGGGCGCGTGACCAATAACCTGCTGCTGTTCCGGGGCATCGCCAGCGTGGGCAAAGCGCACAATGTCATGCCGCACCGGAAGTGGGCCCAGGAATTCCATATTGGGCAGTTCCCCAATTACGCGGAGCATACCATCCAGGCTGCCGCCCCGATTGCCGATTCCCGCCGCACCACAGACCTTGTTACGCTGCCGGGAACCTCGGAAAAGGCGGTTTTGCTGACGATCCCCATGATCGGGGCAGACGGCACGGTCTATGGAATGTGCGGTTTCGCCATCAATCAGTCCTTCTTTTCCGCGCGCTATGACCAGCCCTCCAATCTCAGCCGCCTCGCCTGCCTGCTGACCACGGAGAGCGGCGACACCTTAGACGCGGGAGCCGCCCTGATGACCTATACGGAGGAAGGCTTCTGCTATGTTCCTCCCGAAGCTCTCACCGTTAAGCCCATGAGCAGCGGTTTGGTGTCCCTGAACGGCGACGGGTTTTCTTTTGTCGGCATGGTGAAAAGCCTTACCGCGGCAAAGGGCGATGGGACGCCCCACACGCTGGCGGTGCTGATCCCGAAAGAGGATTACAATCTCGCTGTTGCCAAAAATATTATGCAGACGGTGTTGCTTTCGGCGCTGCTGCTGTTTTCTGCCATCGTTTGCTGTCTGTATCTGGCGCGCCGGTATCTTGCTCCGGTACATCGGGATCTGGAGCGGCTGCGGAACGAGGATCGCGGTGGCGAGCAGATGGCGTTTGCTGATTTTGAGCCGATCTCCGCTACGCTGCAGGCGCAGGATCGGGAGAATGAGAAGATCATCACCACACTGGTGGAAGAAAAGCAGTCCGTGCAAGAGCAGGCCGTGCAGCTTTTGGATCGGAACGAGGCGCTGCAAGGGCAGTTTGAAGCGGCACAGGCCGATGCGCAACGCTTGGCCTACTCCCGAAAATCTGAAATTGATCCTGCAATCTACGAGATGTTTCTTGTTGGCTATGAAATGCTGACGCCAACGGAACGGGAGATTTTGGACGCCCTGGCAGATGGCAGCAGCCCCCGTGAGATCTCTGAACAAAGGAATTGCTCGCAAAGCACCATTGCCACGCACCGTAAAAACATTTATAAAAAGCTGGGTATCCACAAAGCCTATCAGCTCAAAATCTGCATCGCGCTTCTGCGTCAGGAGCGAG
>CABSAW010000123.1:0-2695 GCA_902475745.1 uncultured Oscillospiraceae bacterium
GCCGAGGCTCTGAAGAAGCAGGTCGAGGAAGTCGGCGGCAAGGTCGAGCTGAAGTAAGGTTTTTATACCGCAAAAAAAGCAGGAGATGCACAGCATCTCCTGCTTTTTAATATTTATTCGTGCTCTTGCAGCGGTGTAATATCTGCCGTCTGCGCATAAAAATGCGTCCGGCCGCAAAGGAAAGGGGACGGCCGGACGCTCCTTGAGGGGAGAAAACCCTCTTGGAAAATAGGGGATAAAGAGGGGGAATATGAAAGTTACTTGACCTGAAGCCGGTTTTCGCTGGTCCAGTTGGTGATATCCAGATTCCGGTACTTCTTGCGCAGCTCTGCCAGCTTCTCCGGCTCACCGCCCAGCATGACGATGCGGTTTACCTCGGCCAGATCGGCGGCGGGCATGGCGTGATCACAGTCCATACCGCAGGCGGCGCAGTGATAAACTGCCTTACCGTCATATACTACCTCGCTGCTGCCGCATTTTGCGCAGCGGATCATTTTCGTTACCAGTGCCATAATTTTTTACCTCCATTTCTTTGACTGTCATTATCATAGCACAGGAAGTTATATTTGTAAAACGCATTATCGTACTTGAAACGATGAATAAAAGTATGATATAATAGCAGAGAAAGAGGGGGGATGTCATGAGTGTCACCAAATATCAGATTTTTCTGAAAACGGTCGCCTGCGGCAGTTTTTCCAAGGCGGCGGAGGCGATGAATTTCACCCAGTCCGGCGTCAGCCATGCGGTGCAGGCGCTGGAGGATGAGTTGGGGGTCACGCTGCTCAGCCGCAACCGGGGCGGCGTGGTGTTGACGGCGGACGGCCGGGCGCTGCTCCCCATGATCGAAAGGCTGTGCGCCGATCACCACGCGCTGCTCCAGTCGGCGCATAGCTTGAAGGGGATGGATACCGGCCTTGTCAAAGTAGCCACCTTTACCAGCGTTTCCGTCCACTGGCTGCCCTCGATTCTGCAAAGCTTCGGCTGGCAGTATCCCAATATCGAGTTCGAGGTGGTCACCGGCGACTTTTACGATCAGATCGAGGAGTGGATCCTGAAGGGTACGGTGGACTGCGGTTTTCTGCGTCTGCCATCGGTCAGGCACCTTCAGACCTATGCGCTGCACCGCGATGAGCTTCAGGTGATTTTGCCCTGCGGTCATCCACTGTCCGATCGTGATCCGTTTCCCATTGCGGCCTTGGCCACCGAGCCCTTCATCCGTTTGGAGGAGGGCGAGGACTATGAGATTGTGGCGGCCTTTGATGAAATGGGCGTGCGTCCCAATGTGCGCTATACCGCCCGCGAGGATCGTACCATTCTCTCCATGGTGTCCAAGGGGCTGGGTATCAGCCTGCTTCCGGAGCTGATGGTGCGCCACAGTCCCTATCCGGTCACAGGCTGCCGTCCCCCCATGACCTTCCATCGCAATATCGGCATCGGGGTCAAGGATGAAAAGGCGCTGTCCGCCTCCACCCGCCGCTTTGTGGATTATGTTCGCAGCTGGGTGGCGGAGAACGGCGATCAGTGAAAGGGGACACCTGTGCCGCAGCACTTTTTCCCCAAAATGACAACTTGTGGAAATGATGGTTGACAAAGGGGGCAGGCGCCCGTATAATAGTGAATGTTCGCAGAACGCTTTATAAAAAAGCGGCTGTGGCGGCGAAAATTGAATCGGTCCGATGATGCTGTGCTGTCCGGATACCGTAACGGCCATATGGTCAGGTATCGGCTTTGAAAGAACGGGGCGAAGAACCCCACGCGAACGGCACTGTGGGCGCAAGGATGCACCAAAGCGGCTTTTTATAAGCCGTGTGGACGAAAGTCAGCCATTGGAGAGCGATCTCTCTGAGAAGGTAGGCGGCAAACGGGAAAGGGGAGACTCCCCTTTCATGGCGCGAGGCAGGAGAATTGCACGGAAGAGGGCCACTGCACAGCGGGCGCTCTCTTCGTTGTGGGACAATATGGTAGAAGTGTGCGCTGATATTTCCTGAAAATGGAAAATATCGGCGCCGTTTTCTTCTCAGTTCACCGCTGGTTTTTCCTTCCTCCAAGGGGAGGATCAACCGGCATTTTTATGCCATATACGGAAAAAGAGTTGGCGCGCTCTGAAATTTGCAAGCCGGGACGGCAACGCCGTCGTCTTTTCCATACGGCGGGAGAGATTTGCCGGTCTCTCCCGCCTACCTCATTTATAAGGCCGGAAACGGCGTTAAAAATATAATATGGCTGCAAAAAATGAAGCAAGATCTATATGCGTGCCAGCGTTGCTGGCACGCTTGCAGCTTGTGAGACAACAAAGCGGCGTGATCCGTCAGGCGTGGTAAACGGCTTTCGCGGGCAGTTGAATCTTTTCGGATTTTATCGTATAATAAATCAGTATGCATTCCGTACACCGCTGAGAAAGGAGGCCGCGCCGTGTCCGATCCCTTTTCCCGCTATCATCCGCTGGTAAACTTTCTGTATTTTGCACTGGTGCTGGTCTATGCCATGGTGCTGATGCATCCGGTGTGCCTTCTTATTTCGCTTGTAAGCGCCGTTTTGTACGTCATTGAGCTGACCGGACGCAAGGGCCTGTACCTCAGCTTGCGTGTCGGCCTACCCGTCATGCTGTTGGCGGCTCTTGTAAACCCTGCCTTCAACCATGCGGGCATGACCATCCTGACCTATCTCCCCACCGGCAATCCCCTGACGCTGGAGA
>CABSAW010000124.1:0-2619 GCA_902475745.1 uncultured Oscillospiraceae bacterium
GGCTATGAAACGTATTGCAGCAATGCTTCTTACATCGGTACTATTGCTGTCCTGCGTCGGCTGTGCGCAGGATGGGCGCAAAGAGCCGGGCGCGGAAAAGGCAGACCTGGGTCTGACCGCCGAGGTCAAGCCCGCCACAGACTTTACGGCAAAGGCAAATGCCGCCGTCTACGATGAACTTGACTTCGATGATAAGCAGGAATATGAATTCGCCACCCGCGGACTGATCGACGCGCCGGAAACACTGGAACTGAAGGACGAGGATGGGAAGATCCTCTGGAGTCAGGAAGCCTATGCGTTCCTGGATGATTACGAAAAAGCGCCTGACAGCGTAAATCCCAGTCTCTGGGAGAACACGAAAAATAACCACGCCTATGGCCTTTTTGAAGTGACGGATGGCATCTATCAGGTCCGCGGCTATGACATGGCAAACCTCACCGTTGTCAAGGGCGATACCGGCTGGATCGTCTTTGACACGCTGATGAGCGTGGAGTGCAGTCAGGCTGCCATGCAGCTGATCGAAAAGAATCTTGGTAAATTCCCGGTCAAGGCCGTCATCATCTCTCATTCCCACGTCGACCATTTTGGCGGCATCGCCGGCGTGATGGCGAAAGAGGATAAGGCAGACGAGACACTTTCTATTGAAGATCAGCTCGCCAGCGGCAAGATCCCCGTGATCACGCCTGTGGGCTTCACGGAGCACTCCGTGAAGGAAAATGTCTACGCCGGTAAGGGTATGGGCCGCCGCAGCAATTATCAGTATGGCATCCTTCTGACCCCCGGCGTGACCGGCAAGCTGGCGCAGGGCATCGGCATGGGACAGTCCACCGGAACGGTCTCGTTCATGACGCCCAGCTATGAAATCACGCAGTCCGGCGAAAAGCTGACGATCGACGGTGTGGAGCTGGAGTTCCAGCTCACGCCGGGTACGGAAGCGCCCGCCGAAATGAACACGTGGCTGCCCCAGTACAAGGCGCTTTGGATGGCGGAAAACTGCACCGGCACGCTCCACAATCTCTACACGCTGCGCGGCGCGGAGGTGCGCGACGGCGCGGCATGGGCAAGCTATATCACCGAGGCCATTTCCCTTTACGGCAAGGACGCGGAGGTCACCTTCCAGTCCCACAACTGGCCGCACTGGGGAAACAACGTGGTGAACGACTACATGGTCAACACGGCTGCCGTGTATAAGTTCATCAACGACCAGACTCTGACCTATATCAATCAGGGCTACACCAGCGACGAGATCTCCAACATGATCGAGCTGCCGGAGGCGCTCAATAAAATCTGGTACACCCGCCAGTACTACGGGACGGTCGCCCACAACGCCAAGGCGGTCTACCAGAAGTTCATGGGCTGGTATGACAGCAACCCTGTCAACCTGAACCCCCTCATGCCAAGCGACAGCGCAAAAAAATGGGTGGAGTACCTGGGGGATGTTGACAAGGTCCTGCAAATGGCAAAGGCGGATTTTGACAAGGGTGAATATCAGTGGGTCGCCGAGGTCACAAACACCATCGTCTTTGCCGACCCGACGAACACCGATGCGCGGCTTCTGTGCGCCGATGCACTGGAGCAGCTGGGGTATCAGGCGGAGTCCGGTCCGTGGCGCAACGAATATCTGACCGCCGCGCAGGAGCTGCGCCATGGAAACGCCAATTTCACCGCTTCCACCAAATCTACCGGCGACATGGTCAAGGCCCTCTCCGCGCCCATGCTGTTTGACTATATGGCCATTGTCATGGACAAGCAGGCGCTGGCTGACCGCGACTTCACCATGAACGTGATCCTGCCTGACGTGGGCGAACAGCACATGCTCCGCGTGAAGAATGGTGTGCTGCTGGTCTATGCGGATACATTGTCTGATGATGCGGACGTGTCTATTACCTGCCCGAAGAATGCGCTGTTTGCGATCCTGACCAACAATCAGGAAACGGTTGCAAAGGCCGTCAAGGTCGAGGGCAGCGCAGAGCTGCTGACGCTGATGATGGAGAATATGAACCAGTTCCCGATCACCGGGGCCAACCCCTTCAACATCATCGAGCCGTAACGGCTTCGCGGGGCGGTCCGTGGGAAGACCGCCCCGCTCGAGAGAAAACAGCAAGATGCTTTCAACGCAAATCAAAAGCCAGAGTTTGCCTTGCTTTGCCAGCAAGAAAATTTTGACAGAAAAGGCAGGAGAACACGAAAAAGAGAGGATTGAGCCTGTTTTTGGCGCTGGCCCTGTGCCTGACGCTGCTGCCTGCGGCGGCATTCGCGAATGGCGAGTCTGAAACGCCTACACCGCATACCCACTACCTCTGCGGCAATGCAGAAGCGTGCAGCCATGTGGGCGGCCATAACGAAACCGACAAGACCACCTTTGCGACGGCTATCACGCAGGACGATAAGGGTAAAGTGTGGGTCGGCGGCGAACCAGAGGATCTGCCCTATCAGTGTGTGCTGTCTGAGGGCACCTACTACCTTGCCACCGACCTCGTTCTGGAGGCCCCATCGAACACCCAGTTCGGTTGTATCCAAATCATGGAAAATGTCACCCTCTGTCTGAACGGTCACACCATCACCGTTAAAGCTAATAGAGAGGCATTCAAGATCACAAAATCTGTCGACACCCCCAGT
>CABSAW010000125.1:0-2512 GCA_902475745.1 uncultured Oscillospiraceae bacterium
CAGCTGTTTCTGGCCACCGGCAATGCGCTGGATATTCTGGGGCAGTATATAGACAGCGACACAGCGCCGCGCATTGAGGGGCTGGGGCTTCTTGACACCCATGCCGAATACCATATGATGCAGCGGCATAACAGCTACTATGTGGGCAAGTTCGAGGAGATGGATATTGTGGGCTTCAAGAGCCTGTTCGGCCACTCCCACGGCACGGGCGAGGCCCTCTTTGGCACCGTAAAGGGTGTGGGCCGGGACGGCTGTGAGGGCAGCGGCGAGGGCTTCCGCCGGGGCGGACTGATGGCCACCTATCTCATCGGGCCGCTGCTGATCCTGAACCCGCCCCTGTGCAAATGGCTGCTGCGGCAGATGGGCGCGCCCTCTGACGCGCTGGCCTTTGAGGAAGCCGCCATGGACAGCTACCGCAAGCGCGTGACAGAGTTCATGGAGCCGGGACGAAGCTGGAAGTATTAAAAAGCTCTGCCGCTTTACCGATCTGCCAGTGTAAGCCGCAGGGGCCGGTGTGGGTTTCGGCCCTCCACACCATCTTTCATACATTCTGCAACATAAATACCAACAGGCCCGCTTTGCCGTGCAAAACGGGCCTGTTTGCGTAACTCTACGCTGCGCAGACTGACTTCTAAAACGGCGGGGTGGACAATTCCGGCGTTTATCCGGCATACTGGCACCACGATGAAAGGAGCGTGACCATATGGATACCATGAAAACCGGCAGCTATCTGGCGGTGCTGCGGAAGGGCGCGGGGATGACCCAGCAGGATGTAGCCGACCGCCTTGGCGTGTCCAACAAGACCGTCAGCAAATGGGAAAGCGGCGGAGGCTTCCCCGATATCACCATCCTTCCGGCGCTGGCGAAGCTGTACGGCGTCACCGCCGATGATCTTCTGGCGGGCGAGACGGTACGGGGTACCACCGGCGGCCATCAGGTAGCGCAATATCTTGCCCGCCGGGACGAGCTGCGCTGGCGTATCTGTTATGCGGTAGCGGCACTATGCATGTTGGCGGGCGTGCTGTTTGCCGCCGTACTATGGGCGGCGTGTCTGTTTCCGGCAGCCGCCGTGGCCGCGATATGGATCGGCTGGGGCAGCTGCCCCAAGGACGCGGTGCACCGCCGGATCGCCATGCTGCTGCCCTGTGGGGTGATGCTGGTGTGGATCGTCTCCTACTATGTTTTTGCCTTCACCCAGCTGCCGTATAAGCTGCTGACAGGCTACCCCAACGGCCGCTCCGTGGTATACTATCTGCACGACTTCTTCTGGTGGGATCTGACGCTCCTCCTGCTGCCGCCGCTCTATCTGCTGCTGCGGAGCGCGTTGCGAAAATGGAGCGGCGAACGGCATTTGCTGCCCCGCCCCTATTTCCAGGTAGCGACCGGTCTGTGGGCCGCATCGGCGGCAGTGGAGGTCTTTCACTGGATCGTGGCGCTGCCGCCCACGCTGGCCTATGCCTCCACCAGCTATCCCTCTTATTTTCAATCCTATGAGGCGCTGGAGCAGAATTTTTTCGCCACTCTGATATTTTTGAGGGTGCCGTGGATCACCTTTGCCGTCGCCATTCTGGCGCTGATCATCACAGCGGTGGTATCCAAGCGGAAGCATAACGCGGCAAATGCGCCGGATAAGAACGGCGAGGATGCGTGAGACGGCTGTATGTCGGGTACGCTATCTTACAAAATAAAAAGATGTCTGCCGCAAGGCAGACATCTTTTTTGTTGGATATGTTACGCCAAGTCGGGGAGGTTCTTCACCACGGCGGCGCAGCGGGGCTTGTGGTCACAGCGCCGCCGGTGGCGGATCAAGCGTGACCACAAGCAAGGAAGTGTCCCGTTTCGCATGGCCCGAAGGGGTCTGCGAAACGGCAGACACAACGAGTTACCGCCGCAAGCCTGAGTAAGGCAAAAGCAGCAGAGCACTCAATCGGCAGCACTTACGCCAAGTCCGGGAGATTCTTCACCACGGCGGCGCAGCGGGGGCACAGGTCGGGATGCGCAGCGTCGCTGCCCACGGTGGGCAGCACCTTCCAGCAGCGCAGGCACTTGGTACCGCCGGCGGGACGGACGGTTACAGACAGCTCTGCGCCCACCTCCACGCGAACCTGCGAGACAATGAGGAGGTCTGCCAGATCGGCGGCGTCCATGTTGGTCAGGAAGGCGTCCTCGGCGGTGACGGTCAGATCCACCTCGGCCTCCAGGCTCTTGCCGATGGTCTTGTCGGCGCGGGCCTGCTCCAGCGCGCCGTTGACGGCGGTACGCAAGGCGGCGATACGGGCCCACTTGGCCATCTCGTCCTCGTTGAGGGCATAGGCGGCATAGGGCTGCACCATCTCATTGAACAGGACGTTACGGCCGTCATCGGCGGCACGGTGGGGCATGGCCAGCCACACCTCATCGCAGGTAAAGGCCAGGATGGGGGCGAACAGACGGGTCATGGCGTCCAGGATCATCCACACGGCGGACTGGGCGCTGCGGCGCTCCAGACTGTTCTCCTCGCCGCAGTACAGGC
>CABSAW010000126.1:0-2464 GCA_902475745.1 uncultured Oscillospiraceae bacterium
TATTTGCAGAACAGAACTCCAAACCGACAGCATCAGTATACCATCGGTTTGGGGTTCTCTCTATTCTGCGAATTGTTTGATTGCAGCCGTATCGGTACGAATCAGCGGGCGTCCCGGTTCCGTTCTCTCTGCCGCTTCAGCAATTCCAGCCCCTTGATGATGTCCCGGCGCATCTGCTCCTCGGTGTAGCCGGAGGGGAAGTATTTCCGCAGCTCCTCCCGCTTGAATTTCAGCTGCTCCTGCTGGTTGGGCTTCGTCTCCGCCAGCACGGCGTAGACTATCTGGTCATCCAGTAAGCCCTCCTGCGCCAGCTTTTTCAGGCGGATGCTCTGGGCGTGGGACGGGGTGCAGTCGTTCAGCGCCATCGCGTCCAGCACCGCCCGCTGCTGATACGAGTCTAAGTAGGAAAGCTCCACCGCCGGGTTGAAGGCGATCTTGCCGTCGTCCACCATCGAAAGCAGCTCGGGAATCAGGTAGGTCAGGCGGATATATCTTCGCACTTGGTCTTTACTCTCACCTGCATCGTCTGCCACTTTTTCTACGCTAAGCAACTTCTCTGCAACTTGCACAGAAGCGATGCCTTGATGCTTGATGGCATCCAGCTTCATCTTGTAGGCGAACGCCTTTTCGCTGGGCAGGATGGTCTCCCGCTGCAAGTTGGCATCCACCATTGCGATCACCGCTTCATCGTCAGACAGCTCCCGGACGATGACGGGCATCGTCTCGACGCCCAGCACCTGACACGCCGCCAGTCGCCGGTGACCGGAGATCAGCTCGTAACCGCCGTCCGGCAGCGGCCTTGCCAGCGCCGGGGTGATGGCTCCCACCTTGCGGATGCTCTCGATCATCCGCTGCATCTCCTCGTTGTTCTGCACCTTGAAGGGGTGACCCTTGAACGGGTGCAGCTCGGCCAGTGGAATATTCCGCACCCGCTCCAGCTTGGCATCGTCCCGCTCCGCCTGCGTGGAGAACAGATCGTCCAGCGTGGGTAAAGTAAAATCCGATTTTCTCATTGTGTTGTCCTCACTTTCATAGTTTTTTCTTTCGGGGTTTTAGGGCACGCCCTAACGAGTGTTTTTGCGCTCCGGCCCTGCCGGGAGTAAAAACGCACTGCTCGCTCAGATGACGCAGGCATCGGCGGCAGGGGCACTGTTTGGCTCCGACAGGAGTAAAAACAGTCTGCTCGCTTAGACTGCGCAGGCGTAATTCTCGCTTACTTTAATTCATTCAAAATTGCTTCCAGCCTGCTCAGAATTTCCTCTTTCTGAAGCTGTGGAAGCTCCGCTTTCAGGCCGTTCAGCATCCGAAACAGGCGGTAATCCCGCTCCGTAATGGCCGCTTTGACCTCTTTTCCAAGCCCCAGCCGCCGCAAGTATTCCGACAGCGACAGAGAACAGAACTGGGCATTTTCCAGCAGCTTCTGCTTCTCCTGCTCGGTCACACGGACATTGATCCCGTAGTTTTTGCTGCGCATTTGTTCACCCCCTTTCTTCGGTTTGTGACGGCAATGACGGTTGTGACGGGGATTTCCTTATATAGCGATCCCGGCGTCATTTGCGTCATCGCCGTCACGGCGCAGAAATTTGATGAGTCGGCTTTTGCCTGTGCGCTTGGTGCGATACTCGATGCCCAGCGGCTCCAGCACCTCATAGGCGAACTGGCCGAGATACTTTGTGACCATATTGGGCGTGACCTCCTGCTCCTTCATTTCGGTCAGCAGCTCCGTGGCCGTGCCTACCCATTCGGTGCGGCACTCCATAAAGTCCACCACCCGAAACAGAAATTTCGGCAGCTCTGCCTTGTGAATATCCTCGCTGTTCTTGCGCTCCACCAGCTCCCAGACAAGGTCGTTAAACTGCAAGGTCAGTTCCTGATATTCCACATCCCGCCCGCTGACCAGCAGCGTAGCGGCGTTTCCACTGCGCTTACGGCGCAGGATGAAGTTGGTGTCCGCAGCGCCGATGATACCGGTGGAGCCGCTGACATCGTTAAAGGGATCGTCGCTGTCTTGCAGCTTTCGCAGGTGATGCACCAGCAAAATGGCGATGTTGAAGCCGTCGGCAATGCGCTTGATGGAGGAAATGTCATCGTAATCGTTGCCGTACATTCCCGCTTTTCCGGTGCTGCCTTTGGAGTCCCGCACCTTTTGCAGCGTGTCAATGATGACCAGCTTGGTGGCGGGATGCTCGGTCAGGAAATCCGTGATCTGCTCCTCCAGCCCGCCGCCGATCAGCCCGGAGGTCACGGCGAAATACAGGTTGTCCGGGGCGCTGTCGGTAAGATTGTAGAGCCGGTCTTTGATGCGGCGCTGGGTGTCCTCAAGGCTCAGATAGAGCACATCGCATTGCAGTGTAGGCAGCCCCCAAATAGAGTTTCCCTGCGCCACTTGCAGCCCCAGCCACAGCATCAGCCAGCTTTTGCCGATCTTGCTGGCACCGCTGATGACATTGACACCCTGCGAAAT
>CABSAW010000127.1:0-2373 GCA_902475745.1 uncultured Oscillospiraceae bacterium
TGGGGGATTTCCCGAGTGGCCAAAGGGGACAGACTGTAAATCTGCTGGCAACGCCTTCGGTGGTTCGAATCCACCATCCCCCACCAAATCATCCTGACGGCTTTGCCGTCGGGATGATTTTTTCTTTTCCCCCTCTTTGCGATACCTCCTTCCTCTGCTCCGCCACGCCATCCACGGGCCCTCCTGCGCGAAAATTCTGCTTCGCCCGGCATGACCGCCGCCTCTCCCGGATAGACTGTGTCATAGAACAAGTTTCTTGTGAACAAATTCATACTATCACAAGAAACTTGTTATGTCAAGAAAGAAATCACAAGATTCTTGTGATTCGACCTTGACATATCCTGTCGAACTCTGTAAAATAAAGTCATAAAAACAAGATTCTTGTGATAGGAGGTCGTGTGATGAGCTTTGGGGAGCAGCTGCGCCGGCGGCGGGAAGAGCTGTGCATGAGCCGCGATACGCTGGCCGAAAAGCTGGGTGTCAGCCGCAGTGCCATCGGGAATTATGAGATCGGCGTCAGCACACCCAAAGAGGATGTGCTGCTGCGGCTGTTTGACGCGCTGCAGGTGGATCCCAATTATCTCTATCAGGGCAGCTTTCGCCACGCCTTTACCTATACCGATGAAGAGCGGCAGATGGTGGAGCGCTATCGCGCCCTGCCGCTGACCGGGCGGCAGGCGGTGCGCTCGGTCATGGATGGCTTCAGTGCGCTGGAGGAGGAGCTGCGGCAGGATGGGCCGGATGCCCAGCCCCGCACCATCCCGCTGTACGCTTCGCCCGCCGCCGCCGGCTTTGCCGCGCCGGTGTTTCTGGAGGACTATGAGCTGATCCCCGTCACCGGCGGCGTGCCCATGGGCGCGGAGCTGGCCGTGCGGATCCAGGGAGACTCCATGGCGCCGTGGATCGCGGACGGAGCGGTGGTCTATGTCAACCATGACCCGCTGCAAAACGGAGATGTAGGTATTTTCTGCGTGGATGGCGATATGCTGTGCAAGCAGTATTACCGCGACGCGCTGGGGATGGTGTATCTCTTCTCCCTGAACCGGCAGCGCGCCGATATGGATGTGGTGTTCCACCGGGGCAGCGGCCGCAGCCTGACCTGCTTCGGGCGGGTGATGATGCACGCGCTGCCCCTGCCGGAGTGAGCCGGTATGAAATTCCGCGGCGGCGGACATAATGCAGCCAGTCCATATCAAATGAAAGGGAGTGTGCTGCCATGTACGCAAACGTAAACCAGAAGGGCTGCATTCGCTGCGGCCTGTGCTGCGGCATCTGTCCGCAGGTCTTTTCCCTGAGCGAGGGGGAAAGTGCCCGGGCCATTACCCAGCCTGTGCCGGAGGATTGCCGCCTGACGGTGCAGGAGGCCGCCGACAGCTGTCCCACCGGCGCCATCGAGATCCGGGAATAAAGCGGCTTGCGCGGGCCGGTGCCCGCATCGGCCCGCGCCTATCTGCCCCCTGAAAAATCTCGCCCGATCCTGCAAAAAAATACTTTACAGCCTTGATTTTCTGTGATATTCTATTTAGGCACGTTAATGTGCGCCAATATGGCCGTCCGGCTTCGTTGTGTGGATCATTCACCTGTCCCGCGACGCAGCGGCGCGGCAAAATACAAGAAAGGTGGAAACACACTATGATGCTCAAAGACCAGAAGACCGCGATTATCGAAAGCAATCGCACCCACGCTACCGATACCGGCTCCCCCGAGGTGCAGGTTGCCATCCTGACCGAGCGGATCAATCAGCTGACCGCGCACCTGAAGGTGCATCCCCATGACTTCCACAGCCGCCGCGGCATGCAGATGATGATCGGTAAGCGCCGCCGCCTGCTGGACTATCTGGCCAAGAAGGATATCGAGCGCTATCGTGCCCTGATCGCCAAGCTGGGTCTGCGTAAGTAATTTGTTGAAACAGGGTGATGTGCGCCGCGCATCACCCTTCTTTCACGTTTTGCCCGCTGCGTCACAACTGGCCTTTAGCAGTTGAAAATGCGCCGAAACCCTGCTTTTCGAGGTGTTTTCAAGTGCTAAACGGTGGGAATGGCACAGTTGGCAGAGCCTATATTTTACCGAAAAGGAGAAACGACATGTCAACGATTATCACCCATCGCCAATTCCCCCAGTACCACAAGTACACCATGGATCTGGCGGGCCGTCCCCTGACGCTGGAGGTCGGCAAGCTGGCGGAGCTGGCCAACGCCGCCGTTATGGTGGGCTATGGCGACACCCGCGTGCTGTGCTGCGTCACCGCCTCTGCCCGTCCCCGTGACGGGATCGACTTCTTCCCCCTCAGCGTGGACTTTGAGGAGAAGCTGTACGCCGTGGGCCGCATCCCCGGCAGCTTCAACCGCCGCGAGGGCCGTCCCGGCGAGAAGG
>CABSAW010000128.1:0-2261 GCA_902475745.1 uncultured Oscillospiraceae bacterium
AGCTATGTGGCCTGCTGCGGTACGTCTGTTCAGCCGGTGCTGGAGCGGCTGCGGCAGAATCCAAAGTTGAATATGGTCTATCTCTGCCTCGACAATGACGAGGCTGGTGAGGATGCCTGTGAAAGTATGACGGAGGTACTGGCGGACACGGATGTGGACGTGGAGCGTCTGCGTCCGCAGGGAAAGGACTGGAACGATGACCTGTGCGCGAAGCGAGACAAAGCGAAAACCCCGACAGCATAAGGCTGTCGGGGTGAATTCATGTCACTGTTGGTAGCGCAATAGCAAAGAACGGAGTACGGGCGTGAAATCCTCGCAAATCTGCCGTGCGATTTCGGTGGCGGTAGCCTCATCGTAGACATGGGAGGTGATATTTCGTGCGGAAATGATCGCGTTCCACATATCGGCATCGTCGATTATGCCGGCGGCATAGGCGTCCTTCAGCACAGCACGGGGCGAAACGACGGCGAGCACGACGCCCTGATCCTCCAAGTATTCGCGGAGCGATTTCCACGCCAGCTCTACCGTAAACTCAAATCGCTGGATCAAACCGTCGCGGTACAGTGTATCCTGCGGCGCTGCAAGATAGCTTTTGACGGCATCTTCCAACTGTGCAAAGGCACGTTTATAGTTTTCAATCTTCTGCAGCATACAGTGTTACACCATCCTTCTCGATGTTTTGCAGGAATGCGGGTTCCATATTCTCAGAGATATGCACGATATCCAGCTTCAAGAGCGTGGGAAGATCCTCTGCTTCAAGGGAAAAGCCGCCGCGCTGCTTTTCGGGCATACCGTATACAGCGAGGTCAACATCGCTGCGTGCGTGGAAGTCGCCTCTGGCGCGGGAGCCGTAGAGAACTAACCGCTGTGCGCCATACCGTGCGGCAAGATTTGCAAGTTTTGTGTATAGCTCGTCCATGCGCCCTCCATCAAGATATGTCGCTTCACATACTTATCATACCACTTTTTCACATAGTAACACAAAACAGCTAAAAAGGAAAGGCGCTATGTTCAACAGTATTTGGCGGCAATAGACGTAAAATGGCTACCAGCACAAGGTTGCTAAAACCTTCATTCATCCAACATCAATTGCCCCAGCGCGATGACCTCTTTGCGCGGATCACCGTTCTGCACGATCAGATAGCAGGCGTAGCGGGACAACTCATAGTCAACAATGCCTTTCGTTGCTGCACCGGCTTCAACGATTTTCCTGACCTCGGGAAAATCGGCAGATGCATCATGTCCGCTGTTTTCACAGGCGATCATAGCGCGCTTGATGACCTTGGCAAAGTTTTCCCATTTTGCATAATCCAGGACCGAAGCCAGTTCTCTGGCATACCAATACTCGGAACCGTCAGAGCGCGTTCTACGAATGTCCTCAAAGCATTTATATTCGGTGGCAACGAGATGGCTCATGTAGCGTCCCTCCCCTATTTTCACATGGTAATAGTAACACAAAACAGCTAAAAAGGAAAGGAGAAATCCTGTGACAGATAACCTCTGGATACTCTTTGCGGCAGCAGGTGTCATGGTGGCGGTCATCGTTACGCTGTCGCTGCTGGGCGACCACTACACACTGAACAACATCAAGTCCAAGACCGTGGGCGACGGGCAGCATGGCACGGCACGGTGGGCAACCGATGCGGAGCTCCGCAAGACCTACGCCCTCGTCCCCTTCCGAGTGCCGGACTGGCGGGCAGGCAAAAATCTGCCTGAGACGCAGGGACTGGTGCTGGGCAGTATCAGCGGCAAGCACGGTATCACCGCGCTGGTAGACAAGGACGATGTGCATTGTCTTATGATCGGCGCATCCGGCGTGGGTAAGACAGCGTACTTTTTGTACCCAAACTTGGAATATGCCTGCGCCAGCGGTATGAGCTTCCTGGCACTGGATACCAAGGGTGACCTTGCCCGCAACTACGGCGCGGTGGCAGCGAGGTATTATGGCTATCATGTTTCCGTGGTGGATCTGCGTAACCCCACGCGCTCGGATGGCTATAATCTCATGACCCTCATCAGCCACTACATGGATGAGACACGGGCGACCGGCGGTCTTGCCGCCCGTGCCAAAGCGGAGAAGTACGCCAAGATACTGGCCAAGACCGTCGTGTCTCCGAACGGCGACACTGACTACGGGCAGAACGCCTATTTCTACGATGCGGCGGAGGGCTTGCTGACCTCCGTGGTACTTCTGCTGGCGGAGTTCCTGCCGCCGGACAGCAAATGCCCCGCAGAGCGCCGACACATCGTGTCCGTATTCA
>CABSAW010000129.1:0-2247 GCA_902475745.1 uncultured Oscillospiraceae bacterium
TCACCTTATTCGGCTCCATCGGTTTCCAAAGGTTCTTCTTGTTCAGATTCATGTTCTGTATCCTCCGTATCAATAAATTCGTAATCGTCCAGTGATTTGAACGCATAGGGCAGGTCAGGCAGCGCGTAATCCGGCGCGCCCTGCGGCTTGTGGATGTATGGCTTTGCCTTGCCGTCCAAGGTCAATTTGATGTTGGGATGGCGCTTGAGGTTATATTTCCGGTCGATCACCGGGTCCTCACCGCGGATGAATAAAATCGCTTTGTTGGTGTCCAATTTTCGCACTTCATCAATGGTCATGAGGTCGCGGCCCGTCTGCTGGTAGTTCGTGGTGCTGGAGCCGTTTCTACCCTTGGTCAGTCCCCGTGTGCGGGTAGCCAGCGTTTCCCGGCCCAGCAGCTTCACGATAAATTCCAGCGAGGCCGGCTCATTGCCGCCGCCGAGGAACAGCAGCGTGTCGCAGTTGCCGATGATGCTTTCGTGTTCCTTTTCATACAGCGCCTTGATCTGCTGCACATTCTGCACGATGATGTTCAGCCCGATATTGTAGCTGCGGCAGGTAGCGAGAATCTTCGGATAGCTCTCCGGCTGGGCCACATTCGCCCATTCGTCCTGAATGACACGCACCGGCACAGGCAGACGCCCGTTGTGTTTCTCGTCCGCCCTGCGGTAAAGTGCCTGAAAGCATTGGGTATAAAGCATTCCCACAAGGTAGTTCATGCTGCTGTCATCAACAGGGATCACACAGAAGATGGCTTTTTTCTTCTCGCCCAAGCTGCCAAAGTCCATCTCATCCACCATTGTCATTCTGGCATACTGCGGGATATTGAAGGTGGCCAGCCGCACGGCGGCGCTTACCAAAATGGATTTCGCGGTCTTGCCCGCCGCCTGCTTGAAAGCCTTATATTGCTTCACCGCCACATGGTTGGGCTGTTCCTCCTCCAATGCCCGAAAGAGCATATCCAGCGGGCTGCGGTATTGATCGTCCTCCTCCCGCACCTCGGCAAAGTTCATCATGTAGATCAGCATTTCAAAATTCTGTTCCTCCGGGGGCGCTTCGCTGACGAGGTAGAGCATAAGGGCTGAGTCCAGCGCGATCTCCGCCTTCTCCCAGAAGGGGTCGTTGCTGGAAGCGTTGCGGGGCGTGGTATTTTTGATGAGGTTATCAATGAGGGTCAGCACATCTTTTTCACTTTGAATGTATGAAAAGGGGTTGTATCCGTCAGACTGGCTGGGGTCGATCAGGTTGAACACCCGGACTTCGTAGCCCTGCGCTGCCAACAAAGCGCCTGCCGCGCGCAGCAGCTCGCCTTTGGGATCTGTGATAAGATAGGAGCAATTCGCGCTGTAAATATTGGGCTTGCAGAAAAACCGGGTCTTGCCGGAGCCGGAGCCGCCCACCACCAGAACATTCATGTTGCGCTGGGTGATATAGCCGTCCATACCCAGCCGGACCCGCTGGGTCAAAATGATATTGGCATCCTTATGCCGGTGATCCATATACTTCCGGTTCAGTTCCTTGGGATTGCCCCATTTAGCGCTGCCGTATTCCTCGCCCGGTCGCCGATTCTCCCGGCTGGAGTAGTAGAGCGCAATGCCACAGCCGTAAAGCAGTAGGCTCCCAATCATATATTTCAGCGTGTAGGATGTCCAGCCGATGGCAAAGGGGCGCTCCAGCACTTGGCTGAAACGCCCCATCCATTGAAAGAGGTTCATACCGTCCTCGTAGGCATAGGCGGCGATTGCCGCCAGCCAGAGGACCAACGGGGAGAGCGCCGCCCACACAGGGGCAGCGCTGCGAAAGTCATTCTGCCGCAAGGCTTAGTACCCCGTCTTGGGCAGCTTCACCGTTGTTTTGGTGTAGACGGTAGTGAGCCAGCGGGACACCGCCTGAATCCACTGCCCATTGTAAAGGCCACCCACATCTGCCACATTCACAACGCTGGCATTGTTGGCAAGACCGCTGCGGGCAGTGGCGTAGATATACGGCGTTTCCACCTGTGCAAAGCCCGCCTTTACATTTCCGAATACGAACATGACTTCGGTTACACGCTCATTGGCGGCAAGACCGAGGACGGCAGGGCGAGCGTCCAGCACATAAATCTTGCTGGTGGAGAGATTGTCCACCAAAGTGCGGTAGTCCCCGGAGAGGTTGGTCTTATAGACTACCTTATAGGAAAGCTGCTGGTTGTAGCTGCCCGTGACGATTTTATTCAGCGTCACCTGTGCAGGAAGCTGATCCCGCCAA
>CABSAW010000130.1:0-2201 GCA_902475745.1 uncultured Oscillospiraceae bacterium
CCACTTTTTCGGCCAGCCATTTGTCCCGCGCCCGGCGCTGGGCATCTGTTGGTGCCATAATGCTCCCCCCATTCAACTGCTATATACCTTAGTATACCGCGGTTGCCTGATCCCGTCTATAGGGCAATGATCAATATATATGCAACCGTACATTTGTGCAAGATTCCAGTTTGATACGTGCTACCGTATATGTAGGGGGTCATATAGATAGCGGTATTGAACGATGTTTTGTAAAAGAGCGGCGGCAAGGAATATCGAACATTCCTCGCCGCCGTCTGTGCAATTGCTTTGTTGCGATCCGTCTCAATCAGACCATGGCACGGTACAGAAATGTCACAATCTGGGCTCGTGTGCATGTATTGTCAGGAGAGAATGTACTTTCCGTCGTTCCTGCGGTGACACCGTTGTCCAACGCCCACTGCAAGGCGTTAACATTTGTCCCGCGCCCGGTGCTGGGTGTCTGTTGATGCCATAATGTTCCCATTCGATTGCTATGCATCCTAGTATACCGCGGCTGCCTGATCCCGGCGATATGGCAATGATCAATATATATGCAACCGTATATTTGTGCAAGATTCCGGTTTGATATATGCCACCGTATACGTTATGATATGATCAGAAAGTAAAACACGGCGGTGCAAAGAAGTTGCAGCCCCTTTGCACCTGCGCAGGTGAAGTGACCACCTACACAACGGGATTCCCCGCACCGATAGGGACAGTATACCCTTTTTCGGCGGGCGGGGCAAGAGGAATGTTGTAAGATCCTCCCGCACGATGTAGGGCAATGACCTGCACCGTGCGCTTTATTTTCAAAAAATATTGTGGAGGTATCCATCATGAAAGAAATCATCACCCGTAAGAGCCGCAACATCCCCGACGGCAAGGAGCTTTTCGAAGGCATTTCCGGCAACTTCAAGGAATTCGGCCAGACCCTCTGCGAACTGACCGACAACTCCATCTCCAATTTCCGCGCCCACAATATCCGGGGGCGCATCGAAATCACGCTGATGAACCAGGACACCTATGTGGATGTCTCGGTCTGCGACAACGGCACCGGCATTGAGGACGTGGATGCCGCCCTCACCATTGCCGCCCGTTCCTGCGCCGAGTCCGCTCTGAACGAACACGGCATGGGTCTCAAGCACGCGCTGGCGTCCATCAACGCCGGGGCGGATCAGCATTGGAGCATCCAGACCCGGACGGCGGAAGACGCCGCCCACGACCGCTACCAGCTGGTAGAAAGCCCCTACAGCATCGGTATGCCCGTGTACCTTGTTCCCGGCAGCGGGGACATCGTGGGCGATACCGGTACGGTGGTGCAGGTTCGCTGCCCCATGCATAAGTTCCTGACCCTCAAGCCCGTCTCCAAAAAGAATGACCCCACCTTCGCACAGGTGGTGTCCTACCTGCAGGAGACCCTGCGCTACACCTACGCCGACCTGCTGCGGGACGGGGCCTTCTCCATTCGTCTCACCGCCGTGGACGAGGATGGCGTTCCCAATAGCGTGGAGATCGCCGAGCCTCTGGAGCCCAAGTGGAAGGGTGAGTACACCGAGCTGCCCCCGGTGGAGACCGATCTAGGCTACGGCCCCGTGACCATCTGCTGCCGCTACGGCAGCATCCGCCGCAGCAAGAAAAACGCCTTCTATTACAAGGGCAACATGGCCTCCAGCGGCGCGGAGATCCGAATCAACGGCCGTGCCATTCAGCATGGGCTGTGCAGCGAGATCTGGGGGAAGGCTCTGCACCCCAGCCAGAACCGTTTCCTCGCCCAGATCGACATTCTCTGCGATCAGGCGGCAGCGCTGCCCGATACCAAGGCGGCGAAAAACGGCCTGCGCGAGGATGACGCGAAGGTGGCGGCGCTGTTCAGCTGGATTCGCGCCAACATCCCCGAGCCGATCAAGGAGGAGGGGCGCGAGCAGATGCTGGTGCAGATGCTGGCGGAGAAAAAGTCGGCGGAACCGGGCGTTCTGCGGGTCTCCACGGAGAAGAATCTGTATCAGTGCCTAAAGCTGCAAATCAAGTCTGATCTCTTCGTCAGCAGCACGGAGGGCGTCACGCTCTTTGAGGCGAAGGCAGGCGGCAGCAAGGCAGAGGACCTGTATCAGCTGCGGATGTATCACGACGGCTGCGTGGCGGACGATATGGAGGTGCGGGAGGCCGTGCTCATCGCCCAGCGCCACCCCGACACGGTGAAG
>CABSAW010000131.1:0-2181 GCA_902475745.1 uncultured Oscillospiraceae bacterium
CAGGTTTAGATGCCATGCGGTGAAAACCGCGTGGCATCAAGCCTTTCCGGGGTTTTCCACACCCCAATTTTAACGGTTTCAAGCATGGATGTCAGAGCCGTCTGAGAGGCGTTCGACGTGATTTGAACCCCTCTTTTTCTGCTTTCTGGCGAAATAATTGGATGCAGCCCCCTTTTGTACGAGGATTCACCTTACAAAAGGGGTTTTTTTTCATAAAAAAGTTTCACAAAATTTGGGGCGTCGGTTTGTTGGTTTCGTAGAACCATCAACCGGCGCTCTTTTTGCATTTAAGGAGGAGGCAAATGAATATCAGTGCAGAAGAAAAGAATCGTTATCTCAGAGAAGCGGAGGTCGTTCTCGCCAGAGAGGGCTTTCAGGCGGACAGGACACACGCTGGCAGCCTGCGTGTACTGTTTGATGGTGCGCCGTTGTGCGAGGTGCCTGAGAGCGGCGGTGTTACCTATCGAATGGCAGACGTCAGTACGCCGGAGCGGATCGCCGCCAAGGACAAGGTCTACAGCATCGTCAGAGCGGTAGCAGAGTATATGTATCAGATGGAACAGGCGCCCATTCTGAAAGTGGACGGTCTTAAGGATAGCTACAAGCTGCTGGCAGATTTTAACGGCGTTGTACTGGCAGGATGTCCGAGCAAGTACGGTACGCAGTTCGTCACCTGGGATCGGGACTTCGACCACAAGGGTGTATCCCATGGACACTACTACACCGGCTTATATGCGTCCGGCAACTACGAAGCGGCAAAGCGTGACTTTGCCACTCGTTCCGGGCTGATCCCTGAACAGCAGGTCTTTCGTGAGGAACAGCTCGTCGAGATCTACCGGTGCTGTGCAGACACGCTACAGAACGACACCGCTCTGTCGTATAAGCGGGAGAAGGCCATTCAGGAGGTACAAGAGCAGATCGAGCAGTGTCTGCCGGACATTGCGGAGCGCATCCAGCAGCAGGACGCGGAACCGACACAGGAACAAACCATGTAATATCGAACGGCAGGGCCGGAGTTTTATCAAAACTCCGGCCTTTGCGCGTTTCAGGGCAGATCAAGGGCGGCAGCCCGGAGAGGAGGAGCAATATGCGAAAACCAACAAGACCGCTGGCACGGCGGATCGACGAGCGGCAGCCAGTGCCCTATCAGCAGAGGTCACCGGAGCCGGTGTTTTGCACCGAAAACGAGCGATGCCGTGGATGCCCGTATCCCGCCCACGGTATTGTCTGTTGGCACCGGGGTGGAGGCTGTCTGCGCACAGATATGGAAGAAATAGAAAGGAGACGCAAATATGATTCAAGCGGTTCTCAGTAATCCCAGCCACCCGGAATACGGCGTGGCGACCATCCCGTTCCCCATCCCCCGCGACCAGTACGCACACTGCATGGAGCTGTTGGAGGCGTTGGAAATCGGCGACGCGGTCAAGGCGGACTGCAAGGTGGAAAAGATCGACAGCTTCTATACTGTCCTCAAGCGCACGGAGATGCTCACGGTCAATGTGGAGGAGCTGAATTACCTCGCCAAACGGCTGGACAGCTTCGACACCGGCGAGGCCGCACAGTTTCAGGCAATGGCACACAAGCTGGAGCTTTTCGAGCTGAAGGATCTCATCAACCTGACCTTCTGCTGCCAACAGGCCACGGTCATCACCGACTTTTCCGACCTCGCCGCCATCGGCCGCGACCACTACATGAACCTGCACGGCGGCAGCGCAAGCGTGGATGAGCTGAACAAACTGGATGGCGAGGGAACCGCACGGCAGCTCATTGAAAGCGGCAGCGGCACGGTGACACCATACGGCGTGGTCTATGACAACGGCATGAAGTTAGAGCAGGTCTACGATGGCCGGTTCTTCCCCTGCTATTACTATGAGCCGAATGCCATCACCGTTGCGGTGACCTCCAAAAGTGAGCCGGAGGACACAGAGCACATCACATGGCTGTACCTCCCTATGGTGCAGGAGGAGATCGACCGCGCCCTCCTTCGCGGGGGCATCACAGATCCCGCCGATGTCCGCCTGCGGCTGGAGGACAGCCAACTCCCCAATGAGGTGGATGTCCTGTTGGATATGGAGTACGAAACCCTCTCCGACCTCAACGAACTGGCAGAGGCAACGGATGGGTTATCAAAAGCGGATATGGAAAAGCTGGGCGCCGTGGTCATGCTGGCAGAGCCAAAGT
>CABSAW010000132.1:0-2096 GCA_902475745.1 uncultured Oscillospiraceae bacterium
TAGGTAGCCTGTTTCCGGCCCTGCTTGACCAGCTGATTAAAAGTAGGCATGCAATAGGTACTCCTTTCTTAAAAAATGTGGGATTTGCTCCCTATATTTTCCTCGGAATAAAGGAATTTTATTCCGTAAGAAATGGGTTTTACGCGGCGCTCAGCTCTCGAGCGCGGCGGCTGCGGCGGTACCCACAGCGATGGAGCAGGCGCGACCCAGCTGCGTCATGGTATAGTCTGTGACCACCTCGACGCCGGAGGCGCGGCACAGCGCCTCCATCGGCTCGGTGAGCCGTGGATCGGCATCGCAGGCCAAAAACACCCGGCGCACCCTGCCGGCGGCCACGGCGCGGCGGACCTGCTTGAGACCCACTACTTTTTCCCCGGCTGCCAGTGCTTCCATGGGTGGTGCTCCCTTCTTTTCACGCGGCGCGGAGACCGCATAGTAAAGCTCGCGGAACAATACCCGCGCAAGATAGAATTATAGCATAGGCGGCATACAGCGTCAAGTGGATTTGTGCCAAAAATTTGTGCTTTTCTCCGAATTCACTCAGTAAAATGTGTGCAGTTCAGAGAATCGGCGGCAATGAGAGGGCGAGAAACGGGACCATCCTCACGGACAGTCCCGTTTCGGGGTAAAAACTCACTCGGTGGTGGCGGCTGCTACCTGATTGGTGAAAATGACCTCCTGCGGCGCGGTCTCCTCCTCCACCGGATCGGGATCGGGAACCAGCTCCTCAGCCAGCTCGCGGTAAGCCGTCAGGCCGGCACCGGCAGGAATCAGCTTGCCGATGATGACATTTTCCTTCAGGCCAACCAGATGGTCCACCTTGCCCTTGATGGCGGCCTCGGTCAGCACCTTGGTGGTCTCCTGGAAGGAGGCGGCGGACATCCACGAATCCGTGGCCAGAGACGCCTTGGTAATACCCATGAGCACCTGCGTATAGGTGGCCTCCTGCAGCGGCTCGCCTGCGTCGTTGGTCTCGCCGGCGGCGTTGCGGACGCGGATCTCGGCGTTGGCATCCTCCACATCCAGAATATCGGTCATGGCGCCGGAGAGCAGGTTGGTATCGCCGGACTCCTCCACACGCACCTTGCGCATCATCTGGCGGACGATGACCTCGATATGCTTATCGTTGATATCCACGCCCTGCTGACGGTACACCTTCAAAACCTCCTGAATGAGGTAGTTGTGAACAGCGGAGGCGCCGCGGATACGCAGCACATCGTGGGGGTTCAGCGCGCCGTCTTGCAGCTGGCGGCCCTTTTCGATGGTCTCGCCGTCCGCCACTTGCAGGCCGGTATGCGGCACCGCATAGGTGCGGGTATCGCCGTCATCGGCGGTGACGATGATGTTCAGAAGGCTGCCCTTGGTGGCCTCCTCGAAGCGAACCTTGCCGCCGATCTCGGCCAGAGTCGCCATCTTCTTGGGACGGCGTGCCTCGAACAGTTCCTCAACACGGGGAAGACCCTGCGTAATATCGCCGCCGGCCACGCCGCCGGTGTGGAAGGTTCGCATGGTCAGCTGGGTACCGGGCTCACCGATGGACTGGGCGGCAATGATGCCGACCGCCTCGCCGGGGGCCACGGGCTTGGAGGTGGCAAGGTTCATACCGTAGCACTTGGCGCAGATGCCGCTGTGGGCCTTGCACGTCAGCACCGTGCGGATCTCGGCAGAGTGGATATCGAAGGACTCCAGCAGCGCGGCGTCATCCTCGGTCATCATATGATCCTTGGAGACCAGCACCTCATTGGTACCGGGCTTGCAGATATCGCGGACGGGGAAACGGCCCTTGACACGCTCGGAGAATTTCTCGATCACCTGACCGCCCTCGCTGATCTCGGACACCAGAATGCCCTTTTCCACGCCGCAGTCATCCTCGCGGATGATGACATCCTGGCAGACGTCCACCATGCGGCGGGTCAGATAACCGGAGTCAGCGGTACGAAGAGCGGTATCGGCCAGACCCTTACGGGCACCTCGGCTGGAGGTGAAGTATTCCAGCACGCTCAGGCCCTCGCGGAAGTTGGCCTTGATGGGGATCTCGATGGTCTTACCGGCGGTGTTGGCCATCAGGCCGCGCATACCGGTCAGCTGACGGATCT
>CABSAW010000133.1:0-2001 GCA_902475745.1 uncultured Oscillospiraceae bacterium
AACCCGATCACAGCGGACTGCCCTAAAGCGCTTCAGACAACATTGTCAAAAGCGGTAGACGCTGAAAACCGGGTTCGGTGAATTCACCGAACCCGGTCAGACTTTTTGACAAGGTTGTCTGAAAGTAAGGGTTGGCAATCTTGCCAACCCTTACTTTACCAGATCGTCTCCCGCACCGCTCGAATCAGCGTCACCACCCATGACAGCGCCGCAAGACCCACCAGCACAAGGAAAATGCCGTCCGCCAGAGCGGTATGGGCCAGATACCACGGGCGGAATACTGTGATAACCAATGCCCCGTACAGCAGCGGTACGGACAGCCGTAGCACCTGCGCCAGACGGATAACCCCTCCCAACAGCGCCAGCCCCAATGATAAAACAGCATACATCATGTTCCGAGCCTCCTTCTTCGA
This sequence comes from uncultured Oscillospiraceae bacterium, assembly GCA_902475745.1. GTDB lineage: Bacteria > Bacillota > Clostridia > Oscillospirales > Oscillospiraceae > Vescimonas. The sequence goes on from CABSAW010000133.1 coordinate 414, forward strand.
TTTGTGGTATGTTACCATCGGCAGACAGACTTTATAAGGGTCTGTCTGCCGATTTTTTCGCTTTGGGTGTCAATAAGACACCCTTGATTGGACGGCGAGGGTGTCTATTGCACACCCTGGATTTCAATTTTTTTTGCAAAATTTTTGGATTTTTTGTTATTCACCATGCTGTTTTTTCGGGAGGGGTAGTGAGGGGGTATCTGAAAAAACAGAAAACCGCTCTCGGCAACATTGCCGGAAGCGGTCTGGAGGTGGTTTATGAACAAACAGACACATCGGACCTGCGTCCGCATGAGTGCCAAAGAATACAACCGGCTCATGGAACGAAGCAGGGCGGCAGGGCTGTCTGCCAACGCATGGCTTATGGAGCAGCTCGCCGGCAATCGTCCCATCATCAGTCGGAACGGCATCATGTCGGACTTTCTCTGCCTGCTCAATCAGAAGGGGCGGGAGATCAACACCGTGGCTCGTGCCTTCAACAGCGGATATGGCACGGCAGAGGGGCTCCAGCAAGCACTCGACTGTCTGAAGGACATTGCCCAGGCAGCATACGAGGTCAGGAAGGAGGGATTCACCCATGCGCCGTAAGCGCAAAAAGCCGCTTCCCAGAGGGAAACTGCGGGACAACAGCAAAAGCATCTCTGTCCGGATGACAGAGGAACAATTTCAAAGGCTGGAACGCTATCGGGAACTGACCCGCCTGCCGGTCACCACCTATTTCCGCAAGCTCATTGCAGAGAGCGAGATCGTGGAAAGACCCAGCCGGATCAGGTTTCGGCTCCACGAGGAAGTCAACAAGATCGACTCCAATATCCGCCAGATTCTGCGGAATCCCCGCGCAAAGGAACTGGACCGGGAGGCGGCGGACAGAATCCGTTTCCTGCTGGAACACATTCTCGAACAGGCCTACCACATAAACGCCCATCATGATCTGAGCCACAAGGACGGGCAGTAAACACCCGCCCGTTCGCCCCGTGCCGCCCTGTGCGGCGTTCTTCCGCACCGGGCAGCGTCCCTGCCCATCCCCTCCGGCAGAAGCCCCCACAGGCGGCGTGTGGGCGAACTCAGTAAACAATAGAAAAAGGAGAGCCTATGGAGCAAAAAGCCAATATCACCATCGATAAGGAGCATATCACCGTGGAGCGGACGCAGACAGCCTGCGGGCGGGAGATTCAAGTCATCTCCGTGTTTCCCCGGCATGGCAGTGAAACCGTGGAGGACAAGCTGAAAGCCCTGGCAGAACTGGACTTTCAGCAGGGAAAGCTGTGTGCGTAAAGTGCTGGACAATTCAGACCGTTCGGGGTATTGTGGTGTCGCAATGCTCTGAACGGTTTGACAAAGAAAAGGAGGACTGTATGAATCAGTCAAACCAAATCAGGAAAACCGCTCTTTACTGCCGTCTCAGCCAGGACGATGGGATAGAGGGCGATTCCAACTCGATCCAGAATCAAAAATCTATCTTACGGAAGTTCGCGGAAGATCACCATTTCCCCAGCCCCTGCTTTTATGTGGATGACGGTTTTTCGGGAGGAAACTTCCAAAGACCGGCGTTCCAGCAGATGATCTCAGACATGGAAAACGGCGAGAT
>CABSAW010000134.1:0-1997 GCA_902475745.1 uncultured Oscillospiraceae bacterium
AGTCGTTTCTAAATTTGATTATTTTTGTGATTGATAGTATATTTACTATTGAATCATGTAGTGATATCGTACAAGAGAGTTCATTCTAACAAAGAGCAAAGAGAATATATAAAACGAAGAGCTAAAACAAACCTGATTAGGTTGTTTTAGCTCTTTTGTTTTGCGAAAGGAGGTGGAGCATATGCAGATCATCGTGATCGCCTCCCGCACCCGGCAGGGCGGGAGACTGACCCCAGCATTGCTGTCTGCCGGCAGCACATGGCACGCGCGACCGCTGGCCGCATCCGTCTGTACGGTAGTGCCTGCCGCCGCTGTGGCCACTGGTCACAGCAGGGCGTTTTTGCGTCCCATGCGGCGTCTTACTCACCAACCCCAACTAGAGACAGTGGGCAAGCGTCACCCACGAAGCCTTACGCGGCAAGGCTTTGACGCATCCGTCTTCCGGAAACGAGGCGGAAACAGGGACCGCGGACTATTGGGGGTACTATACCCAGAAAGGATATTGCGTATGATCCACACTCAGAACGAGGGCATCTACCGCGCCCTCATCGCCCAATTGGACAAGCTGGCCCGGCACAACCGGCAGGAGAGCTACAAGACCCGGCAGCGGTACTATGAGGCCATGCAGCGGTTCTGCAAGTTCCTCGCTGATGTTTACCATTTGCAGAAGCTGGCCAATATCTCTGGCAAGCATCTGGTTGCCTACGTTCGCCACCTGCAGGAGAACGGTAAGGCGGCCAGCACCATCAAGACGGAGCTGGCGGCGATTCGGTTCTGGCACGATAAGCTGGGGGAGGCTAAATATAAGCTGCCCTCCAACGGGGATCTAGCAGATCAGGCGCCGTTGGAGCGCCGAAAGCTTCAGGGGATTGACCGGCACTGGACGCCGGAGCAGTTCACGGCCTTCGTGACAGCCTGTCGGGAAGCCGACCGGACTGACTATGCAGATATTGCCACGCTCACCTTTTATGTCGGTCTGCGCATCCATGAGGTCTGCCGGCTCGATACGGCCGCTGTAGAGGCGTGGGAGCGCACAGGGGTGTTGACGGTCAAAGGCAAGGGCGGACGCGTCAGGAGCGTGCCGGTGGAGGCAGGAGCGGCACAACAGGCGCTGCGTGACCGGCGAGCCGCAGTCCAGCGTGGGCACAAGCTGTTTGTGCCGGATGATACGGCCACGGATGTCTATATTCATGCTTTTCAGGCGTTCCTTCGGGAGCACCGTCCGAATCAGGGTGCCAACCCCCGGCCGCTGACACACCATGGGCTCCGGCACAGCTATGCGGTCCGGCAATATCAGGCTGCGGTGGATAGTGGCGCATCTGAGTACCGGGCGAAGCTGGATGTGTCTCACCTGCTGGGCCATGGCCGTGCAGATGTGACGGACGTGTATCTGGCGTCCGAAGAATAACGGTGTGTACTTTAGCGTGTACCAGGGTAAAAGAAAAAGTGCTGCAATCATTCGGGTAATGTTCGTAGGGACACAAGTTGACACCATGTCTTGCAAGGGGGCGGACAGCGTTTGCTGTCCGCTTTCTTGCGTTTTTTCTCTGCTTTTTTATTATGCGGGAAGCTGGAATACCTCACTCAGGGGCGGCGCAATGCGCGGCTGCGCCTCGCCCTGCTCCATCGCGCTGTCCACCGTGCCGATGTCGCGGTACACGATGCGGATGCTCTGGTGGGAGCTGCGGGAGTATTTCTCCGTCCGCTCGCCCACCTCGATCCGCTGGATGAACAAACGCAGCAGCTCCGGCGTCAGCTCGTCGATGGCGGTATACTGCTTCGCCTTCTCAACGAACGTGTTCACGTTGGCGGAGGCGGCTTTCAGCTTTTCCAGCCGGGCCTCCTTTTCGGGGATCTGTTCCTCCAACGCTTTCTGTTCGACGGTGTAATCGCCCGCCAGCATCCGGTACTGCTCATCGGTCACCCGCCCCAGCACGTTGTCCTCATAGAGCCGCTTGAACAGCTTGGACAGTTCCTCTCTGCGCCGCCGCATGGTA
>CABSAW010000135.1:0-1981 GCA_902475745.1 uncultured Oscillospiraceae bacterium
GTCCGCACAGCATAAACAGCCAGCACATCCCGCCAGTTGGAGATCATGGCGGCGCTGCCGGCGTTGTCCATATCCAGTTCGTCATGCGGGTTCTCTGCCTTGATCTGCTCGATCCGAGCGGCGAACTCGCCGTTCAATACGCTGACAGCTTCCGGCATGGTGTAGCCGGTACCGCTGTCCTCTACGGAGAAAAATATCCCAAAAGGCGACACGATCAGAAGTCCAATCAGACAAATCACCAGCACCATGGCTACAACTGTGCTCCCACCAGCCGCTATTGCCGCAAGTAAGCTCTGGGCAGCGGCAATGATGGAGCGCAGCGCGCGGCCCGCCGCCTGCGCGGTTTTCTGCGTTGCGGTTTCTGCCGCTTTTGTCATCTGCTGCCGCTTGGCCATCTGCATGGCCGCTTCTCTGGCAGCGTGTGTTCCGGCCGCAGTCGCATGGACGGTGGTTGAGTGCATGGCCTGTTCAGAGGACAGCACAGCAGATTTGCTGCCCTCACGAGCTTTTGGCACGATCCCCGCAGCGTGATTCGGTGTTTTCGGTTCGGGGAACTGGCGCTTCTTCGGCGGCTGGATGCCGCCGCGCTCTTTGATTCTGCCCCTGCTGGTTGGCTCGAAACCTTCCGAACACAGCGAATCACCACGCAGATCATCTTGGCGCTGGAACCGCCGCTCTGCCCGCCTGCGCTGCGCCTGCTGGCGGGACGCTTTGCGGCCCTGCTCTTGAATGAATGTCTGCTGGCCCTGCCGCTGCGACTCAGGCGCTGACGTTACAGCGGTCTCGCCCTGTGCGCTGATATAGGCATTCTTCCTCTTGACTGCCTGCTTCATAGCCGCCTGCCGTGCCTGCTCCCGCACTGGCGGTGAGGGCGCTCTTGCCCTCGCCGCGTCAGTCTCTCTGGTGCGGATGACAGGCGGCACGTCGCTGTTGGAGCTGGGGGCAGAGGCGTCACCCTGGGGTGACGCGCTCTGCTCCGCGTTTTTCTTCTTGCGCTGCTTCAGCAGTTCCTTTTCGGCGCGGTGCAGGCCGCTGGCGGCGGTGTCCTCAATGGCGTCGCCGCCATATTCATCCCGCCGCCCCTGCTGGGCGGTATCCCGGAGCTGAGTCCGCAGACGCTCCGAGCCGTCATCCAGCCCCTTGCGCAAAAGTTCCTTTGGCGCGGATACAGCTTTCTCTTTGACACGCTCACCCAGCGTGGGTTTTTCTTTAATTTTCTCCATGGGCTATCACGCAGCCAAGTCCGAGGGTTTTGTGGTCATTAAGCGGTAGAGCTTGTTCTTGGGGAAATGATCCACAAAAGGCACGATAGCGCTTCCGCACTTGATAAGCCCCCGGCCGGAGTCCACGTTGGTGATGTAGGAGAGCTGGTTGTCTGAGATATTCAGCAGACGCGCCAATTCCTCCCGATCCGTTGCCGCCTGATTCAGCATGATGAGAAATTCGCTGTTGGCCAGCATGGTGCGGGCCGTGTGAGACTGGAGCAGGTCTTCGATATTCTGGCTGATCCCCGTTCCGCAAGCCTGATACTTTCTCATACGCTTCCACAGGGTGAACAGGAAATTGGCGCTGTACTCATGCTGGAACAGCAGATAGATCTCGTCGATATAGATCCAGGTATTCCGCTTCAGCCCGCGATTACGGATGATGCGGTTGAAGATGCTGTCCAGCACCACCAGCATACCTACCGGCAGAAGCTGCTTGCCAAGGTCTCGGATATCATAGCAGAGGATACGGGCATTGGTATCCACGTTGGTGGGTTTTGCAAAGGTGTTCAAGCTGCCCTCGGTAAACAACTCAATGGCCAGCGCCACGTCCGCAGCTTCCTTTTCCGGCTGGCGGAGCAGTTCCGCATGAAAGTCCTGCAGGGTTGGGGCCTGCCCCTGATACCCGCCGCGGATGTATTCCCGGTAGACCTGGGCGGTACAGCGGTCAATGATGGACTTTTCCTTGGCAGACAGCTTCCCGGCGCCGATGAGTT
>CABSAW010000136.1:0-1850 GCA_902475745.1 uncultured Oscillospiraceae bacterium
CACATAACCCAATAACAAATAGAATAACCCGCCTCCGCAGCAACATTGAACACGGTCGGAGGTCACCACTTGTAATTTTAAAACGGCGAGGACAGCGCGACGGAACGTTTTTTACTCCGCCAGTTCAAATGTGTCCCGCTGGTTCACGGCGTCCAGTGCCAGCTGGGCGCGGGACAACTCGTCGCTGACCTTTTCGTAGTCGGCCTCTACTGCCGTCAAATCGTAGTTGGCATAAGAGTAGTCAATGATATTAGATTGCCGCCCGTACTGCTCCTCCACCCGCTGCTTAGGCAGGCGGGCTTTCATATCGGCCAGCTTGTTCTTGCGCTGGGTCAGCTGGGGGATGTACACCAACATCTCGTCGATGGTCATGTTGAAGTCAGGGATAACATGAGTGGCGTTGAACATATTGATGGCGTGCTTCACCTTGCGGATGCGCTGTTCCAGCTCTGCCAATTTCTTCTGGGTATCAGTGTAATCGTAGGCGGGGCGCACGGACTCCACGTCCTCGCCCATGGCGGCGCGGAAGTCCTTGCTGCGGTTTTCCTTGTCCAGCAGGGCGGCGTGCTCGTCGTTGAGCTTTTTCAGCAGCTTGTTGGCCTGCGCGGAAGTATATGTCATGGTCAGTCGTCCTTTCTCCTTTGTGAATTTCTGCTCCCATTGTACATGATTTTGCGGCGCAAGTCCAGCGGATGACGGCGCTTTCTCAGGTGGCTTGTCCACATACTCGCAGTGTCCGTCAGGGTACAGCAAATAGGTCGCCTTTTTCTCCGCGTCATAGCGAGCCACGGGCAAGCCCTTCATCTTGGCCTGCTGATACGCAACAAAAGCTACCTGAGAGATGCGCCCGTCCATCTCCTCGTCCTCATCATCACAATGAGGGTCTTCATAAAGCAGTGTTTTACTTTCATCGGTCATATTCTCACTCCTCTCTGTCGGGGAAAAGTGTGCAATCATTGCACACTTTTCCTCTGCTGTTCTTACGCACTCTGGCGGATCACGATACCCTCCTCATCCCACGTAGCCAGCCGGAAGTTGTAGGGACGTCCGTCAGGTGCGGTCAGAGTGTTCAGGATGTCCCGCAGCTCCTTTACCTCCGCCGAGTGACGCTTGGCGATCAGCACGGCTTCGTCCACAGGCTTGTTGTCCAGGGCGCAGCCATCCACATACATGCGGAGCTGATAGAGATCCAGCGCCTTAGTCTTGCCGGCCTTGGCCTCGTAGATGGTCACGCGGTCGATGTAGCCCACGAATAGATCAACCTTGGCCTTCAGTCCAATCTTCTGGAACACCGGCTCCTCGCGGCTCACCCGCAGGGCGGTGGGGTCCTTCTCCCGCTTGGCAGTCAGTTCTTTGACATACCGCAGCTCCACCGAGTCCACATCCTTGGCCGGGGCAGGAACGTAGGAGGCGATCCAACTGAGCAGGTTCTTCAGGCGCGGATCGGCTTCACAGAAAGAGGTTTTCGTGTTCTTCGTTGCAGGGAGTGCGGCGGGGTTGTCCGAGATAAGATCCACCTGCACCAAAAAACGGTTCTGGCTGGGGTGAATGGCCTCGCCCCAGACGCGGTCAAACATTCCGTGTTCGATGGCGCGCCCGTTGATGCGCAGCTCCACGCCACTGGACTCCATGTTGCACTTGTAGTAGATGGCGTTGGACGGGTTCTTCAGAATGTTGCCGTACTTGCAGCGAATCATCAGCGGGCCACCGCCCAGATTGCAGGGGATCTCGCCGTAATCCTTTACACTGCCCTCCTCCCACACCGGCAGCAGCGGCATCAGCGTATGCTGCGCTTCCTCGCCGCCGCTGATCTCCCACACCTCCATGGTGATGGGCGTATTCGCCAGAAT
>CABSAW010000137.1:0-1835 GCA_902475745.1 uncultured Oscillospiraceae bacterium
GCGGATATGACTGCCGACGGCAAGCTGGACACCGCTGACGCCGCCGCAATCATCGCGCTGATCACCAAGTAACTTCATACCCTCTCGCGCGTGAGCGCGTCCCCCCGCAGCACCGGACTGTTCCCCTGCCCCTTTTCGGGGCAGGGGACGGCCCGGATTTGGAGGTTTTTAAGATGAAACGTATTTTTTGCGGCCTGCTGGCGGTTTTGACGCTGCTGCTGGCCATGGCCGTCCCGGCCTTCGCCGTGGACGAGAGCCGACAATTTGATTTTTCCCTGACTGTGGACGGCAGCGCCGAGAAAAAAGCCGCCACAGGCGATATTATCACCGTGATGTTTACTCTGCGCCGCACCGACGCGGCAGAGGATTACACCATGCACGCCGTGCAGGATGAAATCCTGTACGATAGTACGTTTTTTGAACTGGTGCCTGACAGCGCCATGGTGACCAGCGGCGTACAGACCACGGATCTGGCCCTCCGCGATGACGACCGGGCCTTTTACATGAACTTTGTTTCCCTGTCCGGCGGCGAAACGTGGAAGGCCGCCACCGTGGTGGGCACCTTCCAACTGAAGGTCATCGGCACCGCCGGGTCCTCCGTGATCCGCAACAGCGCCAATCAGGTGTCCACCAAGGGCGGTGAGGATCGGTACGCCGCCACGGCGCAGGATGTGACCGTAACGGTGTCCGAGGGCTGCCTGGTGCGGTTTGAGAGCAACGGCGGCAGCGAGGTGCCCGACCAGAGCGTGGCATTGGGCGGCAAGATCAAGCAGCCCGACGATCCTACCAAGGACGGTCTGTATTTTGCGGGCTGGTACAGCGACATCGATCTACAGAACCAGTGGGATTTCGGTAAGGACACCGTCAGCGGCAACATGACGTTGTACGCCAAGTGGACGACCGAAGCACCCGCCCCTCATTTCAGCCTGTGGTGGCTGATTTTGCTGATCCTGCTGCTGATCGTGATTTTGCTGATCCTGTGGGGTCGGAAGAACGGCTATCGCCGCGGCAGCAGCGCCGCCAATAACCGTAAGGACGGCACAGGAGACATTCCCGCAAGCGACATAAAGAAGGAAGAAAGAGACGAATGACAGAGATACTACATGCCATCGGTCAGGGGCTTCGCTACCCCTGCTATATCGTGCTGCTGCTCCTGATGGCCGTTGCCGTGATCGAGGTGGGCTTCGTGATCTACGAGGCCGCCCAGCGGGCCGGCAGCGACAAGGTCAACACCGTGGAGCTGCTGCACGCCATGCGGAGCAAGACCCCGGACGACATCCGTGCCATGCTGGATGATGAACCGTTCCTGAACCGGCAGAAGCTGGTGTTCTCCAAGCTGCTGAATACCGCTGACCTGCCGGAGGAGACCCGCCTCGCCGCCGCCAAGCGTATGCTGGAGGGCGAAGAGGACTATTATCACCGGGTGGTCCGCATCACCGACACGGTGGCCAAGCTGGGCCCCATGTTCGGCCTGCTGGGTACGCTGATCCCCCTCGGCCCCGGCGTGGTGGCCCTGGGACAGGGCGACACCGTCACGCTGTCCCAGTCCATGAGCATTGCCTTTGATACCACCATCGCCGGTATCATCACTGCGGCGGTCTGCGCCCTGATCTCCACCGCCCGCAAGCGGTGGTACGCTTCGGATATTGCCGATCTGGAGGCCATCATGGAGGGCTGCCTTCAGGAGATGAAGGAGGCGGAGCGATGATCCGGGGAAGCGGTCTGCGCGGCAGCAGTCTGCGCGAGGAGGAAGATGTGCAGCCCATGCAGTATGTGGCCAACCTGACGGACGTGATGCTGGTGCTGGCCTGCGGGCTGATGGCGGCGGTCATCAC
>CABSAW010000138.1:0-1807 GCA_902475745.1 uncultured Oscillospiraceae bacterium
ATCTGTTCAAGGTCGTTCCCGAGCTGATCGAGTCCATCAAGGCTGCCAAGGCCGCGAAGTAAAACTCCTTTCACGTTTCTTCGTTCCTGTTGGCAGGTGCGCCGGGATCTATCGACACCTCCTTCACAACACAAATGCTCTTCTTACCATCACCTTGACTCTCCGGCACCTGCCAACAGGGCAAAGAAATACGATTCTCTCAGGAAAGCGAGGACGCCAAAAGGCGTCTTCGCCTTCTCTGAAAAGACCCAGTTAAATGCGTAAGTCCGGATGTTTTTGGACTTACGCATTTTCTGATTGTATCTACAAGTAAAAAGCCCGGAAATCAGGCTGTGCTCCTCGTAACAGAGAATGGTACGGCGAGTAATACCCAGTGCCCGCATCCTTCGTCGTAGTACTGCCGAAAATCATTACGTTGACAGACGACAACATGAGCAACGCGGAGAAGACGCTGCGTTTTATCCGTCAGCGCGGCGCGGTCAGTCGAAAGGAAGTCGAAACTCTGCTGGACAGTTCCAAATTCCCCGCAATCCGTGCCTTGAATGAATTGCTCGCGGAAAATAAGATCGTAAAAACAGGTTCCGGACCTGCGGTGCGGTACAGTGTATCGGAATAATCGTTGCAAAATCGGCATGGAATAACGATACAACCGATAATAACGAAAACCGCCTGCTTCACAGGCGGTTTTCTATGTAAATGAGCGTTCCAGATCGTAATTTCGTTATTCGTTCTCAAATTGTATAAAATTGTCCATTTTTAGAACTTTTCAAGATAATTCCCTTAAAATCTTTGAGGTGAATACACACCGCATGAGGTCGGCGTGAACCTGAAGGACGGCTACAACGGTCACCTGACCAGCCGCGAGGCCGGCTCCGTCGGCGGCCAGATGGTCAAGAAGATGATCGAGTCCTACGAGAAGAATATGTAACCATTCTTCCCCTAACCAAAGAAAACCACCCCTGTGGGGTGGTTTTCTGGTGTTTGGTGCGAGCGATGGGACTTGAACCCACACGACCTTACGGACACAAGCACCTCAAGCTTGCCTGTCTGCCGATTCCAGCACGCTCGCAAACGGAATACCCGTTTATTATAGCAAAACGTGACTGTTTGTCAAGGGGGACAGGCAAAATCGTGAAAACGATGCTGACGGAGCCTTACACCGCCGCCAGATGCAGGTGCTCTCTGCGCTGCTCCATGGGAATATACGCCTCGTGGGTGGTGACGGCGCGGTAGGCGGGGCGCATGATCCGGTGGCAGGTGACTACCTCCTCAATGCGGTTGGCGCACCAGCCCGCGATACGGGCGGAGGCAAACAGCGGCGTGAACACCTCCTCCGGGATGCCCAGCATGGCGTACACCAGTCCGGAGTACATATCCACGTTGGCGCACATGGGGGTGGTGCTGTTCTTCCGCTCCATTACCAGCGGGATCCCCAGCTCCTCCACCTTCTGCAGCAGCGCGAAGTCGTCGGCGTAGCCCTTCAGCTCCGCCATGCGCTGGGCGTACTTTTTCAGCAGCACGGCGCGGGGATCGGACATGGTGTACACCGCGTGCCCCAGCCCGTACAGCTTGCCGGAGCGGTCGCCCTCCTGCTTATCCAGCAGCTTGTTCAAATAATCCTTGATGGAGCCGTCGTCGTGGGGATCCACGTTCTCCTTGATATAGTGGAACATCTCCATGACCTTGGCGTTGGCACCGCCGTGGAGAGGCCCCTTCAGCGAGCCCACCGCCCCGGCGATGGCACTGTATGTATCCGTGCCGCTGGAGGACATGGCGCGGCAGACGAAGGTGGAGTTGTTGCCGCCGC
>CABSAW010000139.1:0-1784 GCA_902475745.1 uncultured Oscillospiraceae bacterium
CAGCGAATTTAAGATATATTTCCATTAAATCCCCGTTCTTAACAAAGATTTTAACCCATTCACTTTATTATGGTAATAGAATGCAGCGTGTCTGTCCCACCAGCGCCGCCCTCTTCCGCTGCGGCCGTGGAGACAGTAAAAATAAACAGTCCTTGCGGCAGAAACGCCGCAGAAGAACGACGACAAAGATCAAGGAGGAACGAACATGCACACGAAGAAACTAATGACATTGCTGTTGGCAGTCGTGCTGGTGCTCTCTCTGGCCGCCTGCGGCGCAAAGGGCGGCGATCACATGGACGGCATGGACAACGAGCCGAAGAACGCCGAGGAGGCAGCCGCCATGCACAAGGAGCTGACAGCGCAGGAGGCTGCTATTCTGGCGGAGAACACAGCACTTTGGGAAAAGGTCTTTATGGCAGCGGACAAGGGTAAGATCATGATGGAGGACGGCAAAAACTACGGCGACTTCCTGCTGGAAACCATCAACGCCGCCAAGGATCAGTTTTCGGCAGACGAGCTGAAGCTGCTTCAGAGTGAGGCGGAGAAGATTCGCGACATCGGAAACAAGCTGGCCGCACTGGAGGAAAAGTATCCCGAGATCGTGCAAAAATCTCTGGACAGCGATATGAATATGCCGGCGGACAAGGATATGGACACGATGCCCGACGGCGGCAGCAAGGACAATAAAACCGACGGCGGCAACACAGGCAATAAGACCGATAGCGGCAGCACGGGCAACACCCCCGACAATGGCAGTACGGGCAACAAGACTGATAGTGGCAGCACGGGCAACAAGACGGATGACAGCAGCCTGCCGAAGTTCCCTGCCTTTGAGGGCAAGGATCTGGACGGGAATACGGTAAAGAGCAGTGATCTGTTCTCCGGCAAGGCCGTCACCGTGGTGAATTTCTGGTTCACCACCTGCGGTCCCTGTGTGGGCGAGTTGGGCGATCTGGACGCGCTGAACAAGGAGCTTTCCGGCAAGGGCGGTGCGCTGATCGGCATCAACGCCTTTACGCTGGACGGCAACGAGGCGGCTATCTCTGACGCCAAGGATGTACTGACTCAGAGCGGCGCCACCTATCAGAACGTGTACTTCGATTCCGGCAGCGAGGCGGGCAAGTTCGTGGAGAGCATCTACGCCTATCCCACCACCTATGTGGTCAACCGCAGCGGCCGCATCGTGGGTGATCCCATTGTGGGGGCTATCACCAGCAAGGCGCAGGCCGATGCACTGCAAGCCCAGATCGACAAGGCACTGGCTGCCGATATGGGCTGATCCAATATCTTCAAAAGGAGGACATTATGAAAAAGAAACATTGTAAGCTGACGAGCATTCTGCGCGCCATTGCCCTGCCCCTGGTGGGCAGTGCCGGAGGGTTTCTGTACTACCGCTATGTGGGCTGCGCCACCGGCACCTGCGCCGTTACATCCAGCCCGTGGCTCTCCACCGGCTTCGGCTGCGTCCTTGGGTCGCTGCTGTATACCGTCCTGCGGCCCGGCCGCGGCAAAGGGCAGGATGGCGACGGGGTGGAGTGACCCTTGCTCCCCCTGAAAGGAGGAAACGCCATGTATCGAAGCGTATTGGCCCTGCTTTTCGCCTCGGTACTGCTGCTCAGCGGCTGCGCCGCAGAACGGCAGCGTGTACCGCGGGAAAAGGACACGCAGGGAACGGACATGGCCGGACAGTCCTCGGATATGTCCGGCGAGGAGGGTATGTATATGGACACCACGGAAAATGTCATCTATCTGGCAGGCGGCTGCTTCTGGGGCATGGAGCAGCT
>CABSAW010000140.1:0-1617 GCA_902475745.1 uncultured Oscillospiraceae bacterium
GCATCCACTGCGCCGTGTCTTTTCGCCTGTATCTCTCGATTTCGCCACTCCATAAGGCAATGCCGAATCACTCTGGTTTCTACCGGCTCAAAAGAGATTTTCTTCTTCCGTCCCGGCTTCATTGCTTCTGCAATGTCGCACAAGTTAACAAACAGGTTTAGATGCCATGCGGTGAAAACCGCGTGGCATCAAGCCTTTCCGGGGTTTCCCATACCCCGATTTTAACGGTTTCAAGCATGGATGTCAGAGCCGTCTGAGAGGCGTTCGACGTGATTTGAACCCCTCTTTTCCTGTTTTCTGGCGAAATAATCGGATGCAGCCCTCTTTTGTACGAGGATTTTCCTCGCAAAAGGGGGCTTTTTTCATGAAAAAATTTCACAAAGTTTAGAGCGTCGGTTTGTTGGTTTCGTAGAACCATCGAACCGGCGCTCTTTTTGCGTTTCAGGACAGATCAAGGGCGGCAGCCCAGAGAGGAGCAGTATATGCGAAAACCAACAAGACCGCTGGCACGGCGGATCGACGAGCGGCAGCCAGTGCCCTATCAGCAGAGGTCACCGGAGCCGGTGTTTTGCACCGAAAACGAGCGATGCCGTGGATGCCCGTATCCCGCCCACGGTATTGTCTGTTGGCACCGGGGTGGAGGCTGTCTGCGCACAGATATGGAAGAAATAGAAAGGAGAAGCAAATGATGATGCAAGCAGTTCTCAGTAACCCCAGTCACCCGGAATACGGTGTGGCGACCATCCCGTTCCCCATCCCCCGCGACCAATACACATACTGCATGGAACTGCTGGAGGCGCTGGAGATCGGCGACGCGCTCAAGGCGGACTGCAAGGTGGAGAAGATCGACAGTTTCTACACTGTCCTGAAACGAGCGGAAATGCTCACGGTCAATGTGGAGGAACTGAACTACCTCGCCAAGCGGCTGGACAGCTTCGACACCGGCGAGGCCGCGCAGTTTCAGGCGATGGCCCACAAGCTGGAGCTGTTCGAGCTGAAGGATCTCATCAACCTGACCTTCTGCTGCCAGCAAGCCACGGTCATCACCGACTTTTCCGACCTCGCCGCCATCGGCCGCGACCACTACATGAACCTGCACGGCGGCAGCGCAAGTGTGGATGAACTGAACGCGCTGGACGGCAAGGGAACCGCACGGCAGCTCATTGATAGCGGCAGCGGCACGATCACGCCCTACGGTGTGGTCTACGACAACGGCATGAAGCTGGAGCAGGTCTACGACGGCCGCTTCTTCCCCTGCTATTACTATGAGCCGAATGTCATCACCGTTGCGGTGACCTCCAAAGCCGAGCCGGAGGACACAGAACACATCACATGGCTGTTCCTCCCCATGGAGCGGGAGGAAATCGACCGCGCCCTCCTTCGCGGGGGCATCACAGATCCCGCCGATGTCCGCCTGCGGCTGGAGGACAGCCAACTCCCCAATGAGGTGGATGTCCTGTTGGATATGGAGTACGAAACCCTCTCCGACCTCAACGAACTGGCAGGGGCAACGGATGGGTTATCAAAAGCGGATATGGAAAAGCTGGGCGCCGTGGTCATGCTGGCAAAGCCAAAGTCTGCGGCACAGATCAAAAACCTTGCGGAAAGCCTTGACCT
>CABSAW010000141.1:0-1519 GCA_902475745.1 uncultured Oscillospiraceae bacterium
ACAGGATCTTCATGCCGTCGATGTGGGCGATCCAGAAGGGCTGGAACATCCGCCGTCCGTTGGATTTGATGTGCAGATTGGCGTTGATGATGGGGAAATCCGCGCACTTTTCGAGAAACAGAAGATGGGCAAGACCGTAATCGATCTCATGGTTACCGATGGTGGCCACATCCGGCCCTACCAGATTCATGATGCCGATGGTGGAGATGCCTTTGTACTCCGAGTCGATCACGCTGCCGCGGAACATATCACCCGCCACGGCGTAGATCACATTTTTCTCTTCCCGCCGCACCTTATTGACGTAGCCGGAGAGCAGCGACACGCCGCCTACCAGCCGCTGGTCAATCTGCTCAGCCAGAAAATCGCCGTGCATATCATTCGAGTGCAGGATCGTCAGCTTTTTCAGGTTCTTCATGCGCTTAACCTCTCTTCCCCTGCGGATCGTCTCTCCGGTGTCAAAGCACCAATTGAGTTGCCTACAATAATACCATGATATCGGGTATCGGCAAAAAATGCAAGAATAATTCGCGCTGTGGGTTCAGCAGCCAAAGAGATGGAAGCGAGCAGAAGTCAAAATCAAGTATCACATATACTGCGAACAGCCATCATGAGCAGTCGGCCACTTTCTTACCTCAATCCCTCTCCGCGATGAACTCCATGCACATATTCATGCTAAAGCACGGTAGTCTTGCATAGCTTCACGAATAATTGACCGCGCTTTTACGGTACGACAGACATGCACTCTCTGCTCCTCTATTTTTTGCACAAAAATATTATATCGAAATAGTGCGAATTGTTGAAAATTCCAAAGGGGTTGACGAAAAGACGGGGACTTGCTATATTATAAATGTCTTTGTCAGACACATGACGAAAGACAAAGTTTTGCTGGAGGTAAGGAACATGAATCGGTGTAAACGATGGCTTGCATTACTATTGGGTGCCGTTCTGCTGCTGGGCTTGATGTCCGGCTGCGGCAGCACAACGTCCTCCGACGGAGAGGGCGGCGCATATCAGAAAATCAATCTGTCCATGGCAGTCAACGGAACGGACACGCAAATCGACTCGCTGGTAGCCCACCACTTCGCGGAGCTGGTGGCAGAGCGTTCAGGTGGAAGCATCACCATTGATGTATTTCCCAACGATACGCTGGCCGGCGGCAACAGCACCAAGGGTGTGGAGTATATCGCCGTAGGTGCGACAGACTTAGGGGCTTATGCCACCTGTGTCCTGGCCAACATAGAGCCCAAGATGTCGGTGGCGACGCTGCCTTGGTCCTTTACCTCCTATCAGGAGGCACGGCAGGTCATTGACACCACCGGCGGCGCCTACTACGCAGAGCTGCTGGACGAAAAGGGCATCACCTATCTGGGCTCCTTCCACAACGGCTTCCGCCAGCTCACCAACAGCAAACACCCTGTCACCACACCGGAGGATCTGAAGGATCTGAAGATCCGTGTTCCCGGCTCGGCGGTATATATGGGCGTATTCAAGGCGCTGGGCGCCAGTCCCACAGCCATGA